>CAYYKI010000038.1:0-2643 GCA_964440975.1 uncultured Candidatus Saccharibacteria bacterium | reverse complement strand
CGTGTCATCGTTAAATCGGGCAACTAGTGGCGCGTTTTCTTGGGTATAGACAATGATCTTTTTCATCATCCTTATCGCCTCTATGGGGTATTTGCCGGCCGCGGTTTCATCAGACAGCATTACACAATCGGCGTTAACCAGCACTGCTGTTGCGACGTCAGATACTTCTGCGCGAGTTGGCTCAGGTTCTTCAGTCATCGTCGCGAGCATCTGCGTCGCTACGATTGAAAGCTTGGCATACTTCAAACACAATCCAATTATTCGCCGCTGTAGCACCGGGACGGCCTCTGGCTCTGTTTCGATCGCTAAATCACCGCGCGCGACCATGACGGCATCCGCAGCTGCAACGATAGGCTCTACTTCTTCTACCGCTCGTTTCGTTTCAATCTTGGCTATTACCCGGGCAGTACTACCGACACTAGAGAGTATTCGACGCAGCTTCTTGACGTCGTCTGCGGTTTGCACAAAAGACTGGGCAACAAAGTCAATATCTTGCTGTGCACCAAACGCAATATCGACGCGATCTTTTTTAGTAATCACATCACCAGCAAAGTCAGTATCGGGTAGGTTGATTCCTTTGCGCGCTATGAGGATGCCATCGTTTTCTGCTCGAGCGCTAACCGTACCCATGTGAACGCTCGAAACAGTCATGCGTATTTTTCCGTCGTACAAGAATATGCGCTCACCTCGTTTTACTTTTTCGGTGAGATCGTATTGTGTTGGTATGACCCCGGTCGCGTCATAATCAGCCTTATACCTAAAAAGATAATCGTGCCCTCGGCGGACGTTGATTATGTCCGCGAAATCTCCTAAGCGAATTTTAGGCCCCTGTAAATCCTGAATAATGGCCACCGGCTTGCCGTATTCCAGGCTTGCTTTGCGAATCCAGGCTATCTGCTGTGCTTTTTCTTCGTGAGTCCCGTGCGAAAAATTCAAGCGAAACCCATTTACACCAGATTTGAGCATACTTAAAATTGCTTCATACGAATTGGTTGAAGGCCCAACGGTTGCGATCATTTTTGTACGCTTAAAACGCTTAAGATCAACCCGCGGCACTTTGTGGGTGGCGTCTATCATCCGTACTAGTGTAGCAAAGGATAAGCGTGTTGCTCTAGTTTTTATTAGACTTCTTTATCGCTTCCAGTGGCAATGTTCCGATCTAAGGACCGCCAGCCTATATTATGCTACGTGAACCGAGATGCACTACACCAACATGCCAAATACGCAGCGTAAGTTGCGAATACTTGCCTGATAGTTCATAGTATCCGTCATACTTGAGGTTACTGTGAGCAATACTGTTGAACAAATTCTAAAATATGGCGGAGAGCCTGATTATGAGCACGATCTAGAACTGCCCATGGATCCATTGTCATTACTCCTGCGCGACGAGCCGCTGGATATGGCTGGCATGCAAGTTGAACAAACTCGCCAGAATGGTGCTGCCGTCGTTGAAGCCGCTATAGGAACCAACGATGATAATCCAGATACAACGCACCGTGAATCTACTATGGACCACAGCACTCCTACTCGATCCAGAAGATCACGAAACGCTGTCGATAATAGTAGAACTGGTGACGAATCTCGTGCAAGCTCGTCATATGAAGAAAACGATCTGGTACGGCTCTACTTAAACCAAATAGGGCAGTATCGCCTACTAACACCAGATGAAGAAGTAACCCTTGGTCGCCAAATACGACTTGGCGCTGAAGCTCGAGCCCGTTTAGCCGACGAACCACCAGACTACACAAATGAGCAACGTATCATGGATAGACGGACAGATCGCAAGGGACAAACTGCTAAAGAACAGTTTGTGATGGCGAATTTACGACTCGTCGTCTCCATTGCTAAAAAGTATCCCTCAAAAGGACACTCTTTAGAGCTGCTGGATTTAATTCAAGAAGGTAACCTCGGACTTGACCATGCAGTCGATAAGTTTGATCCTGAGCGCGGCTTCAAATTTAGTACCTATGCGACCTTTTGGATCCGACAGAGTATTTTACGTGCTATACGTTTTAAGGGAGGCCTGATACGTATAAAAAGCGATAGTCTCGAGGCAGATGTCCGATTACTTCAAACTGAACGCAGGAATGGCACCACTGATGAAGCTATCGCCGAGAAACATGGCTGGGATCCAGACTACATGGCAGAGCTTGAAGAAATGTACAGGTTAGCCACGCCAACGAGTACAGACTTTAAAACTGAGGGTTCCGATGCATCACTGATCGATTTCGTCGTTAGCAGCGATTTTGAGCACCAATATAGTGAGGTTGATAACGACACCCTGTTATACGAGTTAATCACCTACCTTCGGGAAGCCTTAACTGAACGAGAGCTAATGATTTTTATGCGCCGTTGCGGCTTCAATGACGATATGAAAAAGGAGCCTTGGAACGAAATTGCCAAGGCCGTCAACTTAAGTGGAGAGCGAGTTCGCCAAATTAACAAAGTCATAATAGCCAAGCTACGACACCCTGCACGGCAAAGTCAGTTTGCGCGCTTTAAAGAACTTATGGAATTAGCTGCAGACATGTAAATTACAGCAGATTGTCAACGCTGCAATTGGCTAGCAAAAAAGTAGTCCAGAAAATACAAAAAACCATCTATGACCACGTATTTACAATTTTTCAAAGTTCTGGTACTATT
>CAYYKI010000037.1:0-4184 GCA_964440975.1 uncultured Candidatus Saccharibacteria bacterium | reverse complement strand
ATTAACTGACTATCATCTAGTATGCGTTCGAGAATATGCAAACGGAACTCGTGGACATTGTTCTTAGCGGGCACGGTACGGTTCTCGATATCCATACTGCCAGACTGAGCGCGTTCCACTGCAAGTGACTCTAAGTATCTAACATCTGTCTTGCCGAGGTCATTTGTTGGCGAAACGATTGCGACTGCCACATCCCAAAACTGCTTCTTCTGCTCATGGTCTCTCATTCTATGTATGAAGTTTTCAGTTTCACCAATGTAGCCTTTAGAATCTTCAGTACTGATTAAAAAATAGAGTGCGGGCTGGAGTAGTTCTGCGCGCTTCTTTATCGACCCAAGCTGTAGCCTCGGGATTAAGAAAGCTTTTATCGGGCTATCACTAATCTCGATAATACGGACACCTTCGAGGGTGCCATCCGGCAAATATGTTTGTATAAGGCGTGGTTTCATGTAAATAGTATAACCCAATAAATGACTAGCTTTATAGATAGGTTGGCGGTACTGTTTGATGTACAGCCATGCAGGACAACAATACTCAACCACTCAAATACTGCCTGTATGCTCGAAAGTCTTCCGAGTCTGACGAGCGTCAGGCGATGAGTATTGATTCGCAAATTAAAGAAATGGAAGCCCTCGCACAACGCGAGGGCTTAAACGTTGTAAAAGTACTTAAAGAAAGCCATTCGGCGAAAGACTCTGGCAGAAGACCGGTTTTCAATCAGCTAATTAAAGAAATAGATAGAGGCGACTATGATGCATGTCTTGTTTGGGACGCCTCGAGGCTTAGCAGATGCGCAGGAGATCTGGGCTCATTAGTTGATCTAATGGACAAGAAAAAGCTTCTGCAGATCCGAACATTCTCTCAAACATTCACGGATAATCCTAATGAGAAATTCTTACTCATGATTCTCTGCTCACAGGCAAAGCTTGAAAATGACAACAGGGGCATTAACGTAAAGCGTGGCATTAGGGCAAAGTGTGAGATGGGCTGGAGACCAGGAAATGCTCCGGTCGGTTATATCAACCGTTCATTCAGTGGAGTAAAAGATATTGTGACTGATCCAGATCGTGGACATATAATAACCGAGCTATTTGATAAGGCCGGCAAAGGATGGAGCGGAAGGCAAATCAAGCGTTGGCTTGATGACATAAAATTTACAAACAAATCTGGGAAAGCCGTAACACTGAGCCAAGTATATGTGATTCTAAATAACAGCTTTTACCACGGAGAATTTGAGTATCCAGAAGGAAGCGGTAAAGTCTACCAAGGTGCTCATACGCCACTGGTTAGCAAAGCGCTATTTGAACAAATTCAAGACACTCGACTGATCCCACTCAAGGCTGCTTGGGGCACCAAAAACTTCGCGTTCAAAGAGATCTTCAAATGCGGGTCATGTGGGGCAAGCATCACGGCCGAAGAAAAGTTCAAGCACCTGCTAGACGGGAGCATAAACAGGCATGTTTACTACCGGTGCACACGCAAGGTAGATCCTGAGTGCCCGGAGAAATTTATGAATGAAAAAGACCTGAAGGAACAGTTGCTCAGCTTCATTGCGGAGAACACGGAAGTGATTGAGATTACGGACGAACTTGCAAGAAAAGCACTCAGGCACACAGGGATAGTCGAATCAGCACTAAAGATACGAAACATTGATTTTGGCCAACTCGACCCAATGACCGAGTACTCTACCTACGTGCTAATGCAAGGCTCATACAAGGAACAGGGCGCCCTCGTTGAAAACATCAAGAGCACCTTCGTGATTCGAGACAGAACACTCGAAGTTAAGTAGATGAAAGGCTCATATCTGGGTACTTTTTTTGTCTTTTCAGGCCATGGTCATGGAACGCGGTCGCAGTATTGAGCGTCCAAACACTCTAGGGTTTACGGTCTGGTTAGAACCGAGTTTATCAGGTGTGGGGTCACTTAAATCTATACGAGAATACGGTTCGAACCTTTTGTAAAGATAGGGAAAATGATTCGAAGTTAGTTAACAGATCAGAGGTAAAACAAAACCCGGTCATGGAACCGGGTCTAACTCTGTTACGAATTTTTGGCTGGGAGAGAGGGACTCGAACCCCCGCTGCTGGGACCAAAACCCAGTGTCCTACCACTAGACGATCTCCCAGTTGCTAGTGTTTTTAACTCGACGATTGTATCAAAAAACTGTGGAAAATAACAGATTTAGATGTCTAGGCAGCTTGTCAAATGTATCGTATATTAAGTGTAGAGAAATATAAAAGTTGGGGCGGCAGGGTTTTGGGCATTCCTAAAAAACATATAAAGAGACTCGATGTCAACGGGCTGAGCGGGCGAATGTTGAGCTTGCCAAAACCGCGTAAGTCATCACGACAGATATTGCTTATCTACGATGCGGAATCAACCTTGGAGCAGATATATCCGCTCGCACAGTACTTGCACAGCAAAGCAGGCGTTATCGTACCTGACCTGCCAGGTTTTGGCGGAATGGATAGTTTATTTAAGCTCAGTATGCATACAGGTACTGAGTCCTTGGCGGATTACGTGGCTTCAATCATAAAGTTGCACTTTGGCAAGCAGAAGTTTGTTGTTGCCGGAGCTGGTTATGGCTTCGCTGTTATTTGCGAATTGCTACAGAAATATCCCAATATTACTCAGCGCGTTGATTTTGTTATAAATCTTGGTGGAATGATGGATAATAGTGAACTAAATATCCCCACACTGCGTAAATACCGTCAACGAGTAGCAAGTAAGATATTGCGCCGAGAGCTTCCAGTCGCTATAGCGCAGGGGTTTGGGCGACTTTGGGGTGAGCGGCAAAGTTTAGCTACTCGACTACAAGTACAGCACGATGTAGCACATCTACATATGAACCGGCAGAAGCTACCCCGAACGGTATACTACTTCCCTGCTCGACTCAACCTACCGATAGATCAAACAAAGGCAGTTATGAATCTAAAAACTGTATTTAAGAAAGTTGTGGTTGCAACTGATGTAGAGCTTAGTGTCGTAGACGGGCAGTTTCAATTGCGGCCACTGCATATGGGTGCTCAGTTACCCTGGTTGGCTGCGCGACAACGTTCACTCAAGCGCGCAGTGCTGCACAGTGATGACGCACGTTCTGCTTCGCGCCACAAAATTGGTCGTAAAGCACTAAAGTTGCCAGCTAAGGCGTAAGCCTGGTATAACCAAGCATATGCTTGAAAAACTTACCAAACTCAGCGCACCCTATGTTTCCTCGTTATCAATCGACGGCATGAAGGGTCGCAAGATGATTTTCCCAAATAGGGCCAAAGAACTTGATAGAGACATACTGTTTGTGTATGGCATACATGGAAACATGGAGCGTTTTTACGGTATCGTACACTTTTTGGCGCGCTTTGGGACGGTAACCATGCCCGATCTGCCGGGGTTTGGTGGTATGGATACGTTTTATCAGATAGGTAAAAAACCGACTATCGATAATTACGCCGACTATCTCGCAACTTTTATAAAAGAACACTATAGCGATCGTAAGATTACTATTGCGGCGCTATCATATGGATTCATAGTGACGACACGCATGCTGCAACGACACCCAGATCTCCAGGGTCAAGTTGAGCTGTTAATTAGTGTGGTCGGTATTGCCGATGGTGATGATTTTGGCGTCAGTAAAACAACTCGTCGTAAAATACTTTTTGCACTTTGGCTCATGCAACATCAACCATGGCGATGGATAATGTACAAAGCAACTTCAAACATATGGATTTTGAATACCTTCTTTTACAAAGATACCCACCCGAAGATTAAAGGCATGAAGCCCGAAGATAAGCCAGGGTTTGTTGCTTTTGAGGCGCATCTTTGGAAGATCAATGAGCTCAAAACATATGGCGCGGCGATGACAGAAATGTTTAGGTTCCACCACCCTAATATCAAGCTACCTATGCATGTACATCATATTGGTACAAAGCAAGACCATTGGCTTAATGACGAGCAAGTTCGGGAGCACCTCAAATCGATATACGGATCCATGACATATCATGAATCTGCAAGCACCAATCACGGTGGAACTGCCTATGATAGTGAAGACGAGGCGGAGATCATCGTACCCCCGTCAATCGTGGCGCTACTTTCAAGGACCAAATAATCAAAGCTTTTTGCTATACTGTCATTAATGAAGATAGGACTAGTTTGTCCATATAATATGTTTCGACCTGCTGGAGTGCAGG
>CAYYKI010000036.1:0-4275 GCA_964440975.1 uncultured Candidatus Saccharibacteria bacterium | reverse complement strand
ACTCGTATTTATGGTAGCTGCACTCAGTTACCAGCTCGTTTCGGAGCGCGCATATTCGGCTATCACGCTCACTGCGCTGCTCACGTTCGCAATCTCTACCTACCTTATTAAATACGATAACTCGTTGTTTAGAGTATTTGAGAATAAACTGAAGTTCTTTGAACGAAAAGTCACCCGTCTCGAACAACGAGATGCTAATCAGCACTTTCCGATTGTGCTATTTGGGTATCAAAAAGGTGGCCATGAGTTTGTAAAAACATTTAAGGCCATGAATCGACGGTTTGTTGTGGTTGATTACGATCCAGAAAATATCGAGATTCTCGAAAGTCAGCGAGTCAACTATATATATGGTGATGCAGCCGATCCGGAATTGCTCGACGAAGTAGACTTAAACAAAGCCCACCTGGTTGTCTCTACCATGAGCGACTTTGAAACCAATAAATACATTGCCCACTGGCTTGAAGTCAACAACCCTTCTGCTGTGTTTGTATGCTCAGCTGATAGCGCCGAACATGCCGCCGAGTTGTACCAAGAAGACGCCGACTACGTCATGCTCCCGCACTATATTGGTAGCGAAAAAATTAGCGCCTTTATGAAACGCAAAGGCATTAGTAAGAATGAATTTAAACACTTCCGCGAAAAACACTTGGCATACCTACAGACCCATATGGAAGCTATGGGACTAGACGAAGAATAGACCCCCTGCTTACTTGTGGCTCATCAAAACATTGGCCAGAAGGTAGCTTCTGTACATTGGTTCGATGAGCGGGTGAGTGAGAGATTGACTGTTTTGGTGAAGGTTTCCCTTCCAGTCTTTCTCTGCACTCACCGCGCTCTTATCGATCTGAGATGATCAGCTCAGGGACTAGCCCTCTGCGTCGCGGATGTTGACCTCCTCCTCCGTGACCTGCGTCACCTTGACCGATGCCTTGGCATTGTCGGAGATCTCGTACTTGCCCGTGGTGGGGTCGTACTCGACGTCGAAGGTGTAGGCCGTCACATCGGGCTCCGAGTAGAAGACACCGACGCTGCCGTCCGGCAACACGCAGTTGGCCAGCGTGCCACGCACGTCGCTCGGCGGATAGAGGCCGTAGGGCTCGATCTGGGGCAACGTCACGTCACCACCTTCACGATCCACCACCTTCTCCGGCGGAGTGATCTGCGAACCCAGCGGCACGGGGATGCCGCGACTGGGGCACTCGAAGATCACACCCTTCCCATCGACGGTTTGCACCGTCCAGGTATCGGCTCCGAGCGCCATCGCGTCTTGCGCGGCGATCAGGTTCTCGACGGCCTGTGAGGCGTCGTAGACGTGCGGCGGCTGGTTGTCCGCGAAGGTCTTGGCGATGCGATCGCTGAGCTCGCGGCTCTGCTTGTCGGCATCGCTCTCGCCATCGCAGGTAGCAGCCGTACTGGCAAGGACCGCGAGGATCGTGACCAGCAACATCAGGCTGCGCCACTTCTTCATGTTCTTCACTTCAGTGTTTCCTTGTCTCTTCAGGTCGGTCGGTCAGGACCGAGGGTGGCTGCCGAGCCAGCTGCGCTGATCCTCGGACAGGTCGTCCTCGTCGATGAGGGCGGCCTTGGCGTGGGCCTGGTTGACCGCGGCCTTGATCTGGGCCTCCTTGGCGTCGATCCGGGTCTGGACGGCGTCCGTCATCGGGTCGGTCGCCTGGAGGTCGGCGATGTCGGCCTCGAGACCGGCGACGGTCGTCATCGCGTTGTCGATGAACGTCCGCTGCGTGGTCTCGTACTGGAGCGAGTTGCGCTTCACGTTGGTCTCGGCGTCCAGGAACTTGCCCTTGAAGACGAGGCCGGTGAAGTTGAGCACGCCGATGACGACGACGGCAGCGACCACGAGCAACACGATCTGGGTGAAGCCCCATCGTGCGTCGCTCGAAGCGCGGCGCCGGTCTTCCTTGCTGACGAATCCCTCTCGGGACATGGCAGTCTCCTTCATGGAGTCTTTGTCACCTGCTGGTAGCAGTACGTCGAACATGGCACTTTGCCTAAGTCGAACTATAGGCTGCAGATTGCAGCACATGGTACGACCTAGGCGTAAAGTAGAACAAACTTAGTTGTGTAAGCTTCGATTATTAAGTATCGTCGTTGGATTACCTCACAACGATAAGTTCATTATAGTCTATTATTTGACAAATGTCAACTATATGTATAAATTATGTTCTTGTATGTATTTTAACAGGGGTAAGTAGGCGCTTGTTTTGCCCTGCCTGACGTCTGATGATGAATAATCTTTATTGGGGTGATACAACGGCATAACCCTCAGTCGTGAATGCGCCGAACGTAGCTGAAGCGAATCAGATGAGCGACCAACAATAAATGTCAGTCTGTTCGCATATCGCTTTAGTTCAGGCCATTCAAGCAAGTGCGCAAACGTATCTGAGCCAAGTAAAATATACAGCTCGGAGTTCGTAAAATGTTCATAAATGAAGGGAAGGGTATTGTCTAGCGTAAACTGATCGACCAAATGAGAGTACGCATCCATCTGTTTTTCATCTGTTAATGCCATTTCCACCATCCGTAAGCGATGCTTGTGGCCCGTCACCCCTGTTTTACCCCTGGGCCGTGGTTCAGGCATAAATAATACCCTATCTAGCCCCACCTCTGTTATTGCAGCTTTAGCGAAACTGATGTGCCCTTGGTGAATTGGGTCAAAGGTACCGGCAAATAGCCCCAGCTTCATTCGGCTGGAGCCCCTTCGCAACACTTTGTTTTATAGAAACACTGTGGGCACTCATAGTGACCATGCACCGGATATAACGGATAGTAATCGCACATTTCGCAGAAATACTCGAGTGAACACGTCTTTGCACTAGTATCCGCTAGTGTTTTGCTCGCCGCACCGACTGTCGAAGAATCATTATCTGTGTTCATCTACTTTAATTCTCCGCTATCAAACCGACGAGCGCAATCACGACAAATATTGCAATCACCGACTTCGGTCAGCACCCCTTCTGATACACAACTTGCAATCCGGCAATACCCCGGTCGATACACGACCAACTCAGGGTCGGTTGCTTTGGACACTTCATTAGCAGTCAGTGACGGTGCCGCATCGAGCGTCTCTTCTCCGCCTCCGCCACACAACACTGCCATGCCCGCCTCCACCAGGAGTTGGGCATGCTGATAGGCTTGATTGGCAGCCTGCCGATCGCCAAGTACAAAATAATCATGATGAGCCTTTACAAATAGCGCGGCAGATTGTTTACCTCTCGCTTCAAGTGCATATTCTGGCTGCAAGAAGCAAATTTCGTTGATGGCTTTTTCTACCAGACGACTATAGCTCCGAAGCTTTTGCGCGTAAGTGATCCTGCCATCGTTTAGGTCACTGTTGAGTTGCTGTTCGGCGACCACTAGCGGTCCAATAAAACGAGCAACCTTCCGTTCCCGCTCCTGCGAAACCGCTCGTACCTGATCGTATTGCGGATGCATGTCAGTAACCTGGCTTGGCTCGTTTCCGTAGCGGTATCCATCGCCTCTGGTAGCATCTAAGTGTTGTTGTAGCGTCACGACCCCATCGGGCAGTTGCTCGCGAGTTGCCAGCATTGGGGATGACAGTACCGCAACACTATCGGTGCCACCAACCAATGGCTTGCCGGTCATTTGCTTTATAACGCGAGCCGACGACCCGTCACTACTATCGCTACGAGACAGCTGCTCAACCTGCCGCAGCCAATGGCCATCTGCATTCTGCGTAAAATAGGTCGCCCTGCTAAAGCCCTTGCGATTCCTCGCTCGATAGCCCATGGCCAGAGCCTGCTTATCGCTTACCTGGTCAGGGTAATCGCTCATCGTCACCACCATGGTGTCAGCCGGGAGTTCACCGCGAGTTATAGCAGCAAATACAAGATGAATAATAATTTCTTCCTTAACCTCTGCCATTCGACGGCGTAACTCCCAGGACGGCAACGACTGAGCCAATCCATTCAGTAGTCGCTCCAAACAGTGCTGGTTGGCGACTTCTGCCTCGTTTTGAAAGCGCACCGTGCTTAGGTGTCCGCTCGCCGTTAGGGCTTCGAACAATGCCGTACGAGCATTATCATGCGCCTCAGGAACCCAGTTAGCTACTGTTGCTCGATGGTCGGCAACAGCACTATCAAACATCTGCTGTATATCCGCTTCAGCAAAGTAATCGTTCGCCAATAACGCACCGTCTGAAAGAGGCGGTATTGTTTCTGTCGGCACATGGTACTGCCAGCCATGCAAATCACCATTATCAGCTACCGGCCAGCGAGCTGCATCAATTCGTTTAGG
>CAYYKI010000035.1:0-5072 GCA_964440975.1 uncultured Candidatus Saccharibacteria bacterium | reverse complement strand
TCGAACCCTCGACATTCTGCTTAAGAGGCAGACGCTCTAACCAACTGAGCTACTGGCCCGTACGTGGGTGATCGAGATAAATGCTATCACATCACCTCTGTTGCAGCAAGCTTACTCTAATTTCTGTTCCAGCTTCATGATCGGGTCGTACCAGCCACGTTCAAGCACATACGTTTGGAATTTTCGGTCGTATCCGGTTAAAACTGCCAGGCCAACCAATACAAATAACAAACCAATACATTTACGGAACCATCCCGCAGGGTTACTGAGCCACCCAAGCTTGCGCACAATCGACTGGCCGGCAATTGCAATTAGCAACAGGATAGTTGCGAGGCCAAGCGCGTATGCTATTAAGTAAGATAATCCCTTTAGGAATGATTGTGGTAGTACGACTGCAACAATAAGTGCATACGTGGGGCTACAACTAGAAAAAACCGGACCAAGCGAAGCGCCGAGCACCACATCCTTCATTATTCCCTGTTGTTTGTTTGAGTGTTGCATGAGCTGATTTGCCTTAGCGTATAAACCGCTTTTGAGCGCAACAACCTCCCATACTTTGGGTAGTAATAGGCTTATTCCAAACAGTAGGACAATTACGCCCGAAATAATATTCCAGACGAGTTGCGGAACGCCGAGCAGTGTTGTGGTTGCTTTGAGAAGCAAGGTGAATATGACAACCGACCCTGCCAGGCTGCCAACGATAAGTAGGGGCCGCCACCATTGCGACTGTTTTTTGTCAGTTGTGACTACAGTACCGCCAACGATGACCGGCAGAAGTGGCAAAATACAGGGGGCAGCAGCAGTGAGTATGCCCGCAAAATAGGCGACAACCAAAAGGTGCATTACAGTACGTTTTTAATTAGTGCGGCAAGGGTTGGTTGGTCATAGGCAACGTATTTTTTAGCTTGGTTTCCAGCACTGTCGAGACTAACTAGGGTGGTCTGAATGGTAACACCATACTGCTGACGGAGTTTTTGGTTGGTGTCATAGTCGACCTTAAAGATAGTCACATTGGCGGGAATAGACCCGCTTTTTATGCTCGCGTCCAGCGCTCTGCATTGTGGGCACCATGGTGCATGAAAGAACAGTACCCGCGTGCCCTTTGTATTGGCGAGGCTATCTGCGGAATAGTCAATATATGTCCCAGCAGATTGCTGCTCGGTTGGTTGGGCTTCGTTTTGGGCTGACGACTGCTGTGACTGCTCGTTCTGGCTGGATTGGTCTGTATTCGCTTGAGTTGAGTTTGTAGTTGGAGTAGGGCGATCTTGTTTACTGGTCAAAACCAGATAGCCACCGCCTGCAACAACAAGTGCCAGTATGCAAATAAGTACGAGCTTGAGCTTTTTAGGCATACTAGAATCCTAGCATTAGTCCATGAGCAACACAATCTGGTGCTAGTATTCGGTTGTGTAGCCGTCGGGCCTCAGGGTGGGGAACAGGACGACATCACGAATCGATTGGGCGTTAGTTAGCAGCATTACTAACCGGTCAATCCCGATACCTAGGCCAGCCGTTGGTGGAAGGCCGTATTTTAGCGCGCGGATGTAATCGAAGTCCATCTGCATAGCTTCATCATCATATTCACTAGCGGCTTCCTCGCTCTTAAAGCGTTCATACTGAATACGTGGGTCATTGAGCTCGGTATAGCCGTTACACAGCTCACGGCCAGCCACAATGCCTTCAAAACGCTCTGTGTAGCCTGGTCGACTTCGATGGTCGCGTGCTAACGGTGAAACTTCAACTGGATAGTCGGTCACAAAGATCGGACCCCACAGATTGCCTTCACACAATTTTTCATAAAGTTCGAGCAAAAGTTTGCCAGGCCCGTATTCGTCCTCAAATGGCACATCATGTTGCTTGCATAGTTCACGCAAACGATCAACGCCAACATCAATGCTAACTTCTTCGCCAACAGCTTCGCTGACTAAACTGTCCAGAGTACGTCGCTCCCACGGGGCGCTAAGGTCTACTTCGCGGCCTTGGTATTCGATAGTGGTGGTGCCGTGAATGTCCTGTGCGAGTTGAGCAACCATGTCCTCTGTAAGTTTCATTTGTCCTTCGTAATCCCACAGCGCAGCATAAACTTCAATCATCGTGAACTCTGGGTTATGACGAATGGAGATACCTTCGTTTCTAAAAACGCGGCCGATTTCAAAGACACGTTGCATGCCACCTACCACCAGTCGCTTTAAGTAGAGTTCCGGGGCGATACGAAGATACATATCCTGGTCTAGCGCGTTGTGGTGCGTCTCAAACGGTCGAGCAGCCGCACCGCCGTAAAGGCTTTGTAGCATGGGTGTCTCAACTTCTATGAACCGTTCCTCTTCGAGCATACGACGCATAGATGAGACAATTTGGCTGCGTTGACGGAACCGTTGCATAGACTCTGGATTCACCGCAAGGTCAAGGTATCGCTGTCGGTAGACCGCGTCGGGGTCTGTTAGCCCGGCATGCTTATCAGGGAAAGGTATTTCAGTAGTCGCTAGCCGTCGCCAGTCATCGACATACAAGCTTGGCTCGCCGCGTCGGGAGCGCCCGGTTCGTCCTGTAATACCAACCCAATCGCCAATGTTCAAGTCGGTTATAACGTCAAATTCAGGCGTATGTTCTGGTGATGCAATGAGCTGCACCTTACCGGTTTGGTCATGCACATCTCCAAACATTAGGTTGCCATGTACTCGGCGCGTTAATAGGCGACCAGCAACCGAAACGGTTTGGTCAAGAAGTTCATTATCAATTGCGCTCAGTACCTCTGACACATCAGTTGTGCCAGCATAACCATATTGTTCACCATGATTTTCCCTCATACGCAAGATAATATACGGAAGTATTTGATATTACAAATTATTTGCCGTACATTAGTTGCATTATGAGAGAGGGAAGTCTCACTAGTAGTATTGGAGCTGATTGGCCACCTGTTCATGGAACCAATGAGCGTATCCGTGGATTTTATCCGCAGACAGTCGAAAGTGATGCAGACGTACTGGACTTTATTGACGAGTTCGAAAGTCTGCAACGTTTGACTGAACAAGCAGATGGCGTTGATAGGCTGTCGATTCGAGTTGTTGCAAGCGCTGGTATGATAGCCACAATGCACGCTCGTGGGGTGCATATTGAGGGTACGCTACCAGTCGCCCATAAAGATCGGGAGCTGTATATTGCATATACCGCCTGGAATGACCCTGCTCGACGTATGGATGATGAGCGTCTATCTCAGCACCACAGGATTATCGACGCAGTCATGCAGCGCCCACGAATTTATGACGATCCACGCGAAACGTTACGCTCGAAAGGATTTGAACCAAGAGTAATTGACGGTTCAGTTCCAGCAGAAGACCGTATAGCAGAGGCACCTAAGTTTTTTGATTTATATGGTCGCTTCAACTACGACCAAGCCGACGTCCGAGCTCTCCTCACCGACCCAACAAATACCATTGCGTACGTCGAAGACGAGCATGGATTGGCTTCAACCGTGTTAGCTGAACGTGCCGATGTTGAAGTTGATGGCTGTGGCACAATTCGACTTGTCGAGTTAACCGAAGCCGTGACTAGACCCGAGCTGCAGGGTCATGACTTGTATCGTGCTGTTTCCGGAATTGTTACCCGCGCTATTGTCGAAGCAAACATGCTTCAGCCGGAGCAGCCAGTAAATGTACTGTACGGAGAGAGTAATTTATCTTCGCCTGGCGTCATTTTTGCTGCCTGGAAAAATGGCCGCAATATTGCATATAACGATGGCATATTGTTTGGGATTGATCGGCCAAGTTTTGGCATACTCGAGCAGAATTTTAGTGTCGATGATGGCAACGAAGATCGTAAGTATAACGATTTTGCGCTCACCTACTACCCACTGTAGCAATTGAAAATGGGTTAGTTATGCGTTCTGCTTCGCATGTGCAAGTAAGAACTCGCGGTAGATGTCGACACAGGTTTGCAGTGATTTTTGCGATACGTATTCGTTGGCACTGTGAATATCCGCACCTTCAGGGCCGAGGATTATGGGTTTAATGCCTCGCTTGTTGGCAAAAACGTTCTCGTCTCCAACCGATCTTCCGTAGTTAAAGGTAGGTGTGGCACCATGTTTGGTGACAACAGAAATAAGTTGCTGTACTATTGGATCTTCAACAGCAGTTTCGTATGGCTCCATGTAGGGATGTTCGCGCGGTTTTATAACTACTTCGACGCGTACGCGGGCGGCTAGGCTGTCCGAAAGATCAAGTGTAGACACAAACTCCTGTGCCAGTGCAGTGTATTCTTGCAGTGCAGAGTCTGCGGTTTCCGGAAGTACCAGATGACGGTCGACTTCAAACTCGCAGTATTCTGGTAGCGAAAGTCCTTTGGACGTCCCCTCAACACGAGCAACATAATGGCTCGCTTTCGGCAGATTCTTGTGATCGGCGAGTGGCATCGCCTCAAGTTTTTTAATCAAACTTGTGGCTAACGTGATTGCACTCGCGCCACGCTCGACGTGCCCACCATGCGCAGACACGCCATAGACGCGGAAAATATAGCGAGCTCGTCCACGACGACCTAGTGTCAGCACATCATAACCACCAATCTTTGATGCAGATGCTCCGGGTTCACCAGACAGAATATGGGTGATGCCATCGAGCCAATCGCTTCGCTCATTAACCACATGCCAGCTACCGGCAGAGTCATTTTCTTCATCAACGGCGAGCAGTAGTTTGATAGGAACATCAGCAGGAAGTGTGGCAATTGCGCACAGCATGCCAGCTATGCCGCCCTTCATATCACAAGCACCCAGGCCGTATAGCTTGTCGCCTTTTGCCGTCAATGTAAACGGGTCAGTTTTCCAGCCGTCATACACGGGTACGGTGTCGATGTGTCCATAGCACAGCAAGCTTGTACCTGTACCTCGCTCTATAAGCAGATTGTACCGTTGCTCGGCAATACTCAGCCGATTGGTCTTTAACCCGAGTTCTTGAGCATAGCCCTCCAGCCAATCCATAACCTCTTTTTCATGCTCAAAAACCGAGTTAAACGATACTAGCTTTGTGAGAAGTTCAACAACATTCATGTGCTGCTAAGCGGCCAACTCTTCATCACTAGGG
>CAYYKI010000034.1:0-9191 GCA_964440975.1 uncultured Candidatus Saccharibacteria bacterium | reverse complement strand
CTCAAGCAAATGGGGCGTCAGCTGTAATGGCCAAAAAACGAGAGGTACAGTCGCTATATAGATTTAAGCGAAGTAGCCAAAAGAGCTCCACTAAGGTTCGCAATAAGACAGCAAAAAAAGCCAAGCCACTCCGAACAGTTGTCCCAGTTCCTCGAACAAGGGTTTTGGTCGCGCAGACGAGAGATTTCATTTGGAAAAACCGCAAACCACTCTTTGGGGTACTAGCAATTTACGCTATCACGTACACACTGCTTGTTAGCGGACTCGGTGGACGATTGGATCTTTCAAGTATCCAGCTGAGACTCGAAAATATATTTGGTAAACATGATCTCACCAACAACCTGATTACAACGGGAGTTGTGCTCCTGAGTGCTGGGTCAGGGGGCACTGCTGCGCAACAGATTTATCAAATGATACTGCCTTTGATAGGCACAATTGCGATCGTTTGGACGATACGCAAACTGCATAGCAAAGAACCGTTCAGGTTGCGTGATGCATACTATCGCAGTATGCAACCGATTATACCCTTACTATTGGTTTGGCTGGTGATGATTGTAAAGATTATACCGCTTGCACTCGGTACTTTTGTGTATGTAACGGTAAAATCAAATCAGCTTGCCGTGAATACGGTCGAAACCGTGTTTTTTGTAGCTGTGTGGGTTGCTAGCTTGATAGTATCGCTGTATTTGATGGTGCCAAATGCATTGGCAATCTATGCTGTTACATTGCCAGACGTCGATCCTCGACAGGCAGTGTTGGCTACTAAGCACATGGTGAAGGGGCAACGCATGAAAGTGCTCGGCCGCATCGCTGCTGGAGTATCGAGTGGGGCCTTAGTGATCGCGCTCGTCGTATTGGCCTCGATTGCGTGGTTCAATTTCCTCACACCAACCCTTACTTTATTGAGTACCTTCGTAGGCTTCTTGGCGCTTCACGTCTATATGTACCATGTTTATCGGAGCATGCTATGAGCTCGGCAGCCGATAGGGTCAAAAAACTACGTGATCAACTCAACGAATTTGCGTATGAGTATTATGTTCTGGACGCACCCAGTGTCGAAGATGCCGTCTATGACGCGCTAATGGCCGAGTTGAAGGCGCTCGAAAAAGCACACCCAGACTTAATAACAAAGAATTCACCGACACAACGCGTAGGTGGCGCGGCACTTAAGAAGTTTGCCAAAGTAGCGCATGCGAAACGGATGCTTAGCCTGAACGATGTCTTTGATGTTAGTGAGGCAGAGGCATGGCTCAAGCGTGTCCAAAAGCTAGCACCAGAGGCCAAGTCAGAATTTTTTATAGACATAAAAATGGATGGCTTAGCGTGTGCAATTATCTACGAAGACGGCATTTATTCCCAGGCGGTTACTCGCGGTGATGGTCTGGTTGGCGAAGACGTAACTGCAAATGTTCGTACTATTTTGAATGTCCCCATGGCGCTTCGTAACACCAAAAAGTTCTCCTCGTTTCTACGTGGCAGGACTGAAGTGCGCGGTGAAATTGTTATGTATAAAGACGCATTTGAAGCGCTAAATGCAGAACGACAAAAACGAGGGCTTCCAACATTTGCTAACCCCCGTAATCTAGCAGCCGGTACTATCCGACAGCTCGATCCAAAACTAGTAGCTGATCGTCCATTGGTGTTTAGGGCCTATGATCTGCAGCGGGCTGACTTGAGTGACCTACCAACACATCTATACACCTATAGCGTTTTGAAAGAACTCGGGTTTACCGTTAATGCACAGGCGACCGTGTTTAAGGATATCGAAGGTATCATGAAGTTTGCTGACGAATGGAAAGATAAGCGGCATGAGCTCCCCTTTAACACTGACGGTCTAGTGATAAAAATTAACAATCGTGCCGAGTATGAGCAGCTTGGGGTGGTTGGGAAGAACCCTCGTGGTGCATTCGCGTATAAATATCCTGCCGAAAAGGCAACCACTAAGCTTAAGGATATATTTGTAAGCATAGGTCGAACTGGCGCGGCAACTCCAGTCGCGCTGCTGGATCCCGTTGTGGTTGCGGGGAGTACCGTTCAAATGGCCACATTGCATAATGAGGACGAAGTAAAGCGCAAAGGCATCAAGATAGGCGACACGGTAATTATCCATAAAGCCGGCGATGTTATCCCAGAAGTAATTGGACCAATGGAGAAGCTTCGGGATGGATCCGAGAAAACGTTTGTTATGCCGACGAATTGCCCAGAATGCAATACGCCACTTGAACGTCCGGCTGGAGAAGTAGTATGGCGCTGTCCTAATATACAGTGCCCAGCGCGTTCACAGCGTCATATTCAGCATTTTGCCTCAAAGGGCGCTCTTGATATCGAAAGCCTGGGGGAAAAGAATGTCGTGGCGCTACTCGAAGCAGGTCTCATAAAGGATCAAGCGGATATTTATAATCTAAAAAAAGCCGACTTGTTAAATCTCGAACGGTTTGCCGAAGTGAGCGCCACCAAGCTGCTAGAGGCAATCGCTGATAAAAAGAACCCACCGTTAGCACGGTTTTTATTTGGGCTGGGGATTAGGCACGTTGGTACACAAACCGCGATAGACTTGGCAGAGCACTTCCACACGCTTGAGGCAATCAGTAAAGCCAGTATTGATGAACTTGCTGGTATCGATGGGGTAGGCGAGGTTGTGGCTGAGGCAATCGTCGCCTGGTTTGCAGACCCAGTGAATCAAAAATTATTGCAAAAGTTTAGCTCGTTCGGAGTCGATCCCGAAATAGCACGAGCTAGCGATGGCCCGTTGGTCGGCAAGGCTTTTGTCGTCACAGGTACGCTCGAATCAATGGGAAGGGATGAGGCAGCTGAACACATCCGTAAACGTGGCGGCACATTTCAGTCTTCTGTAGGCAAGGAAACAACATATCTCGTAGCTGGGGCAAATACTGGGCAGTCAAAACTCGCGAAAGCTGCGCAATACGGCACCGCCGTAATTGATGAAGCCGCATTCCTCAAGCTTATAAAATAAACTTGACTTATCATAAGCACTAGCGTGTAATGACCATAAGAGTTTCGGGCGTTCTGGCTCTTATCGTCAAAAATCAACATCTAATATAAAAAGTGATGACCTGAGCCGGGTGGGCGCGCCCGAGCTTTTCATAAAATGATTGCGATTATTCTATTTCTACTTGCGACAATGCTCAATCCGGCCAGCAAAGTTAATGCTGCCGATACTACGTACAAAAGTGATGCCAACTTTCTACTTGCGCAGATTGAAGAGTATGCCGCCAACCATAATGGCGAATACCCCTCTGCCGATGCTCAGGGCTGGTCGGCATTCATGGAGACAAGAAGCGGCGGTAATAGTGGCACGATTAAGTACAAAATGCCGGCATTTGGACCTGGTACTACGACGGAAGGCAATATGCGCTACGGCTTGGGAGCGCGCTGCAACGGAGACGTCATGGTGTCGGTCGATGTCAAAAGAAGCATAGCAATACAAATCGGCTTAACAGCAAATAAGACGTACTGCGCTGGTGATACGTAGCCGGTGTGCTCACTTGGAATAACAGATGTAATGCGCTATAATTCGGCAGCCTGGGGATATAGCTCAGTTGGCTAGAGCGCTTGCATGGCATGCAAGAGGTCCGGGGTTCAAGTCCCCGTATCTCCACCAGAGGGTCTCTATTCGAACCATTTACCTATTGAATAAAGAATATTGATAATATTGTAGCCTCGTTTGTGTACATTTGTTGGCTCTATGCGATATAATTACTCTCAGCATAACCACAATTAAGCGAGGGTATATTCATGGACGATAACAAAACAACTAATCCGCTTGGGGGGAGTGAGCCAGCTGGTGCGGCACCTCAGGCGCCACAGGCTGCGACACAGGCCAGTCCGACTAGCCCAACGCCTCAACCGGCAGCGTTTATGAACCCTGCCAACCCATCGTCGCCCGCTCCTTCAAAGGTGCGTAATAAAAAGAAGATGCTCACGATCGCGCTGGTTGCGGTACTTGTGCTTGTACTCGGAGGTGGTGGAACGTTGTTCGCCCTTAACAAAGCAAAGGCAAATAAACCGGAAAATGCGGTGGCGTATGCAGCTGCCCGCACATTCGATAGTAAACAAATGCAGGCCGTCAGCAAGATTTCGTTCAAGTCTACCGAAACAGGTGGGTACTCTGGCGATTTCGGTATGGAGCTAGTAGGCGACAAAGATAAGCAGGCCTATGAGCTTAAGCTCAGCATCGGCAACATTAAGTCTGGTGAAATGGACCTGAGTAAAGTCAAGGTTGGATTTGATGTTCGCATCATTAAGGAAGACGCTTACTTTAAAATCGAAAATCTCACTGACAGTATTAACGCCGTATACGATGAGTTCGTAAAGGCAGCCGGACCTGAAATGGAAGCGCAGTATGGCCCGCTAAAGGAAGACATCATTAAGCTTGCCGAAAAGATAACTGACAAATGGGTAAAGATTCCTGCAGAGACGGCTAAGCAGAGTGGATATGACTGCTTACTCAATGATGCACAATCTGAGCTTTCAAAGAAAGATAAGGATGCGATTGCAAAGGCTTACAAGCAAAATACCTTCATGGAGCTTAAAAAGAAGCATGCTTCTGAAGATATCAATGGTGTAAAGTCGGAGCACTTTACAATGGGAATTAACCAAGCTAAGGCTAACAGTTTTGCTAAGAGCTTTGACAGTCTTGAGATAACGAAGAAGCTAGATGAATGCACAAAAGAACTGTCGACCACAACAGGTACCGACGCAGTAACCGAAGACCCAATAAGTTCAAATGACATTAGTATGGATGTATGGATTGGTGGCTCAGCAAAGAAGATTACCAAACTTTCCATCCCACTTGACGACAAAGAATCTAAGACCGCTGGATCGTTTGACACAACCTTTAAGTATGAGGGTATCCCAAATGTTGAAACACCTACGGATGCTATGAGCTGGGAAGAGTTTATCGCTATGGCGCAGCAAGCTTATGCTGAATCTTCTTTTGGTCAAGCGTATGGTGGCACATTGACTGAAAACAGTACCAAACTTGGTACTGGGCTCATCCAGGACTTTTCGTCAACATTGAGCGAAAGCCTTTAGTTACAAACAAGCTATGCGCGCGATCGTTGCCGGCCTAGATATCAACTACGAGCAGGCCGGCAAAGGTCCGCACATGTTGCTTGTGCACGGGTGGGGCTCCAACCTAAAGACCTTCGATGGTTTAAGTACTTCGCTCGCTAAAAAATTTACTGTAACGCGGCTGGATCTACCGGGATTTGGTGGCAGCCAGCCGCCAAATCATCCGTGGGAACTCGATGACTACGCCAGCCTATTAGTACGTTTTTTGCAAAAACTGAACATTACAAATTTGCACGCCTTAATAGGTCATAGTTTAGGCGGTCGGATTGCTATTCGTGCGCAATCAACCGGGAAGGTTATGTCGGAGCGGCTGGTATTACTAGCTTCCCACGGTATCGCAAACCCGCATAGTCCAAGATTGTTGGCCTATAGGCTAGTAGCTAAGCTAGGTAAGGCAGCAGTGTTCTTTATGCCAGCTTCTTTTAAAACAAAATTACGCGATAGATTGTATCGTGCTGCGGGCTCAACCGATTATCTGCATGTCACATCCAGCATGTCCCAGACGTTTAAGAATATTATCAATCAAGATTTGCGCAGTGACGCAGCACACGTACGCACTAAAACGTTGCTAATTTATGGTTCAAATGACACCATGACACCACCGAAGCTAGGTAAGCTGCTGTCGAGTAAAATCCCGCATGCAAAAATGACTGTCATTGCCGGTGCGGGCCATTATGTACATAATGATGCACCAGGGGAAGTAGCGGATTTGATCGGAGCTTTCTTATGAAACGGCGACCAGTCAAGGGCAGCTTTAATGCATTGGCAAATATGTATGCGCCAGGGTTCGCCAAAGAACTCGCCTATATGTTGCAGGCTTGTGAATACAACATTCGAGATTATTTGCAATGGTTCTGGCGAACACGTGACATCGGAAGTGTTATGTACCGTCGACGACTGGTGTATACACCAGTGTCTGTGCTGATACTGGCAATCATTTATGTGTGTATTGCAGTGCAAATTATTGGCGCCATTTGGATGATTAGAGCTGGGATAACGGGTAGCCATGCAGGGTTCCAATTCCTGGCATTATCACTACTTCTGGCGCAGCCGGTAATAACTGCACACCTTATACTTTTGCCAGTAGTAATTGGCAACATTGTCATCATAACTCCTTTAAACGCGCTGCGATCTGTTCGCGCCAAGCAGATCTTTGCAGCCCATAAAGCGCAAAAAATAGTAATCGCAGGCAGCTACGGCAAAACGACCACCAAAGAAATACTAGGTAAAGTGCTATCGTCTCACAAAAAAGTGGCAGTTACGCCGGGCAACATGAACACGGCAGCAGGGCATGCACGATTCGCGGCAAAGCTAACCGGGAAAGAGGACATACTTATTCTTGAACTTGGTGAGTACAGACCTGGGGACATTGCGCAGTATTGCCACACAATAGGACCGGACTTTGGAATTATAACCGGACTTGCACCAGCCCATCTGCATAACTTTGGAACCTTAGAGAAAGCTGGTGAAAACCTATTTGCTATCGCAGACTTTGTGGCACCGGACAAGCTGTACTTTAATGACGAAGTTGATGCCTTGAAGCAATTCGTGCAGCCAGATTACCATAGGTTTTCACGAACGGCGGTGATGGGCTGGAGTTTATCACATGTGTCATCTACTCTTGAAGGACTGAGCTTTACCATGCAGAAAGGGCGTAAGACACTTAAACTATCGTGCGGTCTTGTGGGTAATCACTTAGCGGGTCCTGTTGCATTGGCTGCCGCACTGGCCATTGACGAGTTCGGCTTATCAAAAAAGGATGTTGAGTCTGCTGTCGCAACTCTAAAGCCGTTTGAACATCGATTGCAGCCCACTAAGTTGCCTACAGGTGCATGGTTGGTAGACGACACCTACAATGGCAACATTGAAGGCGTCAAAGCCGCCGTTGACTTGTTAAAGGAAATTAAAGCAAAACGTAAAATATATGTTACCCCCGGCCTGGTAGAGCAAGGGATAGAGCGCGTATCGGTACACAATCAAATTGGCGAACTACTAGCGGATGCCGTTGACGAAGTTGTATTAATGCGAAACTCTTCAACACCACTCATAGAAGCAGGCCTTCATAACGGTAATTTTAAGGGCGTACTCAGGAAAGTTGATGAGCCACTTAAGTTCTACGAAAGTATTCAATACATTGTGTCGGCCGGTGATGTTATTCTGCTGCAAAATGATTGGACAGATAACTATCATTAGACTATCAAGTCGCATAACGTCGTGTAATTGAGGCCTAAGCACGTTACATTCCTGAGTAATGTTACAATAATGCCTATGTCAAAGCTTTCTCTCGAATCATCTATTGCTGTGTTGCGCGGCGAATTCATACCCTTCAAAGAAGCAAATATAAGTATTGCCAGTTCGCCGGTACTGTACGGATTGTGTGTGTACAGCGTATTTTCTGCCAACTGGAACGAAAGCAAACAACAGCTGTACGCATTTCGGATGCGTGATCACTACGAGCGTTTAATTCGCTCAAGCAAGATTATGGGTTTTGCGGACTTTAGTAAGCAGTATTCGTGGGAAGAGTTTCAGTCGTGTATGCTCGAACTCTTGCGCAAAAATGCTGTCAAAGAAGACGCGCTTGTGCGGGTGATGGTGTTTATCGACGAGATTAGCGCTGGTACTAAAATTGACGGTTTGCGGGTCGAGCTAATGGCGTATGTGTATCCAATGGGTGAAATTTTGAATCAAAATGGTATAGATGTTTGTGTTTCTAGCTGGACACGCAACGCTGACACAATGATTCCACCGCGAGCCAAATTGAATGGCTCGTATATAAATGCCAGCCTCATGAAAAACGAAGCTCTGCTGAATGGCTATGATGATGCTATCGCCTTAGACGTACATGGGCACGTTGCTGAAGGCACGGTAGCAAACCTATTTATGGTGCGTAATGGAACCTTGCTGACGCCGCACGCGCAAGCAGATATTTTAGAGGGAATTACGCGTAATAGTATGTTGGCAATTGCGGCCGAACAAGGAATTGCTGTCGAAGAACGAGATGTGGATAGAACTGAACTATACATCGCGGATGAAGCGATGTTTGTTGGTAGTAGTGCACGCATTACACCTATCCTAAGTATTGACCGTCGACGTATTGGAAATGGCAAACAGGGTCCTGTCACCCGCCAGCTTGCGCAAGCGTACGCCGCGCTACAAAAAGGTGAAGCAAAAGATGATAACGGCTGGCTAACGTCGGTGTATGATGCATAGACTTTTACAGCGGTAGTAAGTACTATTCTGCATCTTGAGCTATACTGTGCATATGGTAAAACCAACCATTGGTGTATTTTTTGGCTCACGAAGTGCAGAACACGACGTATCGATAATAACGGCAATTAGCTCGGTAATACGTCCGCTGCAAGCACACAACGAGTACAAAGTAGTGCCGGTATATATAGCAAAAAACGGTGCATGGTATTCCGACTCCAGTCTTGCGGATATCGTAACGTACCAGTCACCGGAGTTCCCAAAGCTGCTGCAGAGGCTCAAACCAGTTACGCTGCAGTTAGGTGATGGTAAGCTGGTGCTTAGCAAGGGTGGTATGCGCCCCAAGTCGGTTGTCATAGATATCGCCTTTCCGGCAACGCACGGCACGTACGGCGAGGACGGCGCTTTAATGGGGCTGTTCGAGATGGCGGGCATACCTTACGTTGGTTGTGATGTTGCGGCTAGCGCCATAGCCATGAATAAGATTCTCGCAAAGCAGTTAGTGCAAAGTCATGGCCTTGCCATTGTACCGTTTATGACTGTGACTAAAACGGAGGTTACGCAAAACCTCACGGAGGTTGTGTCGACAGCAGCCAACAAATTCTTGGGAAAGGGAAAGGTAGCGTTTGTTAAACCGGCACGGCTTGGCTCTAGTATTGGCATAAGTCGAGTAGCCACAAAAGAAGAACTATCAAATGCCATCGAAGTGGCTGCTCATTATGATACGGACATTCTGATCGAAGAAGGGATTGAGCATCTTATTGAGGTTACAGTGCCGGTATTGGGGAAACATCACTCAAAGGTTGGTTTGGTAGAGCGGCCGCTGGTAGATCCTGAGGACTTTTTTGATTTCGAAAGTAAATATATTAAAAAGAAAAAAAAGATGGGTG
>CAYYKI010000033.1:0-10086 GCA_964440975.1 uncultured Candidatus Saccharibacteria bacterium | reverse complement strand
ATTGCCGGCAACAGCCCCTCAAGAACTTGTGATCTATAAAATGAGCCTAGCTCCTGCTTTTCTTCATCATGACGCCGTCGCAGATTAACCGCATCGGCACGCTCGCGTTGCAGCGCCTCGGTTAATTGCGCAACTTGCATCTCTAGTTCTTCTTCGTATTCAGATTTTGGTTGTTTTGCCATTACTTTTTACCTTTTGATTGTTTACGTAGCAGGTAATTTCGCTGCATAATCGTCAACGCGAACATTACGACAGCAAACAAAACAGCACGCCACACATAACTCCCTGCATTTTCTTCGAACCCAGTCAGCTTATCTATTGCCAGAATAAGCAGCGAAAATAGTACGCCAGTGATGCCAGACTGAACGGCAAGTTGCCAATAGCTGGCTGTCAGCATTTTATCTATTTGAGCCTGGTTATAGTCACTAAATTTTTGACGGTAGGTTGTCTTCTTTTTAGCCATTACAACACCTCCTCCAGTGCCTCACCGGCACGCTTAACTAGACTTATAACTTCTCGATAGCTTTGGCGCGTCGGCCCCAGCACACCTATATAGCTGTGATCAGAATAGGGCGACCTAAACCGACTAATAATCAAGCTTACACCCGCCCCAGCACCAACTGGATTCTCTCGACCTATATAGACGCTCAAGGGATCGTTCGGCGCCGCCTCCCTGAGCCACGGCTCAAGGTTGTCAAGCAATCGAGCTACCTCTCGTACCTGCCCTGACTGGATAAATTCAGGTTGACCAAACAAATTACCAAGTCCAGACATGTACAATTGATCGCCGATAGTTGCAATTCCAAGATTGTGGGTGAGCTCAACGAGCGTATCGACCGCATTGCGGATAGTTCTTTCCGGTAAACCGCCACTGGATACTCGAGCACTCAGCGCACGCTGCGCCCGATTCGTT
The DNA here is from genome assembly GCA_964440975.1 of uncultured Candidatus Saccharibacteria bacterium. Taxonomy (GTDB): domain Bacteria; phylum Patescibacteriota; class Saccharimonadia; order Saccharimonadales; family CAZNVG01; genus CAYYKI01. The sequence goes on along the minus strand of CAYYKI010000033.1, from coordinate 9,173 downwards.
GCCATAGATACTTCTTCACTTAGATTGTTTACATAATAGCGATAGCCTTGGTCGGTCGGAACGCGACCGGCACTTGTGTGCGGCTGCATAATATAGCCTTTTTCCTCAAGTTCGGCCATCTCGGCACGAATCGTTGCACTGCTCACATGAAATACCTTAGCCAACAAGCTAGAGCCAACAGGGCTGGCTACTTCGGCATATTGTTCAATGATGGCACGCAGAATTTGCGCTTGGCGCTCTGTAATGGCACTCATAACTAGGGCTAATTATAGCATTTTTAGCACTTTGATAGCAAGAGTGCTAGCTATGCTAGGTGTTTACGTATCGCAGTTAGTAGGTCACCGGCGCGCTTCCGTAACTCTTCTTGTTCATTCGGATGTGGCAATGTACCCTCAACAAGCTCATGTACACGCTGCACGCAATCGGCCAGATCTATATTTATGGCAAACATGAAGTGATCCGATACTATGGCCTGTTCAATTTCTTTCTCAGCACTTCGTAATCGGCGCTGCAGCTCAACGTTGGTCATAAATCCCCTCGCCTTTAATCGCTGCATCCAATCTGGGAACTGTGGTGGCAACAGGAATATGCTCTTCATACCCGGGTGCAATTTGCGATACTTCGACTCCCCGGCAATCTCTAGTTCATTCAAGCCAATAACGCCCGCTTGTGCCGTGATCTCAAACTCGCGCATGTTACTGCCACTCACCTGCTGTTCGTGGATCAACTCTGCCTCAACATAGCTCCCTCGCTTCAAACCCGCAAGCACTTCAGCTTCGGACTTAAACCAGTATGGCCCCCCGTCAACTTCTAGCTTGCCATTGGCCATTCTTGGTGGTCGTGTGGTATCAGACAGTATGATTCTATAGCCACCCTGTTTTACTAATTCATCAAAAAGAGTGTTTCTCCCCGCACCGGTAGGCCCAACGACAGCGACCAATTTTGCGCTCCGCAGCGCATCAATGGCCTCTTGACTTGGTTGGTAGTCCTTAAGCAGCCGCTTGAATTCGTCCAACTGTTTTAGACTTGGTGCTTCCATGTAATAGTTATACCAGAGGTAGGAATTTTGTCCACCCCTGTATGCAGCTATGCGTTGGCGGCAAACGCTACTGTCAGCGCTCTTAGCATTTCTGTAGCTGCGCTTTTAGCCGCGAGCGCACGGTCAGCACTGTAGCTTCTGTTATCAGACACTATGTGTTTTATATCGGCGACCGCCCGGCTTACCGAATCGTTTAGTACAAAAATAGTCTCGGCATCTGCAAGGCTACGCTCCAGCGACTCTTTGGCTTCGTGAAGACGCTTTTGTTGGCGGTCTATCGGCATCGATCTCTCTGCGAAGCGCCGCATCCATTCTTCGAAGGTTGGTACCGCAACAAATATAGGCACAACCGTCCGAAATCCTATCTGCCGCATAGCTGGCAACGCGCTGGCAACAAGTGGCATGGTTGCGGGTCCCTTTGCCGGGTAGCTGGCTGCTCGCGTTGCATAAAACTCACCATCTGGGCCTATAACAAACTGAGCGAAGTCGCCATTAACGATCTCTTCGTTCATGCGATCATAGTCTGTCCGAAAAGAAGCATCTTCTCCATCTATCTCGTCGATACGCTTGTCTCTGGTCATATCTGACGGCACCAGTGGAATACCGAGCGACTTGATAATAGTAGACTTGCCTACACCCGAAGGACCTATTATTGCAATCAGGTCAACTTGCGCCAGGTGCTCCCTTGCAACAACTGAGCTTTGGTAATGTGGCAACGTGGCTGCAGCAGCCTGCAAGAAGTCTTCGTGGGTCATATATACAGTGTAGCAGGCAAGTTGGGCTAGTCACGTTTGAGCATAACGGTGAAGGCTTCGGCAGGAATATCTACTTTTCCAAACCGCTTAAGACGCTTTTTTCCCTTTGCCTGTTTGGCAAGCACCTTCTTTTTTCGTGACACGTCACCACCATACAGGCCGGTTGTCACATCTTTGCGATAGGCGCTGATGTCTTCGCGTGCAATAAACTTACCCCCTATTGCGGCTTGCAGTGCAACCTTAAAGTTCTGACGGGGAATAATATCCTTGAGCTTACCTACCGTTTCATGACCTATGGCCTGCGCTTCACTCCTATGCACCATCACTGACAATGCGCCCACAATGTCACCTGCAACGTAAAAATCAACCTTTACGAGATCTTCCGCCCGGTAATCCGCTAGTTCATAGTTAAATGAGCCGTAGCCACTGGTAATGCTCTTTAGCTCATCATAAAAATCGGTTAAAAGATTAGCTAGTGGGGCATCGAATGAAACAAGCGCAAGTTGCGCATCTACGTAACTGAGGTTTTTGTGTAGTCCACGCTTACTAGCTATTAGCTGCATGACACCGCCGACATATTGTTTTGGCACTACTACTTCACCCTTGATCCATGGTTCGCGAATTTCGGCAACCTTAGCCACATCCGGTAATTCACTGGCCGACTTGATGTCTAGTTCCGTACCATCGGTCATTTTAATCTGATAATCAGTGCTGGGATTGGTAACGATGAGGCTGAGACTGTACTCGCGCTCGAGCCGCTCACGCACTATATCCATATGTAGTAAACCAAGGAAGCCAACCTGAACCCCAAACCCTAATACGGGCGAATTTTCGGGAGTGTACTGCAGCGCTGAATCGCTCAAGCTCAGCTTTTCAATTGCATCCTTTAACTCCTGATAAAACTCGTTACTCTCTGGGAAAAAGCCGGCATACACAAAGGGTTGAATCTCTTTGTATCCAGGCAAAGGCTCCCTGGACGGACTCGCTGATAGAGTTACCGTATCTCCCACCTTGGCTTCGCGGGTTGATTTAAGGTTTGTGACGACATAGCCAATTTCGCCAGCCTGTAAGGCTGCCGTAGCGGACATGTCTGGCTTAAGAGCCCCCACTTCGAGAGCTAGCCCTTTGCTAGCCGTAGCCATCATCTGTATTTCGGCGCCCTTTTTAATTTCACCATCCATGATGCGAACATACAAAATAACGCCACGGTAGTCATCGTAGTAACTATCAAAGATGAGCGCACGGGTTTGTTGTGCAGTATCACTTGTTGGTGGCGGTACGTGTTCAACCACCTGGTTAAGTATCTCCGGGACACCCTCGCCTGTTTTGGCACTAATCAACAAGATTTCTTCTTTTGTACAACCAAGCAGACTCATAACTTCTGCCGATACACGCTCGACATCGGCGGCCGGTAGATCGATTTTATTCAATACGGGGATTATTTTGAGATCTGCTCCCATAGCCAAATACACGTTGGCTAGGGTTTGCGCTTGAATCCCCTGGCTTGCGTCCACAACGAGAATCGCGCCTTCGCAGGCCTCAAGGCTCCGTGACACTTCATACGAAAAATCAACGTGACCAGGGGTGTCGATGAGGTTTAATTCGTAGTCTTTGTAGTTCATGCGAACCGGGGCCAACTTGATCGTTATGCCCTTCTCGCGCTCCAAGTCCATCTTATCGAGCAGCTGCGCCTTCATATCACGCTTTTCGACGGTCCCAGTCAACTCCAAGAGACGGTCAGCCAGCGTTGATTTACCGTGGTCAATGTGGGCAATGATGCAAAAATTCCGTATGCGAGAATGTTCCATGACGCCTCAGTATAACAGAGGTGGAGTAATATAACCACCCCTGTTAAAGAGGCAATTATCCCTTGACACCATAATGTATCTGTAATATACTAATAACAGATATGAAATTCACGATTCAAGAGTTTAATCAGAAGTTTCCTACTAGTGACTCTTGCTTAGATTACCTCTGGGAAATGCACTTTGCAGATAAACCTTGTACAAATTGCGGTTTAATAGAAGGTTTCCATAAACTACCCAATCGTCCAGCCTACCAGTGCCAATGCGGTAATCAGGTATATCCCCTAGCAGGATCGCCTTTTCATAAATCTACAACTGACCTACGGACCTGGTTCCTGGCTATCTTCTTTATGACAAATACTAGGTCTGGAATGTCAGCTCTCCAGTTTCAGCGTATTAGTGGAGTTACATACAAGACTGCTTGGCGAATATTCAAACAAGTTCGACTTATGATGGCTGACGATGAGACATTACTAAACAAAGAAGTCGAAGTTGATGAAGCCTATATACATCCGAATCCAACTATGCGTAGCAGTGCTAAACCACATATCAGCCAAGTAGTGTTTGGAATGGTGGAACGAGGAGGTCGAGCTAGAATCAAGCACGTCAAAAGTTCAGGTACTCGAGTTTTAGTGCCAGAAATTCAAAAGAATATTACACAAGATGCTGTAGTTTACTCTGACGAATACGGATCATACAGAATATTGAAGAGACGAGGTTACGAACATCTAACGGTAAATCATTCTATACAGAAATTTGTTGTAGGTCGTGTTCATACGCAAAATATAGAAAACTTTTGGAGCCAGTTTAAACGAGGTATCTACGGTGTCTACAGACATTGTGGACCAGCATACTTGCAACACTATGCAAATGAGTATGCCTTTAGGTATTCTAATCGTAAAAGCAATACTCCAATGTTTGAGTTAGTGCTTAAAAACTCAATAAATTAAAGTTCGGTGTTTTTAACTACCCACAACCCCAGGCCCTCTTCAATTCTGTCTAATACTTCGCCTTTTAAATCCCTTAAACCAGCTGCACGTTCAGCTTCAATTAAAGCAGTTTTTCTGTCACCTACGTTGCTTACACCAATTATTTCACCCTCTTCATTCCGATGGACCATTTCAGGAGCAGCGTACATGGCTTGGTACTCTAAACCGTTTGATGGTCTTGTAAAGCTCTCCAAAGTTTGACCATGTCGCTCGAGCTGATACCTTACAGGTTTTTCATCCCGAGCAACCATTTGTTGTGGTAGTTGTCGTGCGAAAGTATATATCCCAGTGGGCAAGGTGCCAGTGATTTTCACACTCTTAATAAGCAATGAACTGTCATCAGGTAATTTTTGATGTACTTCTTCAGTTCTGACTTCACCACCACCTGTTAAAAGTAAACGGAAAAATTCAACTAATTCATTGATTTTTGATTGTGGCCAATCTAAATCTAAGCTATCTAGTTCTGTTGCCGTAAAAGCTGTTGATAGTAAAGCGTGAATCTGACTATCGGGGTGTATGCGTGAAGTTAATTCACTTCTTTCTAATCCTTTATTATTACTACCTCTGTATTTGCCATTCATCAAGTCAAATACATCAAAGAATAAATCAGGAGAATGACTATGCTCACCTGTAACAGGGTCGGGCTTTCTATAAATATACAAAGAAGCAGTATTGGCAGAAGGCCATCCTTCTGGATTTTCAAGTGAATCTACTATTTCTCTCAGTTCTACTGAGAAATCATTAGCAAGATCAAATACACAGTTTGTTTCAATCCGTACACGACTATCTACAGATGCTTCTAATAAGCCGTTGGCTTGACCTAACATTTTATCAGCACGCTCGAATAACTCTACAGACATACGAATAGTCTAACATAACAATATTATCTAATGGTCAAATATTACTTCTGTTTCAGTGATCTTTTAATAACTTGATCAAACTTTTCTTTTCCTTTGTTATCATCAAGTTTTATTTTTTCAGCTTTTATTTTCTTTACTACTCTCTTACCAAAGCTAGAAGCCTTAGATGAGTTTTCGCTACTTGTCATTCCTCTAGTATAAACTACTAGATATTTTACCTATGGCTTGAAGGGATAATTGCCGTTAAAGAATATTGACAATGTTTACCATTATTAGTATAATAGTCATATGTTTTTGAGGATTCGTCCGCGAAGACAGCTCTTCTTATCCGCAAGCGAGTTCCTAGGGGGAACGATGAACTGCACGAACACACCCGTGTTCACCATTGTATTTTTCTTCCCCTCCTGGCAGTCCTATTTATAATCAGTCTGCTAGTAATTTATTACCATAACAACATGACTTGCATTATTTACTAGTATTTGATGTCATATAAGTATCTTCAAGTAATTGGCTTGGGGTGCTTTTTAACAGCAGATAGAACAAGATACGAGATGAGATCTGTGGGTATGCATCGTACCTAGAGCCCTCATCTTGTATGTGTTATACGGAAATACACATCCTAGCATTCGCTAGTGCCAGCCCCGGCAAGGATCAGGAGAAAGTACGAATATGACCCGTCATCGAGGCCAAAGTGGGATCGCGCTGATCGAGCTGCTGCTCATCGTCTGTGCAGTTGGAGTGCTCACTGCCGTGGTGCTTTTCAGTGTCGGCAGTGAAAACCGTCGCAACCAGAATGTCACGATGGTCGAGGCACACGACATCGAGCTCACTGAGACCCCTCGTGGCACACCCAACGTCCTCAGCTACTGCGACAACCACGGCATGCGCGTGCGCGTCACATCCAAGGGTGGCATCACAGCCACCCAAGACCCCACCTGCTAGAAGGAGCAGATCATGCACAAAGACCCATTCAAGCTCCGATCCGCACGGCGCTGGTACCGCTTCAAGCGCCGGCTCAAGTTCGAGCTGTACTTCTGGGGGGTACTCATAGGGCATATGGTCCTCTACGCAGGACTAGTGTGGGGGCTTACCCTCGCATACAGCCCATGACCACCGGTAGGCAAGCAGGTAGAAGAGTATAGAGCTCGAACTGCTTGGTCCGCCCAAGTGCCCCCTCTGTATTGTTCTATCTGCTTGTTCTACTTTTTATAACAAGACTATTTCCACTGACCAAACAAGACTTTTTTAGTACGCGAAACTATCGGCTCGGCCTCTGGTAGACGGAAAAATGATGAAAATGCGGTGTACACGGCCAAGCTCATCACTACTATAATGCCAAACTTCGGCACAAGACTTGCGAACCCACGGTCACTTGCATTAAGTGGCAACATTTTAATCATGAAGTACGTCACGATACACATGAAGCCTGCAGCAGAAATCATCTTGGCGAGTGCACCGGTAAACTCTGGCGTTATAAATCCCGGATAGCGCTTCCATAGCACGCCAACCAAGATCACAACCTCTAGCATAGCTACTATTGACTGCGCTAAAGCTAGGCCGTTTATGCCGAATGCGGATTCCCTAGCCAGCGAAATTGCCAAAACGATGTTAAGCACAATTGCGAACAAAGAAATTTTGAGCGGCGTCATGGTGTCGTGCTGCGCATAAAAACTACGGCTCATTATGTGAAAAACTGAGCGGAAAAAGATAGATACCACGAGTAATCCAAGCAAGCTCGCAATGACTGGGTTGCCGCCGGCAGCTAGTAAACGAACCAAGTAGCCTCGACCAAAATAGGCAATTACGGCAACTGGTAAAGCCAACCACACGATAACTCGCAGCACTCTGAGTAAATCTCTCTTAAACAAGTCAGGCCGACCCTGATTGATACGATCGCTGATCTTAGGAAACGCGGCCGTCGATATAGCTACTCCAATGAGCGTGATTGGCACACTATGCAGGGTATAGGCCGTTTGATAGGCAGTGATTGCCCCGGCACCTAAGCGTGACGCCAAGTTAATTTCGACGATGTTATTAAAGTAATCGATGCCCTGATCCACTGAACGCGCCGGCAGTAGGCGCAACACCTCTTTAAAACCCAAGTTACGCCAGTAAATCTTCGGCACGTAGCGAAAGCCCATACCATACAATCCGAGCGCTGATACCAATAACTGAATGACCGACCCAATCACGACACCATACGCCACGCCTTCAATCCCAAAGCGAGGGCTTAGCGCGAGAATACCAACAATGATTCCAAGACTGTAAAAACTCGGTGCAAGGGCAAAAAAGAAGAATCTACCAACCGCTTGCTGCATGCTAGAGAATACCGAACTTATAGAGAACAGGAATGGGTTAATGGCGATAATGCGCATCATGGCAGCAGCTTGATCCACCTGATAACCTTGTAAACCAGAAGCGACTAGGTGGACCAGCGGGTGAGCAAAGATCATAATCAAGATCGACGCAAAGAAAGTGATTGTCGCCATGAGATTGAGCAAGCTATTGCTCAGCTCCCAAGCTGATTTTCGATTTCCCTTACCCAGTCGTTCATTAAAAACGGGGATAAAGGTGACGCTCAACGCCCCAGTAGTCAAAACAAAAAACATAAAGTCAGGGATGGTAAAGGCTGCTTTGTACGCATCAACCTCTGCGCCAACACCAAAGTTAGCAAGCAACAAGCGCTCACGTAGTAATCCGAGTAAGTTGGCTATAAGTGTTGAGCCTGCCAGTAATCCAGCTGCCCAAAACATGGGCACCCGTTTGTTGGCACGGCGCAGCAGACTATTCATTACCTTTAAGTATCGGCTATCTCGCCGAGGTGATCAAGCGAAGTCATAAAAAAGTCTAAAACTAATAAAGTGTTGCGAGCGAGGGGAGGAGTTGTCTGATCAGCGTGGCGTAGCCACGTTTTTCCGATCGGACGCGTCCTTCCCCAAGCTCGAAGCGTGTTCTGGTGCTAGTTCGGCGTGGAACCGACCAGCGATGGCGCGAGGAACGGCCGGATGGTCAGGATGAAGTCGCGGAACTCGAACCACTCCCTCACCAACTTGTCACAGTCGGTGCCGAAGTCGAGCCGCTCTTGCATGTCGCCATTTCCCTGGGCCAGGAGCTTGGCCTGGCTGAAGTTGAAGGTCAGCGACGTGATGAGCTCGGACAGCTCCTCGACGAGCCGCTGAGGATCACCTTGCTCGATGGCGGCGTTGATGTTGGTGGCGTGCGGCTCTCTCAGCAGATCGAGCCCCCTCGCCTGAGCCAGGAGTTCTCGCGTTCGGCTTCTCAGTCCGTAGATCTCGCTCGTCAGCGACTTGATTGTCGCCAACGGGTCGACCGCAGGCTCTTCGGCGGCATCACCGTCGTCACTACTTGTCATGATTGCCTCCAGGGGCGGTTCGATTCCTCGGTTAGGAACACTAAACAAACTATATAAGATTCTTATATTATTTGCAATATGGTGCTACAGTACAATCAGCAATATTAGGAGACTCTATGCCAAATTTAGAAAGAACTCTTATCGTCCTAGAAGTTGATGATGGCCGCCCAATACCGGTTAGCGAACAAACCGTAACCCAAGCAGCTGAACGTGCAGCTCACCGGGTAGCATGGGGCGTTCAGAAATATAACGTTGTGAGATACGCTTTAGAGGATCTTGACCCAGCATTTGGCGCAGCAGTCACCAGCTTTGGTGACGCCGAGTACGAAGACGACATAACAACGGCTCGTAT
>CAYYKI010000032.1:0-10314 GCA_964440975.1 uncultured Candidatus Saccharibacteria bacterium | reverse complement strand
GCCTGAGCCTTCAGGTGGAGTCGCGCCATAAGCCTGATCGGCTGGTATCAACAATCGCCGTGTGCCGCCGACTTTCATGCCAGGAACGCCGTTTGTCCATCCTTTAATGACGCCGTCTAAAGGAAAGGTTGCGGGTTCTCCGGTATCGTGTGAGCTTTGGAAAACCACTCCTGTGCCTGCCACTGCACCAGTATAGTGTGCAGTAATTGTGTCAGTAGGCTGCACTTCTTGGCCTTCACCAACTTTAATGTCTTTAATTTCAAGCTTATCTATCTTAGAAATAGGAGTAAAGTTTTCGAGGCTATTTCCTTGCTTGGTAGTCACGGCAGGCTTATCCTTTCTTGATTCTAGTACGGCTATTAATGTCCCACCAACGCCTAATGCAGCAAAAATGACAAGAATAATAATGATACTAACGCGCTGGGATGTTGGTGTTGACACTTGGCCCTCCTTTGATTGTCAGACTAGTATACCATTGGCGGCGATCGATCAAAAGCGAACCATATTAAGCAGCAGCTTTCACCACATCAATTTCGAAATCTTTGAGCTTCTTGGCACTCACTTTTCCACCACTTTGCAGCTCCAGCAGTTGGGCGTATATTCCTCCAGATGACGCCAACTCTTTTGGAGTTCCTATTTCGTCAATCCTCCCCTTATTAAGGGTAATGATGAGGTCCACATTAGCAATGGTGCTCAGGCGGTGGGCAATGATAATAGTAGTACGGCCCTTCATCAGTGTATCGAGTGCCTGTTGTACGAGACGCTCCGATCGGTTGTCCAAGCTACTCGTCGCTTCGTCAAGAATCAATATTGGCGCATTTTTAAGCAGCGCACGCGCTATGGCTATGCGCTGTTTCTGACCCCCACTCAGTTTAAGGCCACGTTCGCCGATCTCTGTATTGTATCGATCTGCGAACTTTTCGATAAACTCATGAGCGTTTGCAGCCTTCGCGGCAGCCTCGATTTCTTTTAGACTCGCATTTGGTCGGCCATAAGCGATATTCTCTTTTATCGTACCGCTAAATAGTGCCGGTTCCTGGAACACGACGCCGATATTCTTTCGTAGGCTACTTTGTGTAACGCTTGCAATATCCTGATCGTCAATAAGTATAGCTCCCTGTTGTGGCTCATACAGTCTAAGGAGTAGGTTGGTCAGCGTTGTCTTGCCCTCGCCGCTCTCGCCGACAAGTGCCACTCGCTTGTCAGCAGGGATTTTGAAATCAATATGCTTCAGTACCGGCTCATCATCATACGCAAAGCTAACCCGGTTGAATGCAACTTCACCATTTTTTACGTCCAGGTCAGCTGCGCTTGGCTTGTCGGTGATATCAGGCTGAAGGTTCATGACAGTAAAGAAATCACGACTATCTGCTATAGCTCGCTGCGTATTGTCTACAATGAAACTCATACTGAAAATAGGTATGCGTATCAAGTTGGCATACTGTACCAGCAGTACAGTTTCGGGGATACTAAAATGACCTTGCGAGGCGCGAATAAATACGTAGGCATAGACACCAAAGTAAATAATATTGAGTACTAACCTTCTTCCGACATCCTGTGAATGCCAATATCTTGATTGACGCCTTCCTAGTAGTATCGTTTCGGCAAACTCGCGTTTTAAGAACTGCAATTCGCGCTTTTCGTACAGAAAGGTTTTTACAACTTTAATTTGAGATATAGCTTCAGCAAATCGCCCACCGGCAACATCAAAATGATGATTGATTTGGTGCTGCCACTTTTGCCACTTGGTAGAAGTTCGGCTGGTGAGATATAGGAAGATCGGATAGAGTGCTCCTAGCATAAGCGCTACTTCCCAGCTGTAGTAGGCCACCACCACTAGCGTAAATACCGTGCTCAATATAAACTGCAGGAAGTTGTTGCTTAGCATCTGCATAAAGTTTGTTATTTGAGAAATACTGCGATTTAAACGCGAAATTATCTTGCCCGACAACTCACCGTCGTAATATGACTGCGGCAGTGTAAGCAGGTGCTCATAGTATCGTTCACTTAGTAGCTTTTTAAGTCGCTGTGCTAGCAAATCACCGAGATAACCACCAATGTTCGAACAAAGCGTCGATGCTACATCCACGGCAAATATCAGTAAGACGACGAGCGCAACCTTGCCTTGGTTGGTTGGAATGTTTGTTATTGTTTTGCTAATTTCGTCCAAACCTACTTTTGTAAGGATTGGAATCGATTGATTTAAGACTGCTAGCAGTACGGTAAAGAAACTAACCCCTAGGTATAGTGGCCAGAGCTCATGAGAATATCTAATAACCCTCCAAATGTGTTTCATTACGGTAATTGTAGGTCATTAAGCTGGCGTAAGCTAGGTGCAAAATTTTAACTAAGTTCTAATTCATCTAGCGGTTCTTCGCCGAGGTCATCAGCAAATACTAGATATTCGTTGTCAGCGTCGTCGTAGGGTTCTCTGGTCGCGCTATTTCGGACCACAACTCTTCCATCGATTGGATCACCGGCCGGTGCTCCCGCTTCTTTGTAGCATGCTAGGTGGTAATGCTCGGTTCCAGTCCATGCACCAGCTTCGTACAAATTTACGACTATTTTAGTCGCATCCCTTCCATAGCGTCGTGCCATGTTCGGTGACTCGGCAATTAATTCTTTTTTGCATTGTGGGCATGTCTTATAACCGTCCATATTATCTCGCGCAGTGATTGCAACTCGAACTGCCCTGCTAACACCTTCGGCAACTCGCTCAATGATTGCTGTCTGTTCGGTATTGCTAATTGGCTCGTGATTAATTGCCATGTCAGTACCTTTCGGGCAGCGACTCGTCCAACATAGATAAGTCATCATAACCCGTTGTTTTGTCGCCAAACGTATCAGAATATTCTACTGAATGACAAACGTCACCCTTTGCAACCATCAATTTACCAACAATCCGTGTGCCGTTGAAAGGGTCGCCGTTTGCTTGCTTAGTGCTGCTTAGTTCTCGTTTTGCCATAGAAAACCTTATTCTGGCAATATTATGTAGTAACCTACAACATTTGTCAAGTTATAGACGTTCAGCTTGTAGTGTGTTTTGTGCTGCATCGGCAATCGTATTGAGGACTTTGGTGATTTCCTCTGTCTTAAGTGTGCGATCCTGATGGGTGAACACAAGTCGAAAAGTGATGTGCTTACTCGAGTCGTCGTTATTTCGATATATGTCCAGGCCGCTTATGCCAATGGAATAACTGTGTTCAGCGGCAATTGCTGAGCATGTACTTGATACAACCGTTTGAACTTGTCCGTAAGTAGTTGTTGGAGACACTTTAAAACTAATATCCTGTGTAATTGAAGGGAATTTTGATAATGCCTCGTACGATATTACTTCTGGCGCTATTTCTTCCAACTTAGCGACGTCTATTTCAAATCCAGCACAACATTTAGGCAGCTTAAAGCTGCGCATAACCGCATTTTTATATTCTCCTACAACACCAATTATCGTCCCGGTATGCGCATCAGATATAATGGCTGAACGTTGTATATCAAATGGTTGCAGTGCCGGGTTTGATGAACTTTCTGCGGGCTGGTACTGCAAGGCAACACCAAACTTTTTGGCTAGGTAGTCCACGTAGCAACGGGCTTGATAGTAAGGAGCGCCATCCGGCTTATGTAGAGCCTTGTCACTTGCGGCAAATACAAAGGCAAGCATCGAATGCTCAATAGGCAACTTTTCGTCATCCAAGAGCTTATTAGTGTGAGTTTTGTTTATTTCGAATAATGCAAACTCATCATTACCAGCTCGAAGATTACTGTTTACTTTATCAAGAAGACTTGGCGTGAGACTCAGACGATAGTGTTGTAGATCAGGGCTGATAGCATTACTCAGCTGAAATGCATCGGCGGGATTCTGACCAGTTTTATTGAACAGGTCGCCATGAACAAAACTATAGGTTAACACCTCGTTTGCACCGGCTGACGCAAGCATATCTCGCAATCGGTTCTTGAAATCAATTGTACTATTTACGCGTGCAGGCGAGATGCTACGCACAGGGAGATGCTTCGGTAGCCTGTCGTACCCATATAATCGGCCCACTTCTTCAACAATATCTTCAGGGATAGCAATGTCTGTACGCCAGAAAGGTGGCGTTATAACAACACTATCGTTGTCGACTTCTACTGTAAACTCGACATTAGACAGGAGCTGAGTCACTTCTTTGATGGTGAAGCTAGAGCCCAACCGAGCATTGATAAAATCAACGGTAACTGTGACTGTCGCAAGATCAGATATCCCGGTTTTCTCGTCTACGAAATTAGACGCCTGTTCTCCACCGCATATATCAGTAATAAGTTTAGTGGCGTAGCTAATTACTGCAGGGTTTTGTAATGGACTTTGCCCTTTTGTAAATCGAGTGACGGCATCCGAGAATACTCCGTACCGCATAGAGGTTTTACGGATAGTGTACATATCGAAACTGGCCACTTCCAGCACGATGTTCTGTGTTGTGGCATCAACTTCTGTATCTGCACCACCCATAACACCAGCTAGAGCAAGCGGTGTTTTGTCGGTTGCTATGACTATTGCATCTTGCTTGGCGGAAATAGACTTACCGTTCAGGAGCGTAAGTTCGTCGTCGTTACCCATACGAGCAACTAGCACTGGCGTATCGTTACTTGCCACTGCTAGTTTGTCATAATCATACGCATGCAAAGGCTGACCAGTGAGCAACATCACATAGTTGGTGACATCTACTATGTTATTAATCGGTCGGATACCTGCCTGGCTTAGTCGTAACTGCATCCAGGTAGGACTTGGCGTAACGCTGACCCCTGCAATAGTAACTGCCATAAACCGCGAAACGACATCAGGTGCTTCTATTTTTACGCGTACCGGTAGACGGTTCTCTGCTTGTTTAAGCTCTAGCTGTGAGTACCAATCAGGACTTATAAACGAATTACCTCTGATGCCAGCAATTTCACGCGCGACACCAAGCACGCCAAAACAATCAGGACGATGGGTAAACATTTTGTTTTCTATATCAACAACAATGTCATTTACGGGAAGGGCTTCATCTAGTGGTTGTCCAGGTATAATGGGCTGCTTTTCGTCTGTTTGTTCCAGTACCAGGATTCCATCATGGTCATCACTTATGCCCAACTCATGTGCGCTCGCCAACATGCCATTACTCTTGTAGCCTCTTAATTCTCTGGCCTCTAGCACAAAAGGATCAGTATCAACTGTTGCCGGCACGGTCGCTCCGGGTGGAATCCAAACGACCAGAAGATCACTAGTAACATTGGGCGCTCCACATACAACTTGTATGAGCCCATCTTCATCGCGCTCGACGTTAGTCACCGCTCCTCCATCATCAATGTGACAGAGGCTTAATTTGTCAGCGTTAGGATGTTTGATGCAGCTAACGACCCTGGCGACGAATATGCCCTTATATCGCCCGCCCCAATCAATGATTTCATCGATTGCTCCGAGCTGCTCACCAATAGCTTTTATAACAGTCGGTGCATCGTCTATAAATTTTGCACCACTTAACTCACCTGCCCATTGTAAGCTTACTTTCATGCGAATTGCCTCAAGAATCTTAATTTACCACTGTGCAGGTGTCGAATATCTTCTATGCCGTATTTCATCATGATGAGCCTATCCAGCCCTAGACCGCCTGCGAAACCAGTGTATTTGTTTGAATCAAGCCCGGCTTCTGCTAGAACGTTCGGATTGATGAGACCCATACCTAGCAGCTCTATCCAGCCCGTTTGGCTGCATACATGACAGCCCTTTTTTTGACAAAAGGGACAGCTGAGTGCCAGCTCTAGGCTTGGCTCTGTGAATGGAAAGTAAAATGGCTGACTCTTAACTTCAACAGCTTGCTGATAATACTCCTCTAGGAAAGTCTTAAATGTTGCAATGAGGTTACCAACCGTTATGTTTGTATCAACATACATGATTTCAACTTGGTAAAAGGTGTGCTCGTGTCGCGCATCGACATCCTCGTTCCTAAAGGTACGGCCGGCGTACACCGTACTTATGGGAATGCCTTTTTCTAGATTCGATTTATATTTTTTGAGCAATCTATTTTGCATAACGCTGGCATGCGCGGGCGCAACGAGACCTTCTGTTGTGATGAATGTATCATAATCATCGCGAGCAGGGTGTCCTTCCGGAAAGTTTAAGCTGCTAAACATGTAGTATTCGTTGTCGAGCTGCGGCGTCTCTTCGGCTACTAACCCCATGCGAGCAAATATGTCCAATACTCGCCTAAGTTCCGTAGTTAGCGGGTGTCTACTGCCTAGCTGTGTTGGGAGCAGCGCGGGTCGTTTAGATACCTCGCAATTTTCATCAAAGGGGGCGGTAACGTCAATCACTGGTCGGTCATCTGTCTGATCATTTACAGAGTCTAGCCATGATTGTACAGTCTGTCGTAGTTCATTGACCTGCTTTCCGAAATTAGCGCGATCTTCTGGGGGTAGTGTCTTTATTTGATCAAACAACGCCCTCAAGGTCGTACTTCGCAAGATCTTCTGCTTATCTGTAAGCTCTTCAAACTCAGTACGCAAGGCGTCTTGAGCAGTAGCAATTTGGGATGCGTAACTATCCATATATTAGATACATTATAGCAGCAAAGTGCTTATTACAGAGATAAACGCTTTTCATCTATCGTCATGGTACACTTTTTATATGGCTAAAGATGCGTCATTTGATATAGTTTCGGATTTTGATCTTGCTAAGCTCACTAATGCTATAGAGCAATCTCAGCGCGAAATAACAACTCGTTATGACTTTAAAGGTACCGCAGCAAAGCTCGAATTTACAGATAGTAGTAAGACCTCTTTAACTATTTACGGCGACAACGATTTTCATCTGGATAGTATTGAAGATATCGTACGTAAAAAACTGGCTGGGGTTGGGATAAGCCCTAAAGTGTTGGATACGACTGCAGAACCGCTGACCGCAAACATGGTAATGCGTAAAGAGTTGAAGCTCATAAAGGGACTAACACAAGAAAAAGCCAAGAAGATCACTAGTCTTATACGCGAACAGTATCCTAAAGTTAAAACGCAAATTCAGGGCGAGGAAATACGCGTAGTAAGCCCTAAGCGCGATGACCTACAGGCAGTTATGCGGCTACTTGAAGCAGCTGATCTAGATTTTCCGATTAGTTATACCAACTTTCGCTAGTTTCATAACGTCAAATCAATACAGTAGACTTTTTAAGTAAGTCTGTTTCCTCATGTTCGCAACACCGCTATACTGCTTATGTATGTCTGTTGTATACAAAGATATGGCAACGGCGGCGCGCAGAGTGTTAGCCTTAAACGACCAAGGCGATTTCACGGTTCCCGCACGCGGCCTGTATCCACATCAGTGGTTATGGGATAGTTGTTTCACGGCAATTGGACTGCGCCACATCGATCCTAAACGCGCAGCCACAGAATTAAAGCGTTTAGCTGCAGCGCAATGGAAAAATGGGATGATTCCAAATATGGTGCTACACAGTGACATTGTTCATTCAATACGGCGATGGCGCAGTGACTTGTCACCACATGCAAATGAATCATTTGCTACAAGTGGCATCACGCAACCCCCCATGTTAGCTGAGGCAGTCTGGCTTGTGGGCGAGTCGCTAAAGCTGTCTGACTGCATAGAACTTTATGAATATTTCTTGCCAGTGTTATTGGATTATCACCGTTGGCTATACAGAGAACGAGACCCACATGGCGAAGGTATTGTCGCATTACTGCATCCTTGGGAGTCGGGTATGGATAATTCACCCCCACTCATGCAAGTTCTCAAAAATGATTCGGTTCCTGCATGGATTAAGGTCACTGAGACACTTGGCATCAGCAAAACGATCGAGCATCTGCGGCGCGATCATCGCTGGGCCCTTGAAGGCCAGCGTTCCTCCACTATAGATGCACTGCATAGCTATAGTTTGCAGCGTAGCTTGCGCCGAATACAGTATGACTCAGCCAAAGGTTTTAAACTCAAAAAATTTGTCGTAAATGATTTGGCTTTTAACAGTATGCTTGTACGTGCAAACAGTAGATTAGTGGACATTGCACAGGCAGTCAAAAGACCAATTCCAAGTGACTTGAAGTCCGAAATGAGTAAAACAAAGCATGCGCTTGAGCTTCTATGGCATCATGAGGATGGTCAATATTATTCACGAAATGCGCTTACACACGAATTAATCAGGGAACCAAGCATAGCTACTTTGTTACCGCTGTATGCTGGTTCAATTACCAAGCGACGCGCCAAGCAGCTTGTTGATCTCCTTAAGAACGACAACCAGTTTGGGCAAATGTATCCTGCGCCTTCGGTACCACTCTATAGTGAATCTTTCCGACAAATGCGCTATTGGCAAGGACCGACATGGATAAACATGAACTGGATGATAATTGATGGTCTCGAGCGGTACGAATATCGTAAAGAAGCCAACGAACTACGACGCAATTCGCTTGACATGATTACTCAGTCTGGTATGCGGGAGTACTTTGATCCGTTGTCTGGTAAAGGACTGGGAGCAGAAAGCTTTTCGTGGACAGCTGCTCTCATACTTGATTTGCTTCAACAACAGCCGTAAGTAACCAGCCATGCTGCTACGACTATGCGTGCCGAATTTGTATAAGACTACTCGTTGACCAGTACTTAACGCTTATGCGTGTGCCATCATACGCAAAACGTATTGGTATGTGGGTTTCCACGACTTCATTAGCCATAGAAATACCTATGATTTTTGACATTTTTTCCTCACTTTTTTGTCTTGTTTTTGACTTACTCAGCATACCGCACCGATACGGTTAAGCGCAAGCAAAATACATTGTAATAAACGCTACTATTTGCGGCGTGGAAAGAACTTTTCTATACCACTTGTAATGAGCTCCGCCCCCGACACGATTACCAACTCACCTTCATCTTCATCTAGATAGCCAATAGGTCGGTCAATGTCAAACCTGACAACATAGAATTCACTGTTTCGCCACCCTCTACTCTCAACATTAACGCCCACAAACTCCAGACGGTCTGGCGCATCACTGCGACGCAGAACAATAGGCCCCTCACGTTGTATAGTTCTGTCTTCGTCATTTACTGCATCCTTTAGAGAAGGATCAAATTTATTACTCCTATCCACACCGTCAAAATGAGTAAATGCGTACAGTACGTCGCCATCGGAGGCTGGCTGAGGTAGTTTGTTGTTGCTAATGTCGGTTCCAAGCCCACCAACGCTCCCCGTAACGGTTTCGGGTGCCAGGTGGCTCAGGTCAACCGGCAAATAGTCGTCCGGATTTGTATTGGTGGTTAAACATTCGTATGGAATCATTGCAAATAAAAACACCCTCCTTACGGGGTGACTAGAACCATAAAACTTTAGCAGAACGTAAGCTGTGCGTCAATATGTAGGGTAGTACAGGTTACGCCAGCAAACCAACCTCACGGCGCTGACGAACTGCCTCATATAGTACTAACGAGGCAGATGTAGCGGCATTTAAAGAGTCTGCTTGTCCATACATTGGAATAAGTACTTGGATGTCGGCCCGATCAAGCCACGTATCGGGCAAGCCAACCTGCTCTGTTCCAACCGCTAAGGCTACTGCTCCCGTTAGGTCAGCGTCAGTGAACATTTTGCTAGCTGCCGGAGTGGTGGCAGCAAGATGAATATTATTTTGCTCTTTCCATGCAAAAAACTCTTGAGTATTTGTGAGGACCACAGGCTGGCTAAATACCGTGCCGATGCTCGCCCGTACGACATTCGGATTATAGATGTCGGTAATGCCGTCGCAGACTATGACTGCGTCCACGCCACATGCATCCGCAGTACGGAGCATCGTACCCAGGTTTCCAGGTTTTTCTATAGCTTCTGCAACTAGATATAACGAGTGTTCAGAAACACGCAGGTCGGCCAACTTTTTATGAAATGGCTTAGCAACCGCTATGAGTCCCTCCGGACGGTCTCTATACGCAATCTTCCGAAATACCGCCTCAGTTGTTTCGTAAACTGTTGCACCCGCCTCGGTTGCACGCTGCAGTAGCGCAGGCTCGTTGCTGCCGAGGTACAACGCTGGGCAAGCGTATATTTCAACAACACTGATGTGATTGTCGAGAGCCATAACCAAACCTTTATAGCCCTCGATGAGAACTTGTTGGTTCTCATCGCGATGGCGACGAACCTTGAGCTTCACAAGCTGCTTAATGCGTGGGTTTTGTAAACTAGTTATTTGCATGCACGCAGTATACGGTTTGTTTTATCGTAAATGAAGCAGTATTTCACTTATAATCGGCAGTCAAAGACCATCATGAAGCAGTCGTGCGGTGTTGCTTTAAAGGTGGCGGATGGGGTTGTGAAGCCTTTATTG
>CAYYKI010000031.1:0-10630 GCA_964440975.1 uncultured Candidatus Saccharibacteria bacterium | reverse complement strand
GTACGTCTCGTACGCCTTGTGGGCGCTGTCTTTGGTATCGGTATGGCTTCCCATTACCTTCTCTCTTGGTTTGGCCGTCTATAACGGCAGGATTTCGGTTGGTCGGTAGCCGTGACCCCAGGTCGCTCGCACGATCTGGTACAGCTTGATGTGTGCCGCATTTGCGTCAGCCTCACGGCCGCGCATCAGTCGGCGCAGGAAATCGATGTACTCACCGGCGTCTTCGACGTCGTAGGGGTATTCACCATCATCAGTGTCGCCACCGATTGCCGTGAAGACCGCCGAAGCAGCCGACACGATATCCAGCTTTGTCACCTCAGGAGTCATTCCGTCTCGGTAGTCCTTGACGGCACTCCAGTCGATGGGTGTGACTCGATGCCACTCGGGTTCGAGCAACACGTTGTCACCGTCGACAGCCATGCCGGCGTAGCCTTCGGTGTGCACGAAGAGCAACAGTTTCAGCAGACGACCGATCACCCAAGCCGATGACATCGGGCTCAGGCGCTTGCCGTCAACCTCCGTCAACATGCTCATTGGCAGCATGGCTTCAATGCCCTTCTTCAGGTCTGCGACCCTCAGAATGACCATCTGCCGGTTGTCGTGCTCCGCCGAAGCGAAACCCTCAACCACCTCAGGTATGAGCAGCTCGTAATGCAAGCGCTTGCCGGTGTCGGCGCCCTCGCGTTCGAGCTTCTTGACGTGATCCGCTTCCCGCTCTTCTGCGCGTTTACGCAGTTGACCGAGGACGAACGCCGCCCGCTGCAGCTCCCCATTGAACTCGAGGGCAGTTGCAACTTGCAGAAACAGCGCTTCGTTCGACGACGTGTCTTCGCAGACATACAGCCGATACTGTGCGGTTTCTGCTACCACGCGCTCTCGCACACGGTATGAGTGTTCCTTCGTATTGAGGATCATCCGTTTTCACCACCTTTCGTTGTCTGGACGGCGTTTCCTCATTGCAAATATACTCACCTCTTTTCTCGAATTGTTAAGGTTCGGTCGTATGACGGTAAGTGTATTTTCAACACTTAGTGTCATTGTAACACATTAGACAATTATCACTGTAATATCATTTTTTTGCAAGCATAACAAAAAACAATAGTAATTACTTATACAACAGTAGTCTTACCTATACGTTACCGTAAAAGCCGACCAGTAGCCTGAATACTACATACGCTGGCCACACGAGCGCCTTTAAGACACCCGTTCCTACCGCCCCAACGCCGTTTGCTGCCTGAAACCAGTACACCAATGCGCCGACAAATCCCATAAAATAAACTGCACCACCGGAGCCACCTGAAGTATCGCCTTTCTTAGTGATTGCTCCCTGACGAGCCACATCGCTTTCCTTGAGTTTGGCTTTTATCTTTGTGCTAAAATCTTCTGGCTTTGCCATAGCTAGTCCCCCTTATACTTCTAGTATATAACACCGTGCGAGCATGGGTCTGTCGATCATTATTAATCAAGGAAATTTCGCGTCGAACGTGCGAGCATTTGCAATTTTTGTTGCCTGCCCAAAACTTCAGTTGTTGTTCCGTATCGATCTAACAACAGTTCAGTAGCAGCTTGATTGCCATCATGATAGGCAGATACCAGCTGCAATTCTTGCGCGGCCCATTGTTCTGGTGCGATCACCTTACCTGTGGCCGCAACAACCGACTTGCCAAGCAAATTCACAATCTGGCTATAGGTTTCACCATCTGCCACGTAACCGCGAGGAGCCTCGCCCTCCATCGGACGTCCGGAAGCTTCATAGCGAGTACCATTTATGACACAGTAGCCCTTCTCTGACAGTACCTGATCAATGACCTGTCGCAGCGCAGACCTTCCGGCCAAGTTATTAAACGAAAATCTTTCGGCGTCGTCCAGCACGCTTGCTGCGGGTATCGCGGCAGCATACTCGAGGGATTCTGCATCAAAATACTGCTCATCAAATCGTAGGCTGACGTCGCTACGCCCGGCAATTTCAGCATGCACCCGCTCTAGTTCCGCTACAGCTGACTCTTTACTTGACTCATGCTGATCGGGACCAACCGAAACACTACCTCTAATTAAAAAATCCTGCAGCAAGGTAAATGTGTTGCTGCTCTCAAAACTCTTGGCCGTCGCAGCCATGCTCGCAATTTTTCCAAAGTCCGTTGGGTCGGCAGCTGCAACGAATTCAACCGTAGATACAAACTCATTAAGCATCTCTGTAGCAACCTCGTATGGGTTCAATGTGTATTTCCAACCATGTCCCTGCCCTGGTCGCAGTCGCAAATGGTTATCTTCAAAGACGTAGTCAGCGGTCGTCTCTTCAACACGAATGCTCTTACTAATCCTATCGAGTGGCCCGCTGTCGTGTGAACCTTGATGGATAACGCTCTGCTCCATATCTATAACTGGTCGTGCAGCTTCTAGCGCATCGCGAGCTATCCGAGCGCCGTGCCGATAGGTATCAAGTACTCTAATAGGTTCAAGTAGTGTCCGTGCAGCCGGCGGTACCTGGCCTGCTTCAATCTCCCAGAACATACCACCCTGTCGCAGCTGTTCTGTGAACGCAACCGAGTGGCCCGATTCGCTAAAGGCAGCTGCTACATGGCTATTTGCGAAATCTGTGCTAAAAACATCACCAAAAGAAGCCAGCTTAGCGGCTTGCTCCATTTGATCAATGGCTACAGCATACGTTTCCGACACTGCAATCGCCTCGGTTCTAGTTGGGATTCCTAGCACTCAAAATTCCTTTTACCTATATTTTATAACACTATTTAACGGTATTTGTCAACTAAATTAACTCGTGATTACCCCTGTTGGTGGTTGCTGGTATTATAGTGGTATGTTACGCAAAAAACTTGCTAGTGGCACCGCACACGCACTGCCTGTAGACCTCAAAAATGCCATTCTTGCTAACCGCAAGGCGAGCTCGGCCTGGGAAGACATAACGCCGCTTGCACGGAACGAATGGATCTGCTGGACCATAACCGTCAAACAGCAAAAGACCCGTCAAGAACATATTGTCCGAGCAGTACAAGAGTTGGCCGAAGGCAAACGACGCCCATGCTGCTGGATGGGATGTGTGCATCGCACCGACAAAGCAATCAGTCCGTCGGTTAACTGGCTTATAGGTAAGTCAAAGCGGTAGTGCGCATAGCCTGTCGACTGCTCGCGTAGTAAGTGGCGCTTGTATTTTATCCAGCCCTTACCTATGCTTGGTATAGTTTATGGCAACAATTTCAAAACAAGACATCATCGACTTTATCACTATTCACCCACTTGGGGTGGTGGCAACTGCCAATAGTGCTGGGTATCCGCATGCTGCAACGGTATATTTTCTGGTTGATACTGACCTTGAGATTTACTTTATCACCAAAGAACACACCTTAAAGAGTATGAATATAGAGCAGAATCCCTTGGCTGCTATTGCTATTAATGATGATAAAAACCAGCAAACCCTACAGGCTCATGGTCAGGTTGAA
The DNA here is from genome assembly GCA_964440975.1 of uncultured Candidatus Saccharibacteria bacterium. Classification (GTDB taxonomy): domain Bacteria; phylum Patescibacteriota; class Saccharimonadia; order Saccharimonadales; family CAZNVG01; genus CAYYKI01. The sequence goes on along the minus strand of CAYYKI010000031.1, from coordinate 7,175 downwards.
CAAATCCACGACGAAAACTTACGAGCCGATTTATATAAAAAAGTCCAAGAGTTAAATGCCGACACCTCTCAATCATCCTTACCCCCAATAGCAAAGCTGATGGCCGGAGATTATGTACTATACCGCCTCATACCCAAAGAGCTACGGCTGGCAAACTACCTCAACCCAGATGCAGGCAACACCGAAATATTCGACCACGCCGTTAGTGCTTAGGATAAGCTACCTAAATTCAACTGATTTTGCGATCTGCACGTACGTATCTCTAAAAAACTAACCCTCGCTAAAGTATATCGTTGTGACGAACCGTGTAATCATTACTCAAAATGAGGGTGAGGCGTATCAGTCGTCCAATGTTCAGCGGGCACCTGAACCCAGTACGTCAGTGCGTCGGTTAGTATAAACTGCCCGATGTCTTTAACATTCTGCGGGATCTCATTATCAGCGAGCTGGTTAAGTTCCGCCAACGTAAAACATTCAATAGTACCCGACTCACCTTCGTTTGGTGAGTTTGCTGGAGCTTCAGAAGCAACAAAACCAAACCCCCAATCACTGTGATAGTGATCCATGCCGGGGAACTTGTGGGTCATCGGTGCAAGCGGAATTGGATGTAGTGCCACGCCAGCCATCGCCATAATACGATGAGGCGGCTGTAGTACACTAAGCTGCCTAAGCTCATACCCAGATTCTTCAGTCAGTTCGTGAGCTATAGCCTGCCATGGATTTTCGTTCTTTTCTACATGGCCACCAAACTGGAGCCAAGCGCCGAGCTTGCGGTGTCGATGCAAAACGAGAGTAGGTTCTGGCGTATCAACTCGCACTATATACGCACTAGCAGTTGAGTCATGTCCGCCTGGTTCGGTGTGTATATGTGGCATGTTCAAATACTAGCGATTAGATCTCATCAACCCAAGCACAAGCAAAGTATGGTAGGGCTACTTCACGTAGTTTTTTCGTACGTGATCGGCATTAATGCCGTTAATGAGATTAGTAAAACCAAGTTGCTTCAGTATCTGGATGGACGCGTTTGAGCGAGAGCCCGACAAGCAATAGACAATGAGCTCAGTGTCTTTATCTACGCCATTTAGTTGTGTAGCACCTGTTAATAAGCTTGCCGGTGGAATGTTGATGGCCCCATCGACATGGCCAGTCGAAAATTCTTCTGGCTCACGAACGTCAATTATTAGTTGTTTTACACTCATTGTATCCTCGTTAACGCTTGGGCGAAGCTTATAGCAATCTATACTATTTTTTCTTTTCGCTGTCGCTTGATTTAACTTGATCAGCAGTTGGTATAACGATTGCAGCCACTATATATGCAATGATTCCGGGAACTATTCCCGTTAGAATTGTCATCACGATCCAGGCTAGCCTGACTAGCGACGGATCGATCTCAAAATACTCACCAATTCCACCACAAACGCCAGCTATTTTTTTGTCGGTTGATAGCAGTAATCGCTTCATAGTAGCTCCTTTTTAACTATCTTTATTATACTCCGTCAAGCAATCGTCATACATACCACAACCCAATACACTAGGACTACCCAAATATCTTAGTCATAATAGCCGGCTGCAAACCAGGCGCTAGGTGCGCAAGCCCGTTTTTTAGTAGCTGCTCTTTTTCGAGCAAGACACTAAGAATTTGGCTGCTATATCGAACTGAGGATTCTTTCATCATACCAATCATCGGCCACCCCCATTGGGCGGCAAAGTACACACCATCTTCGATAAAGTAGGGGTCGGTAAGGTAGGTGCACTCGACGACATTCTCTACCGGACTCCGATTTGTTTTGGATCCACCAATCAAATCAATCACAACGGCACCTTTGGTAAGTGTGTTTTTTGTGTGCGCTGTGGTAACTAGGTACGGGGGCACCGTCCCGCCGTGAGCGGCGGGATCGGCGGCGTTTATCACTAAATCTACTGCTTCAAGGAATGGTGCAATACGATGCTTTTTGGTTAGTTTTTGCCCAAGTATATGTATGCACGCAACACCACTAACGTAACATTCTTCGATACTACCCTGTCCAACATTGCCATAGCCCAATATCGCCACATTTACCTTTGAAGGTACTTTACGAAGAGGGCTTATACTGCGCAGCAACTCCAAACCGTATCGTGCACCGGCTTGACCGGTGTGATGCAAGCATTCAATCCTGCGTTTACCAAATTGCTTTAGCGGGTGACGCTTCTGATAGGCTTGTTTTATATCTGGTGGATGATTTGCTTCAAACTTAGCTAAGTCAAATAGTTGCGCTCCCGTTTTTTTAATGCGCTTGCGTAGCAGATCAGATATTGTTTGACTACCATCTATGAATACAAGACTATTGGCCGTGAGTTCCGGCAAGAGCGAAGTTTTAGTATTTGACTGGATGATACGTATTGACGAAGCATCCGACCTACCAGCACAGGTAATAGCACCAACAAGTCTGGAAGAATAACCCACGAATATTATTTGTAAATCTTCCTGATTCACTCGCTCAGATAATGCTGTCTCCATTGCCATATAGCTGATAATAGTTTGGTCACTAATGCGCTGTGGCGACTCGACGATTTCTTCCATGGCGATAAGGTTAATTTCACGCTCTACACACTTAGCAAGACGCTCAGGAATCGATTGCACATGAGCCATGCAAAATAACGTACTATGCGGCTGCATGTCGTTAATACGCTCTGTGGCGGGACCTTTAAACTTTATTACCATGTCTTTGTTGGCGTAGATTTTATCAGCTGATTCTATTTGCGCACCCGCTTTTTGATATGCTTCATCTCCAAAACCAATTCCTTCACCCGCACCTTTTTCAACACTCACTACATAACCGGCGGCAACTAATTTGGCAACGTCTTTTGGAATCAAGGCCACGCGACGCTCAAGACCACCTGGATTTTCGGGTGACTCACTTTCTTTGGCGAGGCCAATGGTTCTGTATTGAGACATGCACTTAATGTATCACGCTACTTCCCGCTTACAATGATCTCATTACGACAGTATCGATTTCCGTCTTATACCGCTTCTACGCATATTATAAATAAATGTTCATGCTTGCTATCTGTGGCCCTCTAACTAATATAGAGCTATGATGGAAGTCTAGATTCCGTTCGGCAAGCATAGTCAAGGAGGTGTGCCGCAAGTATAACTGCTACTAGTAGGTTCAACAAATAGTTGGTTTAAACTAAGGGGGTCGCATGAAAGTTGTATATAGCGAGGCGCATTTATTACATAATCCCGATTCAGAAACGTACGACGGAGCATTGTATCCGATCGCAGAATATCCTGAACGAGCTGAGGTAATTAAAGGCGCGTTGATAGAAGCTGGGCACCAATTGGTTGCTCCGAACGATTATGACAACAGCTCTATTGCTGCCGTTCACACGCAGCGATACATTGACTATATCAGTGCTCAATCAGCTGCAGTTGAGGGTCAACAAGATCCTTCAGAATGGGTTGATGGTGACGGCATACCACACATGCGAACTCGGCCACAACGACATACCTCTAACTATATTTCAGACTCATATACACCGCTCACACACGACACATTCGATGCCGCCGTGGCTGCAGCACACGCCGCAGAAACATCGGCCGACCTACTCATAGCAGATGGTGAAACGAGCTATGCATTGTGTCGTCCACCTGGACACCATGCCGAAAAACAGCGCATGGGTGGATACTGCTTTTTTAACAATGTCGCTATTGCCGCAAATAAACTTTCCCGATTCGGTAAGGTTGCAGTGCTTGACATTGATTTTCATCACGGTAACGGTACGCAGGATATATTTTATGATCGCGATGATGTGATGTTCGTTTCCCTGCATGCCCATCCAGATAATCAGTATCCGTATTTAACAGGCCGAGAAGACGAAATCGGTATTGGCGACGGACGGTTTAGAAACATGAATCTGCCATTAGCAAACGGCATGGACGCTAATGGATTCTACGATGCCTTGCAGCGCGGCCTAGATGCCATTGATGACTTTGCGCCGTCATTTTTAGCTGTCAGCGTTGGGTATGATACATACCGGCTAGACCCGATCGCCGGCTCAACCGCCGACTTTAGAATCGACATAAACGACTTCCGTGGCTTTGGATTAATGATTCGTGAGCTTAGTGTGCCCACAATGCTTGTCCAGGAAGGTGGATACTATGTGCCCGACTTAGGTAAGTTAGCATCAGCCTTTGTGGGCGGTTTTGAAAACCAAACCTAGCATGCACACGCAGGCATCAAATGCCTATTGCTAGGTAATTTCAAATCTACAAATTTGCTTATATATGCACGGGTTGTCTTATTGAATCTGAGCGCTATAGTCAGCCGGCATCAAGATGACCGATCCTTCGTCGTACTCTGCTAAGGGGTTCTCAGTACCGTTTACTTCCATGACATATGGCAGTACCGCTGCCGCACAACTAAATGCTGCATCTTGAATCTTGGGGTCATCCTTCTCGGTGCGGGTCTTCATGGCATATAGTTCGGTGACATATCTAAGCGTAGCTGCTTCAAGTGTGATGTTGTCATCCGTCGCATAGGTAACCAGTGGCTGGTCTTCTTGTCGAATTGGCCCAAAATAAATGTTTACTTTTGATTTTGGCTGACCTTTTTCGTCAAGTAGGTGTTCATGTAGCTGATAAAGTTCTGCATTGGCAGGGGCTTGCTCGGTTTTCTGCGTGTTACGCGGAGCGTCCTTACTCATAATGGTGGTCCCCGCAATAAGGCTTGCAGCCGCTATTACGCCGGTACCTAAAACAACTAAGCCACGTCGCGGTGCGCGATTGCGTGAGCTATGGTCGGTGCTTTCGTGTATATGCTTATTCATAGTTTTATATTATACACAATCATCATGCATTTGTCAATATATACCCTACGGGCTTCTTTTGCTATTTAAGTTCCTGGGATACAGAAGATAATAGTTCTGGTTTTTGGTAGTTATTCTCGGGTACTGCGTACACAAGAATCCTACGCTCCTTTGAATGACCATTAACCGTCCCAGATTCGGAACGCCACAACGTACCCGTCATCGGTTCATATTTTGATTTTCCTACATTCGTCCCACCTGGAAGATCAAATGTGTAGCTATACTCGGTTGCACCCGGCTTGAATTTGTCGGGCCCAGCATCAAAGATGGTTAGTTTTTTGCCGCGATCTACCAATAAACGCCCACCGTGAAGCGGGTCAAAACTTATCTCACATGGCGACATGGCGTTCGGGTCCAGTGGTTGTGTAGTGTATGTAGGCGCAACACCGTTAGACAATTTAGTCATATCAAACGCATATATTCGCGTCGCAGCTCCTGTTCTGCCGGTACCGGCGCACATGAAGAATCGTTTATTATTTTCGTCGATAGCAATAGAGCCTATTCCGCCATAATTCGATACATTGTTTGAAACTGATGATGGCGTTGTAAAGTCGGGCTGGCCTATCACATACTTTGCATCCATGCCGTTCTTAACCCCACCAGATAGATCGAATACAAGAATTCGATTCAGGTCTTGTACTAACAGGTACTTTTGTGACCTCGCATAGAATATACCAGAAGAATTTCCAAACGTCCCAGCGCCACGCGGAGGAGCTGGCCGCTTGAAAAACTTGTAGGCATATTTGCCATAGGGCGGTAGGTTGGCGGGCAACTTAGAGTTGTCATACGTGATCGCATCCTGCCCCAGCACGGCCACCGCATCTTGGCCGTTCTTAATCGTGACGGTGTCGGCAGAAGTATCGTAGACGAGTATCCTTCCTCCGGTGCTATTTGTAGTCGGGTATGGAACATCATTTGCACTTGGTGAGATGTGATCTGTTGCGAACACGCGTTTGCCGTCCGGATCACAGGCTATTCTGCCGGATATCATCAACAGTCCGGACTTTTCTGCAACTGGTAGGCTGTAGCCAGATTTATACTGCTCATACGAGAACATACTCATAATGCCGCTCTTCATATCAGTAGCTCTCTTATAGTACTCATTTGGGTCCTTGCCACTAATAACCGAAGCAGCACGCGTGTAGTTAGGCCTATACTCTAGTGAACGTGTAATCGGCTGGGCGGCCGCATCCGCAAAGTAATAGCGAGTAATTCTGGAACTATCCCGTACGTATAGGTTGTTGCCGTTAAAGCACATATCTCTAATGCTGTTAATGTTACTTGGTTCAAACCTGGTATCGGTTTTGTTATCTTTTACGCCGATATAGTTCATGTCTTTATCGAATTGACCAAGCGAGGTCGTGAGGTACGGTTTACTTTTGGGCGACTTGTCGACACAATCATTTTGCACCCGAACCCCTGCTGGGCTACCAGCAGTATCCACTCGTATGCACACACTGTTAGGCCCAAAGCCTGATGCATCAGTGGCGTCTGGAACTTGGTAGTTGAAGTTGTAGGTTTCTTGCTGATTAAGCGTGACCGGAAACAGCAGATCTTGTGTAGCCTGCACTAGACCAATACTCTCATAGCCGGTGCCTGGGTTGCGAACACGATTAACCTGAACTCCTGGATCCAAATGATTGTCCCAGGTTGTAGCATTTGCAAAATTATCAATCCGATCACCATCAACGCCGGGTTGTCGATTCTCCACGTAAAGCGCGTCAGTTGTCTTACCAAATTGATCTTTTTGCATAGGTATTCGTATTCCACGGAACCCTGATCTTGCTGAGATAGCGTTCAGGGTTACCCCTGTAGCGTTACTATCTTTAACGTCAACTATGTCCGTTCCCAGCCCAAGCCAGCCGAGCTGCCATTTATGAAAGACACTCATATGATTAGCGTTGTTATTCAGATCCATTCCCATTACATCGTACGGATTACCGTAATCATAGTCATCGATTGGCCCATGGGCGTGATGCAAGCCAAACGCATGCCCAAGTTCGTGCGAAATGCCCGAAGACCAGTCGGGAGGGCTTGTCATGCGATCATTGCTTCCGGTAAATCCATGGCATTCAGGTAAGTAGCCGGGTACTAATTGCTGCACATAACAGTAGGCGCCAGGAGTATTTTGTCGACAACTTGCACCGTTGTAGATAATAAAAATTGCATCAAACCCATTGGCATCGATTCTCCCGTCACGCATCCGCGCATGAACTGCAGTGTCGATATCCTCATCAGTGGAGTTTGAGCACCCTGCACGCACTTCGTTGAGGGTTATCCAATTCGGAAAAGTTGTAACCTGTAAGTTAAGCTTGCCATGGATTTAC
>CAYYKI010000030.1:0-10655 GCA_964440975.1 uncultured Candidatus Saccharibacteria bacterium | reverse complement strand
CCTCCGCATATCGAGAAACAAGACGCACCCTCTCAAGCTCGCGCTCATCTCCAACAACCCGATTAAACTCATAAAACCTATTAAATGTCTGGGCTAGTTCATATAGGTACGTACAAATATGATGTGGCATGAGTTCACTGGTTGCCCTGCCAACGACAGAGTGGAATTCAGTAAGTTTGTTTACCAGCCTCCGTTCGTCAGCTTCCAAGCGAATAGGATCTACCCCGTCTTCAATTGAAACCTTAGCGAGAATACTTTTAGCGCGAGCGTGGGCATATTGCAAATACGGACCACTGTTGCCCTCAATACTTACTGAATCAACCGGGTCGTAAATAATATCACCACCCATTCTGGTCTTCAAAAAAGCGTATTTCACAGCACCCAGTACCACAAGCTGATCTTCCTTGCCGGTCGCTTTTTTATTCGCTTCACTCGCCGCATCAAGCACATCAACTGCTCGTAAGATATTTCCTTTTCGACTACTCATTTTTTCGCCACCCTGCAATTTAACAAGTCCATGCGTAAGATGGCTACTTGCAGCAACAAGATCTGGCTGGAATTGCTCAAGGGCTTTCAAAACAACTGCCATATATTGCGCTTGTTCGTTAGCGGTAATTACGACGGATTTATCAAAAGAAAAGTCCTTGAATTTTTGCTCTATCAGACCAACATCTTTCGCCTCGTACGTTGGTAGCCCTTGGCTGCTGATAAAAACCCTAGTGTGCAAACCATGGGCTTCGCCTTTGAACACGACTGCCCCTTCAGATTCTTCAAAGACACCTTTTGCTAGCTGTTCTTTGACAGTTTGCAGTCCCAATTCTGCCACTTCACTCTCGGGGTAATATTTTTCAAACGATATTCCTACTTGTGCATAGAACGCATCAAAATAGTCATAGCTCCACTGCCGGCAGGTCCAGTATATTTGTGCAAACGCGGTGTCGTGATCGTTCTGTGCGTGCAAACGATACACGTGTTTGTTCAACTCGATTATTTCTTGCTTGGCCGTCTCGTCATCTTCATAGGCATTTGTGCCAAGCACATAGCATTCCGTCATCCAGGCGGCGCGCTCATTCTCTTCTATGGCCTCTAGTTTTTCAGGGTGTACTCCTTTGAGTTTTTTGATTATTGCCCACATCGTTTTACCAACATGCAAGCCGACGTCACCACCAAAATTAACTCGATGCACCTCGGCACCGGCTGCCTCAAATAAATTGGCAATTGCATCCCCTACAACACCGGTATAAAGGTGTCCGGCATGTACCGTTTTAAATGGATTTGGGTCTCCATATTCCGCAACGACCACTTTACCTTGCCAAGATTTTGGTAAATCAGTTACTTGGTTTAGCTGATGGAGCAGAAATTTATCGCTTACCCGCAAGTTTATGAAACCCGGACCGGCTATAGTCACTTCTGAAACCGAACCGGCCAGCTGTAGCTTAAGCTCGCGAACTAGCTTTTTTGCGATATCTATAGGGTTGGCATTCTGCTGCTTCGCTATGCGTAAGGCAACATTCGTTGCATAGTCACCGAACTTTTCATCAGGACGGCTTATCTCAGGATCTAACGCTAAACCAAAGACCTCAGACACCACCCCACTAATTGTTTTAGTTATTTCATGCATAGTTAACACTAGTATAAATCAACAAAGCGTAAACCGCATCTTGACTATGTTGTGCAAAACCGTAAGCATGATAGGTGATGACTCCAGAAGAAACGCAACCAACACCAGTGCAGCTACCAAACTCCGTAGCTAAACGAGGTAGACTCACACTTAATCGTGATGCGAAAATCTGGTATAGCTCCAACCCATTCATGGCAGCTATTCAAGGTATGGTAATTGGCTTGCTTGAAAATGCTGTCGCAATATTGGTTATCCCTATCGTGGCCATTGCAACCGTTGCTATCACAAGCATTATTCCCATTCTGTTATCGAGCTTTATGTCCTCCATACTTACTTCGATTGTATTTGCTATTTGGCTTGGCCTGCAGGTACTCATACTTCTGTTTGCCTTAAGTCTGCATTTACAACTTATGATTGCTAGTTTTCATCAAGAGAGAATATCTGTTCATATAGCTATCGACCGTGCGCTACAGCGCCCACTCGGATTTTTTGGGGTTGTTACCGTATGTTTCGCGCTGCCTTTTGCGGCATTAATTCTTATATTTCAGTCAGAATCCGTTACGCAAATTCTACTTGGCGGCGCGCTTCTAATACCAAGTTACTTCATTATTGCCCGTTTATGGTTGGCGGCCTACTTTTTTTATGAACAAGGTGACGATCTGCGAATTAGCCTGATAAATAGCTGGCAGCTAACCGCTGGTCGAACATTTGAAATGTTCGGAGTAATTGCTGCGCAATTTCCTTTATGCGTAGTCGGTATTTTAAGTCCTCTTATTGCTAGCTCAGGATTTACGACTCGGTACTTTCAGCTGCGGTATGTAAAGAGCCATGGCTTTGTCCAAAACATTAAAATAAACTGGGTGAACTATTTGCTTACATTTGGATTATTGCTATCTACCGGGTACGTTGTCTTGCGTCAGGTTACGAGTGCTCGTGACAGTAGTGTACGTGTTTGCTACATTCAGGACTCAACCACAACTGTTGGCACAGCCCAGCAAATCTGCCAAACGCGCAAAGATTGCAATCGCGACCCCATATGCCATAGCCGCGAAGTAAACAAAGACCCTACATTCACCATAGTTCCATAAGCCGCAGGGTAGCGATGGTACCGATTCTGCGGTATTCTGCATACGACCAGCCACATGGAGAGGTGCAGGAGTGGTTGAACTGGACGCTCTCGAAAAGCGTTGTGCCTTCACGGGTACCGTGGGTTCGAATCCCACCCTCTCCGCCAAGTTTAACAATTGAATAATTAAATGTTTTTGCTCATGGTTGCTATCTGGCATCGGGTACGATTACACTAGTCAAACAATGTCGGTAATAGAGATAGAACAGTTAAGCAAACTTTACGGTTTTGGCGATGCTACTACCGTAGCACTTGATGCAGTAGATTTGACGGTAGAAAAGGGTGAGTTTATTGCCATTATGGGCCCAAGTGGATCCGGCAAAACTACCCTCATGAATATTCTAGGTCTCTTGGATCGAACCACTTCTGGTAGCTACAAGCTAAGCGAACGCAATGTTTCGCGACTAAGACCAAATAGGGCCGCACGAGTACGTCGTGACAGTATCGGCTTTATATTTCAACAATACAATTTACTGCCACGTTTAACGGCGATAGAAAACGTTGCTTTACCATTAGCATATAGCGGCGTACCGTTAATAAAACGACTCAAAAAAGCTGAAGAAATGCTGAGCCTGGTGGAGCTTAATGATCGCCAGTATTACTTACCCCACCAACTGTCTGGCGGCCAAACCCAGCGAGTTGCAGTAGCACGAGCCCTTATAAATAACCCAAGCATTATTTTGGCAGATGAGCCAACCGGCAACCTTGATACCGATAACTCGAAGCTTATCATGGACCTACTAAAGAAGATTCATGCAGAAGGAAAGACGGTGCTTATGGTGACTCACAATGCCGAGCTCACGAAATATGCAGACCGAGTCATATATCTGCTCGATGGACACATAGAGTACGACAAAGACCTTCGCACTAATGAGGTGGTGGACATGGCTGCGGTTGCAAAGGCGGCTAAAAACGCCATGACCAGCTCCAAAAAGCGCGCCCGTAGACGGCCTAAGCCATCGGCTTCAAAACGCAAGAAGCGATCCACTACGCGAAAGGCTGCACGCCAATGATGTTGATTAACCACACCAGGATGGCGATTGCGACCATCCGGAGTTCTCGCATGAGAAGCCTACTGACTATGCTGGGTATTATTATTGGCGTCGTGTCGGTTCTTCTGTCTATTTCAATCGCACAAGGAATAAAGCACCAAACAAGCGACGAATTAAATCGACTCGGGAGCAATTTCATTACTGTGCGACCAGGTCAACTCGGTACCCGTGACAACCTAGGTAGACTACAGCAACTGGATATCAGCTCTGTGTTAAGTGCAAATGGCGCCATTTCTACTCTTACCGAAAAGGACTCGGTAGATATATCTGAACTTGAACAAGTTTCCGAAACATCACCAGTGATGTTATTAAACGGCTCAATCACAAACGGAGAAAAGAGCCTCAGCAATGGGCTAATTTTGGCAACCAACTCTACCCTACCGTCCATTCTAAACAAGGAAGTTTCGTCGGGAGCTTTCTTTGGATCCTACGAAATGGACAAGCCATTCGTTGTGCTCGGTAACGACGTTGCAAACGAACTGTTTGGCGTAGATGCTCCCCTTGGGAGCAAAATAAAGCTGCGCGGAAATGACTTTACAGTTGTCGGTATCATGAAAAAAGAACAAAATAGCACCCTGAGTATTGGCCCAAATCTGGATAACGCCGTTTACATACCGGTTGCATCTGGTAAGCAGCTCAGTGGTGGCGATGCCCGGTTTCAGTTCATCTACGCCAAGGCAGAAGCCCAATACGGTGCCGAAAGCGCTGCACAGGCAATTGGAGAAAAGCTGAAGATCAACCACACCGGCGAAACAGATTACACCATCATCAAACAGGATGAAGCTATTGGCTTTTCTAACGGCCTTAGTCGGGTCATAACTACTGGGATGACGCTTATAATGTCGCTATCCCTCTTTGTTGGTGGCATTGGCGTCATGAACAGCATGCTCATGCTGGTAACCGAACGCACACGTGAAATTGGTATTCGGAAAGCCCTGGGGGCAACCAATCGCCAAATTGCCTATCAGTTCTTTATAGAATCGATCGTGCTGAGTACAGTTGGTGGAATGGTAGGACTGCTCATCTCAGTTGCAACCATTACCGCAGTGGTGGCCTATACCGACTTTTATCTTGCCTTAACCTGGCAAATGGTTGCCGCGGCACTTGGTGTGTCGATAGGTATCGGCGTCATCTTTGGGGTACTACCGGCAATACGAGCCGCTCGCAAAGACCCCATCACTGCACTGCGCATGTAGCTGCCTCTGTTATACTAAAGCTTATGCTTTCAGTAGCTACCAGGCCTCCCAAGTCAAAGCTGCGCACTTTTAACAACTATCTTTCTGGGATAGTCGTACTTCTTGGCCTATATATACTCATAACACCCTTGGCACCAAACGTAATGTTCTGGCTTAGAAAAAAATTAGATAGCAACCATGGATACGTGTATCGCAGTAACTTAACTAAGAACGAGGCACCTGACGTCAACAACGACACCTTACCTCCACCACCAAATAAGCGACTCTACATTCCAAGTATGCAACTGGATGTTGAAGTTCATGAAGGTGCAACTGCCGCCACGTTGAGTAAAGGTGTATGGCGCAGGCCACGAACGAGCACTCCTGACAGAGGTGGCAATACGGTACTGGTGGCTCATCGTTTTGACTACAACAAAGATGCGCCTTTTTATCACCTAGATGTAATGAAAAACGGTGATAAATTCGCCGTATTCTGGAATGGAAAAGAATACGACTACGAAGTGACAGAAGTAAAAGTGGTAGAGCCAACCGAAGTATCGATCGAGAATAACACCAAAGAACCACGCATGACTTTGTACACCTGTACACCCCTGTGGACCGCTAAACAGCGCTTGGTGATCGTATCAAAACTGATATCGGAGACAAATATATGAGTGAACGGTGGCGAACCGTTATCCTGGTTATACTACTAATGTTAGCAATCGGGTTTATTTGGTTCTTAAAGAACGAGTTGAGCACAAATTTTATAGACACCCTATAGGCTTGCTCCGTCCAGTCCAACAAGTAACTCAGCCCAACTGTTTTTTGAAGACCTCTATGATGTCTTTGTCATCACCTTCAATTGGATCAACGCCGTTCAGAAGCGCCAAATATATACTCACAAAGTCGCCAAGTGTTACTGCCCATAGCATCTGTTCCAAAAGTGTCGAGCCCTGAATATCGATGTGGATTGGTGCTGGCCAGCGTCCACTCAGTAGCTTTTCACTAAGTGCAAACCGCTTTCGTAGCCTATCATCATCAAGCGAAGAAAGCAGATACACAATAGCAAATGGCTTTTCGATTGGATGCGACGTCCAACCGACAAACTCATTATGGTTAAACTCGCTAAACATACCGCTCCAAGACGTATTCTTGGCATTCTCGTTCATACTTATCTTCCACTTATAGGCTGCGGGATAGAGCCGTGGACTGGCATACACAACGACCGTACGACCCATGAGTTCTAGGGCGACTTGCTTTGCAAGGTTTTGATCTACAGCCACCTGGGGCGTCCAGGATGCCGATGCTACCTGGAGACCAGTCGCTGCTTGGGTAACCATTTGCGCACACCCCTCTTGCGCTAGTAACCCTGCCGCCTCCCCAATAGAAACCAGTGCCTTAAAGCCATACATTGCTCCGTACCTCGGACGTTGAATAGCAGGTAACTCAGCAAGCGGATATTGCTTTGCTCGCGCAATTTCTACTAGTTTACCCCCTGATGCCATAACAACAATCGTCGCACCCGCCTCCTCCGCCTTTGCAAGAGCAGCTACGGTTTCTTCGGTATTTCCTGAATAGCTTGAGGCGATAAACAGAGTGCTCTCGTTGACGTGCGGCGGAATTTCGCTACTACGGCTTATGTTGAATGGCACCTTCCAGCCAGGCCACTGGGTACTAAACTCCGCCGCTAGCGCCGAACCCCCCATGCCAGCCAAAACAACATTCCGGTAGTCGCCCTGTGGTATCTGTATACTGTAGCTGTGTTGCAGCTGTTGCCATTGCTTCTCGGCTAAACCAAGGGCGTCAAACTTATCTTTTACATGTATTAACTTGAGATCATCGAGCATTCAAAACTCCTTATACGATATTATTATGTCAGAACATTACCGGAATACTAAATTGACTGCGCAAAACACTTGTAGCTCCTCGAGTATCCGTGATAGCATAAACACTATAAGCGCAAAAGGTAGGCAGAAAAGAGGTGGGAATGTTTGGTGATCATAAGGATAAAAAAGACGAACCTAAAGATGTTGCAGGTGCCGTTCAAGCCATGGCTACTAATTCCATGAATCCTCAGGCAGCATTTTCTCCCGAACCTACCACATTGCCGGCAACTCCTATGAATGACACGACACCGGCAGAACCCTTTACCGCGCCAAGTACACCACCAGATCTAGTTGCCTCAGCCCCCGTAGATCCGCCAACAAGCACCAACGACCAACCGGTTACCCCACTTGGCACACCCCCCACTCCAATCGCCGAGGAACCAGAAGAATCCGTCCCGGAGACAGAAGCAAGCAAGGATCAAGAAGAACCATCGTCAAGCGAAGCTGAGGATGCAGAAAATATCGATTCAGCTGCTCCTGCATCAACTGATGCCGTTTTGGCTCCAAGTATTTCCCAGCCGAGTAAAGAAACCCCTGTTCTCTCAGCTGCAGATACAGACGGACTACTCGACATTAAGCAGAATGCCCTCGAACAATTGAAGCCACTTGTTGATCACCTCGAACACACTCCTGAAGAAAAGTTTGATGCGCTCATGATGATGATTCGGGCTAGTGACGACCAGACCCTCATACAGCCAGCATACGAAGCTGCGCAAAAGATAACTGATGACACTAAGCGCGCCGAGGCGCTCCTAGACGTCGTCAACGAGATCAACTACCTCACCAGCAGCCAGCAGTAGTAGGAACACTCTCAAGTTGAGCTATTCTTCCGGACCCGTTCGAGGAACAGTAGGTGTAACAAACGTTGGTGTCGGTGTTGACGGTGGAGGCGTTGGCTGAGTATCTTTGCTATCGTTCAGCGTATTCGTATCCGAACTACTTGTTGAGTCCTTGTTGGTTTCTTGGTTTTTATCGTTTTCTACAATCTTATCTCCACCCTGCTCTACTTGGTTAGTATTTTTCCCAGCTGAATCATTACCTGCAAACTGTCTATACACCCACCGACCGCCTAGTAGTACGCCCCAAAAAATTGTCACCAAAATTATAATGCCGATAACGATTACCGCGATGCGCAATCCCGGTCGTGAAAAATTATTGTCCGTGCTGACACGCGCTTGCTGCCGGCTACGCCACCAGCGTGTAATTCGCTCCATAATTACCTCTCGTTACTTAACACCCACTTGCGCTATATCCTACTCTTATCCACACCTATAGCGCAAGTTGGACTTTATCTCCAATTACTTTTGCTGATATGCTTGAAATCTACCAAGGAGGGTACCATGGCACTTGCCGAAACGCATGTTCTTGATGAATTTGAAGATCCAATTTTTGCTGATTTAGCCGAGCAGGGGTTTAGCCTCGTTGCGCATACAATATCCCCGAATCAAATAGATGATGTATTCGGATCGTACGCCGAAGTCAGCGACAACCTACCTAAGCCGGAGCTTACAACCCTAAACGCAATGATCAAAGATCCTGAGGAATTAGACGACCTCGATTATCAAGCGGACACTCAACAAGAATGGCATCTCTACCGTACAAACACCCCTCATTTTGCTAAGCCAAGCGGCTACACCAATCGCAGTCTGCAAATTGAGGCTCTAACGGCACATGGTCGAAATGTTACAGCTTCTGGTGATGTACTTCTTGATGACCCAAAGGAGTTCTACCATTTTGATGCACACACTCTAGACAGAATGATAGCTCACCACGAACAGCACGGATGGAAACTCCCGCAAGAAGTTATTGACCTGCATCGCAACAAGCTGGAACCACTGCATGCCGCCGCTCGACTTGTCGTAGTGGATACCCTTGCGCGATTAGAAGTGGCCTACCCCGAGCTTCTTAAAACTGTTTTTACTCCCGAAGATATTATGAGTAGTGCTATGCGGATCCTTATCTACCATAAAGGTCAGGGTGACGTCTTAGCTGCCGGCCATTACGATAAAGGCGGGGCTACCTTTCAGTTTGCCGAAAGTCACCTTGGACTACGAGTGAGAAATCCAAAAACAGGCGAGATGACTGAGATTAACCGCGACTCTAAATATGCGGCGTTTTTCTTGGCAGCAAATTTTGTGTTTGACCACGTATATCCCAACTCTCCACTTCGCCCCGGCTGGCATGATGTGATCAAGAACCCGGAGGCCGCCAAAGATCGACGAGTGTATGGAATCGACTGCGAACGCAATGCATTAATCTTTTTTGTTAATTCCTTATTTGCCGGCATCCCAAGCAGTAAACTGGTTACGCACACCGAAACCTCACTACCCAACCCCAGCTAGCACGAACAACACTTTTCTTATTCTGAAATGTGCATTTCTTCGTAAAAAAACGCTTGGTTGTTAAGCAGCTTATGTATCTTACGGGTTGCAGGCATCAGCTCCGCACGAGTGTACGTGGATAGTTTCGCCCAGGAACATTCGCCCCTCGAAGACCGACCAGCATTTGGTGGAGTGACCACACGACCGGAGAATATATGCGCCATCACATGGCTGATAACGTAGCCTTGCTGCCTAACCTCTAGGTTAACCAGTCCTCGATGCTTGATCGGTACCACCGTAACGCCTGTCTTTTCGTACAACTCCCGTCTTGCTGCCTCTAGCATCGTCTCTTCTAGATGCAGCTTGCCAGAAGGCGGACCAAGCCGGTGAATATATGGCTGATAGTTTCGCCTAAATAGCAGCACCTTGCCCTGGTGGTCCTCGAGGAACACTGTAGTGATTATCTTTGGTTGCTTACGGGGTTTCATATGCTTATGGCTCAAGCTATCTACATACGCGAGTCCTTTTGGCGCAAGAGTATATCCACCCTCGACCTTAGCTACCAATCGTTCTCGTTGGAGTTCTTTTAGATGATACGAGAAGTGATTACTCTCAATACCATCTGGCCGCAATACGCTGTATCGCATAACTTCGTTTCTTAGTAATTTGTCAAGAATTGCTAGCTGTATATAATGCATGACTAAATAATAACAGATGTAAATGCTGGTAATTATCAATTAATTTTGACTCAAATACAGTTTTTACACTTCGTCTGCTACAGCAATTGCGTGCCCTCACATGGACATATAATCCGTTGGTTAGGAAAAAGCGAGCCTACGCAGCTCGCTTCGCTCAAAAAGGGTAGTCCTGGACACACCGGCAAGCACCACCTTCATAGAAGCGAGGTTGGCAGCCAAAGCCGCGCGGCAGGCCCGTCAAGAGTCAGCAGTCCAACAGCCCTACCGACCTACATCATACCCATACCGCCCATATCTGGAACGGATGGTGATGCGGCACCGGAAGCCTCTGGCACCTCTACGACAAGAGCACCCATAGTCATACTCGTACCGGCAATTGAAACAGCATTCTGGATGGCTTCTTTTGTGACGCGAGCCGGATCGACGATACCAGCCGCCTTCATGTCTATGAGCTTGCTTGCATCGTTAACATCGAATCCTTGGCCAGCTTTCTTTGACTGTAGTACTTGCTCTAGGCGCGCCTCGGTGTTGTGACCGGCATTTTGCATGAGCTGCCTAAAGGGGTGCAACAACGCTTCTTTAAGGATACGAGCACCCGGTTCAACGGCGTTTATTTTTTTACTCAAATCAACGAGCGTCACGCCGCCTCCCGCAACGATACCCTCTTCGAGAGCTGCCTTAACTGCGTGAACTGCATCGTCAACACGGTCTTTTTTCTCGTTAATTTCGGTTTCCGTTGCTCCACCAACCTTTATGACGGCAACTTTTCCGTTGAG
>CAYYKI010000029.1:0-10821 GCA_964440975.1 uncultured Candidatus Saccharibacteria bacterium | reverse complement strand
CGTTCGCGGCGCACGCGGCCATCGCCATCGACCGTGCCCACATCTACGAGGAGCTGGAGGAGAAGCGCAGGCTGGAGCGCGAGCTGGCCTTCGCGCGCTCGATCCAGCGCACGTTCCAGCCACGCCGAAGCCCGGAGATCGCGGGCTTCGACATCGCCGGGCTCAACGAGGCCTCCGACGAGGATATCGCCCTTTCGAGCTCGGTTGTCCGATTCCTGGTAGAGGAGACCGAGCGTCCTTCGGAACTTGCCGAAATTGATCCGAGAGTCGCCAGCGCCCACGCATTAATTCTCGCCATCGAGTGCCTGTCACGCACCCAAGCGGGAATTGACATGGCTCGGCTCGTGATGCAGGGCGCGGCGGCCGCACCCGAACACACCGCTCCCACTGATCTCATAGCCGAAGGTCGCTATGGTCCGGCACGACGAGAGATGATCCGTCGGTTCAATGAACTCGCGAGATTCTACGTACCTGATCCGGAACGCGTCGACTTCGTCGTAGTCTCGACAGACTGTAAGTATTTGTGAAAAATAGAAAGATTCTAACTCTGTAGATATAAAATCGCTTTCTAATTCAGCCCTGTCATAGATATTGTAAAAATCATAAATACTTACACACAGGCACCCAACTGCGTTTGTCTTACAGTCTTATAAAACGTTAGCGCGGAAGACTCGATCGTTGGCGAGCGAAGCCGCGACCGCGAAGCGCGACAGATCCAACAGACGACCGCACGATCACAAGATCCTCGCGTGCGGCCTCTGCGACCGCATATGCACCGCGGATTTCTACCGCAAGTTCTTCGGGCGAGAGCGACTTGGCGTTCTTGACGACATCCGCATCAAGTTTGGGCTCCGACTCAAGAGTCTCGTACACCGCCTTCATTAGCTCGTCGCGTTCCATCTGCTTCAACCTTCCTCTGCCACCGGGTCACCGAACCGCACCAGTGGTTCGGGTTGCCAACGCCTCGACGTCGCGTGACCAGATTCACCAGGGGAAGAACTATCAGAGTCGCATCGAGATACGCTCAGAGTACACGAAACTGTCCGATAGATCAACATTCGCCGCTTCCTCCACGGTTATCGGCACTGGACTGTAAGTATTTGTGAAAAATAGAAAGATTCTACCTCTGTAGGTATAATATCGCTTTCAAATTTTCACAAATACTTACAGTCTGGGGACTTCCGCAATCTGAGTGTTCACAGGTGTGTAACTTCACTGCTGTACTTTATACAGCGTTTTGACCCCTGTCAATGAACCTCGATGTCATTGACACTCAGCTGGGCTTCGATATTCTTGTTGTATGGAGAAAGACCGACTCGCAGCCCCTGACCCACCGTTCGAGTTGGTGCCTGCTGTCGTTGACGCAATCACGTTCCATCCACAGGAGGTCGGCGCGCTTGCAGTGCGCATGAACCTCGTGAGTGAGATGCTGGAAGGGATGCTGTCCGCTGGAATCTCCGATGAGGCAGTGTGCCAACTCGTAAAACGAGTTGGCGATGTGGCATAAGCGGTGCCACGCTCGCTTAGAGTCGGCTCGCGACCGTGCGTCGAAGGGATGATGCCACCGCCATCCGAGCGCATTCCACGCTGTAAGCATTTATGAAAATTAGAAAAATCTATCTCTGTAGAAATAAAATCGTATCTAATTCACTCCTGTTATATAAATTCTAAAAATCATAAATGCTTACATAATGACTTGGCGTGCGAAGACAAGACCCTCTAAACTCCCAATATCGAAAATCGGCGTAGGTGGTCAGAGTTCGATCGTGTCGTCTTGCTCAAACGGCTGCGGTGCGTATTCAAGCGCGATGACGTCGTCGCCTTGCGCGACGTACGTATGGACGCAGCCAGGGCGAATCACCACCATCTCACCCGTTCTTAGCACTCTCTCGACCCGATGCTCCTGTGACTTCCTGGGATCCTCAAAAATGCAGAGTAGGTCTCCGCGAAGGACGATCATGTGCTCGGTCTTCTTCAAATGATAGTGGTTACCTCGTGGCTGCCCCGCGCTGAATCGAAGAAGCGCAATGAATGCGGCGTCCCCGATTGTGTTGATGACCGCGGTCGGAGAGCTGCCCTCGTCCACCACGAATCCTCTTGACCCTTCGAGCTTCGAATAGTCCTTCTGATGGTCGAGCTCGTGAAACTCAAGATGACCAAGTGTATCAAATCTCATCCTTCGCCTTCTCCTTCCGTTCGTAGCCACCGCGATGTAATCATCTTATCACGTTAAGGTTCAGTCGAAGGAAGTCTCGTTGATGATCGGGCAATCGATCGATTAGCGTGGACGAAAAGTCTCGAACGAATATTATAAATGCTTACAATCTGACCGACCGATGCCCACCTTGAAGTCTCGGGAGCGGGCACGGGCGCGCCCGGCCACGGTTGGTCTTCTCCACTATTATGGTATACTTAACATACTAGATGTGTGACCTCTTCACTCAGCTGTACCGAACCAAGACGCTACTGATTGCCCTGGTCATGGCCCTGCTCGGGGTGGCCCTGATCGTCACTGGACATCGCCTCGCCGGACCAACCAACGAGCTCGGCGGTGCCCAACAAGAGACAAGGACTGGGGCGTGAACGCGTACACGCCCGGTCGAGAGACCCATGCTCGGGCCGGCGAATGGGCTAGCACGAACTATCCCGATTCTATCGACCCTGACGCAGCACGGCCGCAGTCAACGGAGAGAGACAGCGCGCCACCCCTCGGCCGGCATGAGCTGGCTCGCACTCAGATCGGCAACGCCATAGTCTGGCTTGCGGCCGAAGGAAGCGAGGAGTCCCTCATACTGGCGCACGAGCTTGCGTCATCCCTGTCGGACAGCCTAGGCCTGCAGCGACTCGCAAGCGCTCTGTCCACGGCACTCAACACACGCTTGTGACGCGAACATCCGAAATCGACTCAATGGAGCAGGCTCGGCTCGTGACTGACATGCATGATGATCGGTCGATCGTTCTCCAGGCACGCTTCGACCTCGCGAAGGGCGCAATTGAGAGGGTGCGAAGCGGTGGCCAAACCATCGCCGTGTCCGCCGGGTGCTTCTGACTGCCTGCGGAGTAAACATTTATGAGAATTAGAGTATTCTGACTTCTGTTTGTAAAAAACGGTAATTCTAATTTCAATCTGTTAATTATTTTCTAAAAATCATAATTGCTTACAACTAACAAACTAAAACTATTCTTATTTAAGTCCAGGCAAAGAAGGCGACCCTAGACCGACAAATTACACATTGACGGTTGTTACATAAAAGTCTTGGACGCAAACTCTGCTAAGCTGTAGTTTATGGAGCAACGCACCCCCCAGCAACCACTCCACCCACGTATCTTTGACCCGATAACTGCAGCCGCAGAAACATGGGAAGCACTCGTTAGTGCCGACGTTTTTGTTACAGGTGATTTTGTATTTGCGTCTGGTGAACACGCCACTCTCAAAGTAGACGCAGAGCGACTTTACAGTGCACCGAAGCAGCTCGCGGTCATACTCGGACACTTTGCGGCACATCCAGTCATCCAACGTGCCGACGCACTGCTATACGTACCGGACGGCATGCGTCAATTTACCTACCTACTCGGCGAAGCAACTGATATTCCAGTCATAGACGTACGGCGCAAGAGCAATGCAACAAGCAAATATGACTTTGAATTTCCTGACCAATCTACGGCGGAGGCTGCGCACTCGGCTAAAGCGCCGGTTATATGCGAGGATGTCGTGTCAACCCTCGGCTCCGTTGCTGCCGTACGTGAGCTGCTTAGCCCAGAGCAAACTGTGCAATCGCTGGCGATACTGCTACGTGGAACCGTTAACCCAAACTATCGCGTTGGACTACAGGATCATTATTTAATCACCAAGCCCATCCCCACTGACAAAGACGAATTCGATGCAATGATATCCGAAGAATCCAAGCATTCTAAATAATCCCCTTATTTTTGCAAGCAATTAATCCTTTACAATTCCGCCTCAAGGGATACAATTGCAATATAAGCTATAAAGGGAGTTAGTATGAAAAAACAACTATCAGGGTTTATGGAATTTGTCCGCGCTCATGGTGTCGTTGGCTTAGCCGTTGGTCTTGCCATTGGTACCCAAGTAGGTAGCGCTGTAGAAACTATTGTTAAGGGCTTGATCGACCCACTCGTTGGTTTCATCATCGGCGACACGCAGGGCTTGTCTGCGGCTGACTTTACCATTTCTGCCGGTACTCGTTCTATGACCATTATGTGGGGCTCCATCGTGTCAGCGCTTATTACGCTTCTAGCAGTTTCTGCACTCATTTACTTTGTTGTGATGGGGCTCAAACTCGACAAAGCTGACAAAAAATAATCGTCAGATCTTTTAAATAAAGCGGCCCAATGAGGGTCGTTTTATTATGCTTCAACGTAGCTCTACTACTTGACCATCCCAGCTCTGCCATACGAAGACCGGCTCTCCGATTGCCAGTTTACTGGCAATTCGAATGCGCTGCCCATCCGCCGTACTTCGCTCTTCGGGACCGGCAGTAAAATGGTGGTGGCCAGTTATTACAACTTTATCGGTAGCACAGAACTGATCAGGACTGCTGGAAAGCTGGTGAGATCCAATGTCAAACACTTGCGCTGGTTCGTCGGCATAATCAAATAAATCAAAGTGTCTTTTTGCCTCATCTAATTGCAGTTTCTGTGATTCCCAGTCCTCGTCTAGCAATCCCGCATGCACCACTATAAATTCCGGCGACTCGTAGTATACTTCTGAGCGATTAAGTAAATCTAAGTGCCCAGATCGCCACATAATTCCGTAAAGCTTTTCTGCAGCTCGACGGTTTGACCACGATTCGTCAACACCATAACTTGCCAGTAGACCCTTTTCGTATTGTGCGCGAAAGCTCGTCCTGCCAGCTCGCCATTTATGAAAAAACAAATCTCTAACAAACTCATCTTCTTCTTGCAAGATCGCCGCTAATACCCATTCATGATTACCGATCGTTGATAGCACACCAAGCTCACCAGCTACCTGCAGGTATCGTGATGTATTTGCCCCATCTACCCTGTCTCCGGCATCAATCTTGCGAACACCAGGATACACATCTTCTATGAGCTCAAGGGCTTTTACTGAGGCATGCTGATCACTAAAAACAATTGTATCTTGTGAGTCGAGTACCATGGGGCCACAATTGTAGTCTTCTGCAAAGCAGTTTGCAAGACACTACATCGTTTGATCAGCAAAGTATGGGTTCTAAAAATAAAAACTCACCTAGGTGAGTCTATTGGTGCGGGTGGAGAGAATCGAACTCTCGTCCTGAGTTTGGAAAACTCATATACTAGCCGTTGTACGACACCCGCAATACCAAGCATTATAACAGAGGTAGTTTGTGTTGACAATCCGCTCCACCCGCGCAGCCAGTTTTCTAGGCAACTAGGCTCATCGCCTAGTTGGCGAACCAGGTTGCATCGTCGTAATAGGCTTCGATACCACTATTACCCGTAACAATTACCTGTAAACTTGCCGACGATACACTAGCCGAGCTCGGTGCATAGTTCATGTTTACCCTGCCGGTGCTTATTGCTCTAACGCCAGTTTTGTATTGGCCAGATATCCAATTACCGTTGACGTCATATTCGTCTATATAAAAGCCAACTTCACCACCAGTGATTGCTTTGACGTCCAGATAGTTACTAATTGTGTAGCTTTTACCAAACACAACACCCACTCTTGGCCCAAACAAATGCTTGTTACCATCCGCCGATGTAAGCTTGATTGATTGTACTGGATTACTTGGGCTACCTTTGCTAGCTGCGTCCACGGTTATACTCACTGGACTATCTGTTGACCAACCAGCACTCATACCCGCATCAAAGTTGCCATTGCTAATCAAATTTACAGGCGGCGGGACTACTACACTGTTAAGTGACAGCATTTGCACATTATCTAGATACGCGGTGATCCCCGAACCACCACTGAGAATCACTTGGTATCGTGCATGGGCTACATTGCTCGATGATGGCTTGTACGTAGCATTAAAGCTTTCGGCGAACACCGCACCCTCCCCGCCCTTATATTGCCCCGAAATCCAGTTGCCACCAGCATCATATTCATCAACGTAAAAGCCAATTGAGCCACTCGTTCGCTTTGTAACATTTAGGTAATTCTTAAATAGATAGGTCGTACCGCTATTGACCGCAACTTGAGGAGCAAACAAGTGTGCGTTAGTGCCTCCGGCAACAAATTTTACCGACTGAGCGGCATCTGGAAAACTTCCATTATTGGATGTGTCAGCTGTAATTGCAGTAGGATTATCGGTACTCCAGCCACTGCCAATACCGCTATTGAATGATCCGTTTGGCAACAAATTTGCATCACCCCTGACTGTTGCGTTTTTAACATTCGTATTAACTAACCCTTTCGATTTCGCGTACGCTGCAATTGAGGCTAAATCTGCTGTTTTATATTCGTAATCAACTGGTCGAGTACTTGGGTTAACTTGCACGTCGTGGAATACCAGTATTAGCCATTGATTGTTTGCTTTCGCTGCATCGATATAACCTTTTACCGTCGCCACACTCACCCCTGCCTGAACCTGCTGCACGCGTAAATAATAGTCACTATACGGCCAACTGTTGTATCCAGTATCTGCAAAGCCACGGTGGTTTTCGTAATACTTAGCAATCTGCGCAAGTACGCTAGGATTGTAATCACCATAAGGTGTCGCAAAACTAACCGCATTAATACCCTGGGCTGCTAATGCAGCTTTACTATTCTTTAATTCAGCATCTACTTGATCAGCAGTCAGGGTATTTGGCTGTCCATCTGCGGCGTCAGATGTCGCCAGGTACGGGTGTGACACGGTATGGGAGCCAATCTCCCATCCATAGCTGTTTTGCAGCTGCTTAACTTGCGACCAAGTCATATACACCTCATCGGTATCGGCGTGGCAAGTATTCGGCTTGGTAGTCATGCCTACACACCCCGTTGCTACATAGCTTGTACCGGTATATCCATACTTTTTGAGCGTCGGTGCTGCCTGCGTGATTGTAGATTGCAGCCCATCGTCAAACGTAAACGAAATCTTGGCGCTGGCAGCCGTGTTGGTAGTAGCAGCTGATGCTCGTACCGGCTGTATAACCATTGCCAAGCCAAAAGAAAGGCAGCCTACCATCCAGCAAAATCTTTTGAGCGAGGTGATCATGTATCTCACAGTCTTAGTTAGCGATTACTACGCCCACCGTAATTTAGTTAAATATACAACAGTCTACGTGCTATTGCAATCTATATAAGTAGTTATGGTAGGTTGCGTAATATAAACATAAGCATTCTATATAATATATTTTACTTTTCATCCTGTTTGTGTATAATCATTTTTGCATAGGCAAATGAACAGGAGGGTTCACGCCAACCTGTTTTTTTGTTGCTTAAATCTAAAAGGAGTTCACATGTACGGTAAAGTTTTATCTGCAGCTACGGTACCTTCCGCTGTTGTTCTTCCGAACACCGGGGCCAACCGAGCACTCACTATTGCAGCTACCACTACTCTAGTGGTTGGTATCATTGCAACCATTACAACCATCGCACGCTTAGTAGCTAAAAAGGCCTACAAGGCTTAATCGCGACGCGAAAGGAAGGAGGGGAGCCGTAAAGGTCTACCCTCTTTTTTCTTCTATGAAACTATCCTTGCAACAGCAACTAGCTATGGCGTTACTACTCGTTATAGCTGGTTCTTCCATGCTGTATGCAGGTAATCCCAGCTTACACATTAAGCACAGCGTTGCACCCATCAACCAAGCAGTATCAGTAAAGCCGGCAGATCAAGTTGTACAAGGCAAGCCTATTCGTATTCAAATACCCAGCCTGGATATAGACCTTCCTGTTATTGACGGACAATACAACTCACAGGAGAAGACTTGGACTCTCAGCAACGATAAAGCCCATTTTGCATTGATAACTCCGCCGGCAAATAATCAAAACGGCAATACCTTTATCTATGGTCATGCTTTGCCCAATGTGTTTGGCAGACTGCCAGGAATCAGCCCAGGAGCTGAAGTAATTATCTCTACCGATACAAACCGAGCCTTTACGTATACGTTCCGGAGCTCATACGAGACCAACCCAAACGACGACCAACTTTTCCACTACGATGGTCCTCCAATATTAACCCTGCAGACCTGCACGGGTATTTGGTCGCAAAACCGAAGCCTCTATACATTTGACTTCAAGGAAGTTTCCTAATGCTCCGGACAAGCCTATTATATATGTTTGTCGTTTTAGGCAGCATCAATCTGTTTCACTTGGCGATGTATGTCATTGGAGCAAACATATATGACATTCAG
Source organism: uncultured Candidatus Saccharibacteria bacterium (assembly GCA_964440975.1). Classification (GTDB taxonomy): domain Bacteria; phylum Patescibacteriota; class Saccharimonadia; order Saccharimonadales; family CAZNVG01; genus CAYYKI01. The sequence goes on along the minus strand of CAYYKI010000029.1, from coordinate 2,520 downwards.
CAGTTTCGGACCGCGAAGATACCAAAACAGCGTTTCGGTGGCGCCAAAAAACTCGCACCGAAAGTCAGTATTATTATTCCAGCCTACAACGAATCGTTAACAATTGAGCGGTGTCTTGATTCTATACGCCGCAATACCTATCGCAAAGTTGAGGTCATTGTCCATAATGACCGTAGCCGTGATGATACAGCTAAGCTGGTTCGTGAGTTTAAACAACGCCATCCTCACATGCAGATTCGCCTCATTACTCGTCGCAAGAATGTTGGTAAAGGTGCCGGCCTTAATTACAGTATCAAGCGTTATGCGACTGGCAGCTTGATAATGACTCTCGACGCAGACTGCATACTGGAACGTCATGCAATAAAACGAGCGGTTGATCATTTTAAAAACCCACGGGTGGTAGGCGTTGCTGCCAATGTGCGCATAATGCATCATCCAAGTATTGTTGGGGTATTACAAAAATTTGAGCACCTAGTTGGATACCGCACCAAAAAATTCTACACGGTGAGCAATTGCGAGTTCATTGTTGGTGGCGTTGCATCCACATATCGTCGAGATGTACTGCAAGCTGTAGGCATGTACGACACCGACACCCAGACCGAAGACATTGGCCTCAGTATCAAGATTGCATTCGCGGGCAATCAGCAACAACGCATCATATATGCAGCTGACGTGGTTGCGATGACCGAGCCAGTCATGACGTTTAGAGGCCTCCTTACCCAGCGATACCGCTGGAAACTTGGCATGATCCAGAACCTGCTCAAATACAAACGCTTAGCAGGTAATATGCACCGTAAGTACAGCAAAACGCTCACCTGGTATCGGATCCCAATGGCGTTCATAAGCGAACTATTATTATTATTTGAACCGTTCCTACTCGGCTATTTGCTATATCTTTCATTCGCATACCACACGGTGTCTCTCTTTATAGGCGCCTACGTTATGCTGACCATATATGTACTGCTAACCATCTGGCCCGACGAGCACGCTTCGGTACTTGAAAAAATCAAAATGACGGCAGTAGCGCCCTTTTTATACTTTGTGTTTTATATTATGGATGTTGTGCAGATCGTCGCTATTTTTAGGGTTATCGCAAAACCCAAGAAGGCGCTGCTAAAATCGGAAGTCAGTAGTACATGGATCTCGCCACAACGAATGGGAACAAGAACAACATAGCAAAGTCTTGATATACTAGTATGCAAGAAGGAGAATCAATGCGTACGTTACGAGCGATAAAAAACTTTATTTCATCATATCCAAAACTAGTCATCATTTTACTGGCAGCCATCGCAGGAGGCATATTAGACCTGCAAGGCTTAGACGGTATATCTCATCTACTGCTTGGTGCTGCTTCATTAGCTCTCGTGGTACCTATGCTGTGGGACATGTACGAAACGCTACGAGACGGTGAGTTTGGTGTTGACCTACTTGCGGCTGTGGCGATTATTTCTTCCGTGCTACTCAGAGAATATTGGGCAGCGACAGTTATCGTATTAATGCTAACTGGAGGGGAGGCACTCGAAGACTATTCAGAGGAACGCGCCAAAAAGGAGCTAACTAGTCTTATTTCAAATGCTCCGAATAAGGCACACCTAGTTAAGGGGCGTCAGGTTATTAACATTAAAGTTCCCGAAATTAAACCAGGGCAAACACTTGAGATTCGTCCCGGTGAACTAGTGCCAGTAGACTGTGTGGTTCTTGAAGGCGAATCAAGCTTTGATGAATCCAGCCTTACCGGTGAAAGCCTTCCGGTCGATCACGGTGTTGGCGATCGACTGCTGAGCGGTTCTCTAAATGGGGATTCACTTATCCGCGTAAAAGCACTGGCAACGAGTGCAAATAGTCAGTACGAACAAATCATCCACTTGGTTAAGCAGGCAGCGCAGTCTAAAGCAAACTTCGTGCGGCTAGCCGATCGTTACAGCGTCCCATTTACTATTATTTCCTTTGCGATCGCTGGCACAGCCTGGGCACTTTCTGGCGACCCGTTACGTTTCCTACAGGTCATAGTAGTTGCGACGCCATGCCCGTTATTATTGGCCGCGCCAATCGCCATTATTAGCGGTATGAGCCGCGCCGCTAAGCATGGTGTGATTGTTAAAAACGGCACGGCCCTTGAACGACTTGCCTCAATACGCTCCATTGCCTTTGACAAAACAGGCACCCTTACCAAGGGGGACTTAACCATCGACCGCATAGAGAGTTACGACAAAAAATACTCCAAAGAGGAAGTGCTTCGCTTAGCCGCCACACTAGAACGAGGGTCTAACCACGTGCTGGCAACCACAATAGTTACCGCAGCAACCGATAAGGGCTTGCGGCTTAAGAAGGCCGACAACGTTGCCGAAACAACCGGATTTGGCATTACGGGAAACGTTGGTCGACAAACAATCGCCGTTGGGAAACTCAGCTTTTTAAAACAGTCTGGCGTTAAAACTCCAAAGCTCTTTAAAGCCAGCGAGATAACGACCACTGCCGTTATGGTCGCTATAGACGGGCAGCTGGTTGGCTCAATCAGCT
>CAYYKI010000028.1:0-11284 GCA_964440975.1 uncultured Candidatus Saccharibacteria bacterium | reverse complement strand
AACGGCTCGTATACCAACTGACCCGTTCACTAGCCGCGTTAGAACCTACAGAATCCCACTCGCAATTGTTTCCGACCGCCCAGAGTATGACCGAGAATTAACCGACAATGACGTGCGCATCCCTTATGAACCAAAAAACATAGAGCCTCACTTAATTTCTTGGTTACTGCGACTGCAAGCCAGCAACTCAGCTAACCGCTAGTACAGTGCGGCTTCTTTCGGCATATGGGTGTGTGCCAAGATCTTCTTGACGTCTTCAGCTTCAACCGTTTCTTGCTTGAGGAGCGCATCCTTGAGGTCTTCGAGGGGCTTGAGATTAGCCTTAATCACAGCCTCGGCACGCCTTGCAGCTTCGGATATAAGTGCCTCAACTTCATCATCGATGAGCTTCGCGGTTTCGTCTGAGTATGTCCTCTCATGAACAAGGCGCTCCATCATCATCCCATCTTCAGTATGAAACACTTGGTGACGCAACTTATTGCCCATCCCTTGTTCTATCACCATTTCGCGAGCAAGTTCTGAGGCCTTTTGTAAATCATTACCCGCACCAGTTGTTACTCGGTCGTCTCCGTACTTAACTTTTTCGGCAATTCGCCCGCCCAACATACGTGCCAGCACATCTTTGTATTCAATGATGCTGTGGTAGCTTTTATCTTCGGGTGGGATAAACCAGGTAACGCCGCCCGTACCACCACGAGGAATAATTGTTACCTTGTGAACCATATCGCTGTCAGGCAATACCTGACCAACAATAGCGTGTCCTGCTTCGTGATAGGCGGTTAGCTCTTTTTCGGCCTCGTTCATTACCTTGCTTTTACGCTCAGGCCCAATAGCAACCTTTTCGAACGCTTCGGTGACATCAACGTTGGTAATCGTTTTGCCATTACGGCGCGCTGTAATAATTGCGGCTTCGTTGGCAATGTTGGCAAGGTCCGCCCCTGATGATCCAGCGGTTTTAGCAGCCAATGCATCGATATCGACGGTCGTATCGAGCGGTTTTTTATCAAAGTGAATTTTGAGGATTGCTTCGCGCTCTTTACGATCCGGCAGGTTGATATTAACCCGTCGGTCAAAACGGCCGGGGCGGAGCAGGGCAGGGTCCAATACATCTGAGCGGTTAGTGGCAGCCAGAACGATCACGTTGGTACCTTGTTCGAACCCGTCCATTTCAACCAAAATCTGGTTAAGCGTTTGCTCACGCTCATCGTGCCCACCACCCATACCACTGCCTCGACGGCGGCCAACCGCATCAATTTCATCAACAAAGATGATGCAAGGTGCATTCTTTTTTGCTTTTGCGAACAAGTCACGAACACGAGATGCACCAACACCGACAAACATTTCAACAAACTCCGAACCAGAGATACTAAAGAAAGGGACACCAGCTTCGCCGGCAACCGCACGGGCGAGCAGTGTTTTACCTGTTCCTGGGGGGCCCACCAATAACACACCCTTAGGAATCCGCGCGCCCACCTTCTCAAACTTAGTTGGGTACTTGAGAAACTCGACAACTTCCTCTAGGTCTTGCTTACTTTCGGCATTACCAGCTACATCCTTAAAGCTAACTGGGTCTTTTTCATTACCAAATAATCGGGCGCGACTCTTACCAAAGCTCATTGCTTGATTACCCTGCCCCTGCGCTTGTCGCATCATGAAGTAAAAGAATGCCATGATGGCAGCGAGCGGCAATACAGCTAGACCTATCTGAAGCCAGGTGTCATTGCCATTACTTTCTTCTTGAAAGTTAACTTTTACCTCACCATTGTTTGGTATACCTTGCTCATAAATATTCCCCTGGCTGTCCCGACGTGATTTGAGTGTTGGTTTGTCTTGGCCCTTTTCGGTAACTTTTAGCGAGGCGCCAGAAACATCAATAGTCGAAATTTCACCTTTTTTGGAACGTTCAACTACTTCCGAAAATGGCACTTCTCGCAAGCTATTTGGCTGACGTGAAGCTGCAAAGAAAATTAAACCGAATAGTAGAACAAGTGCTACAAAGCCAGCATTCTTCATGCCCTTAGTGCGTTTATTGGGAGATTGTTTCTTGCGAGATTTTTTATCCATTCCACTAGTATACATCGGTAGCTTGGCAGATTAAAGTAGCGAGTGCCAAAAGGCCTGTCTCTTCAGCCGACCTTGTAAACCTGCAACAGTTAGAAATACTTGCTTTTTTAATGATTTTATGCTATTATTAACTATCCTATCATTCTGATGGGTGCTACTTGACAAGTAGGTAGGCATTAACTGAGACACGAGGCCATACTATGGCTTGGTGCCTCAGTTAATGTTCGAGTGAGCATATCTTCCCCGGAAGAAGGCGCAAGCCCTGAGGCCATACTGGAGTACCACATGCCCCTGTCCATCTTCGCGGTCGAGCCGGCTTCCCTTCCGCAGGAGGAGCTCGAGCAGGCCATCGACATCGTCCGAGAAGCGCGCCACGCCATCCATGCGTTCGTCGCCATGACGGCTCAGCCGCAGCTGCAGAACGACATCATCGACGCCATCCGCATCGAGATGTTCCGCAGCATCAACCCCGAAGTGTTCGTCGACCGGCTCAACGCCAGCGTTCGCGAGTACGTGCAGCGAGCGGTCCACCACCTGCACTGGCACAACGCCGACGACCCCGTGTACGTCGCGGTGATCCTCATGCAGAACAGCGCTCAGCTCGTTGAGCTGATCGCGTTCGCCCGCATGATCGTGTCGCGAGGCAACATCACGGCAGAGGCCATCCCCGGCACCAACGTCAGCGATGCGCTGCAGCTGCTCGCCAAGCAGAACGAGATGAGCCGCACGCTCTCCGCGCCCGCCATCGACGCGACCCTCAACGACGAGGAGCCGCACTGGGAGGGCGACGAGGACTGATCCGCCGGCCGGTGGCCAGGGAAACGGGTCCTTCATCGGACTACGCCCCTGGCCACCACCTCACTACTACCTACTTGTCTTACTTATAACTAAGTAACGTTACCGTATTTACTCAGTCAAGCATGCACAGGCAAATTCCTATCTGCGCTCAGTAAAATCTAGCCGACCAGATGGATAGACCTTCATTACCAAGTGACAACAAACATCGTGCACCGTACCCGGCTTAGCCGTTTTGCCGGCTATCACCAATTGCTCAATCTGTTTCTTTGACACATCTCGTGCGCCGTGTCGACGCAGTATATCCATGACAACCTCGCGAGCAACCTTATGACTTACGGTAATAAATGCATGTCGCTGCACGGTAGTTCCCCACTGCGTTGACCGACCATGTTGCTGGAGCCATTTTTCGAGCTCTTTATCGGCCTCGCGATTAAGCCGACGTGCTTCGGCTAGATAACTAAGCATTTTTTGTCGAAACTGTGGGTCCTTTGCTTCAGCAGCCGGAATCATGACATGCCGAATATAATTACGACGATAACGCGTATCTGCGTTGGTTGAGTCCTCTCGCCATGTCAGCCCCTGATCACGCGCGTACGCCTGCAGTTCTACCTTAGACCTGCCAAGTAAAGGTCGCCAAACTTGGTGCGTACTCTTGAGCGACGTTAAGCCGCGCCGACCCGTTCCACGCATCAGGTTCATTGCAGCCGTCTCTATTAAGTCATCTTGATGATGCGCGGTGACAATCCGCTGAGCATTGTGCTTACGCCGAACGGACTCCAAGAAGGCATACCTTGCCGCCCGAGCCTCCTCCTCGCTCGCATTGGGACCCAGCTCGCCACGAGCTGTTTCAAACGTGAGCCCATGCTGCGCTGCAAGGGCAGCTACAAACGCTGCATCTTCGGCTGACTCTGGACGAATACCATGATCATAATGCGCTACGACAAGTCGACGCTTATCGGCAATGGCCTTGGTAAGGAGATGCAATAGCACAACCGAATCTACCCCACCACTAACGGCGACGATAACTGGCTGCCTGGGATCAGGAAGTTTAATATCTACCATGTTACTACTTGCCCACCTCTGTCACTTACCAACCATTGTACCGCAATACGTAGTCCGAGGGTATAGACAACGACGATATAATAAATAGTACCTATGGCAGCAGAAATCGAAGACTTTCCCTCCGTGTTAATAGGACTCACTGGAGGCCCAGGAGTTGGTAAAACAGCAACCTCCAAATTCCTCGATAGCATCGAGGCGACCGACTTAGATGCTGATTTTTCTTTTTTTGACGGCATACACTGCATTCCTATGCGCCAATTACTTGCGTGGCATGCACTGTCGCAAATCACCGAGGGAACCTTACCTATTGAGCCACCAGCTACCCAAGCCGAAATGCGCGCCTACCACGAAGCTGTTCGCCAAGCAGGTCGTGGTGCCGAAGTGTTTGAACCTTTGCAGCAAATCCGTAATCGCATACTCATTGTTGACGCCATCCGTGAGGAAGGAGACATGCAGTATTTTCGACATCAACTTGGCGGCTATATCATCGCCCAATGCTGCACATACCAAACCAGAAAGCAGCGGTTCGTATGGGACACAAATGATGTCAAACATCGTGAGACCAAACCAGGCAGCCCCGAACGAATGGCTGAGTGGCAATTAGCAAACAGAGAGGTTGAGGATGAGCTGGGTGATCCTGGTGCTACAAATATCCGAGTTTGCGTTATAAATTCCGACACCATACTCGATAGCGAAGGGACTAAATCCGAGATGTTTGCAACAGCTTGTGAAGTTGTCACCGAACTCGTCAGTCGGGAGATTGGTAAGCGAGTGGTGAGTGGCATAGCCGGCAGGACGATTACCCTAGGCGACGCGGTGCCTGCTCTTGCCGTTCCAGGCGGCTCATCAATGATGACAGCCTAATATGCATTGCGATGCCTAAATAGCGGTACGTCAAATCCTTGCGTAGTTTTGGGGGTCTGCAGGGAAGAAAAATTGACCAGTATCTTTGGCCCGAATAGCTCTCTCGGTGCTAGGAAAAATCGGCTGAGGTAACGTGTCGGTATCGTACCAATCCCAACCAAGACATTTATCCGGTTCACTAGCCACTGCTTCGCCTGACACATACTCAGCCAACAAGCATGCGTTCAAGAATGCTTCGCAGTTATCCGGGAATAGATCCTCGGACAAACAAATAAGACCGATTATTTTTATTCGTAAATCAGGCCCACATTCCTCGCCAACTTCCTTAAGCGCAGTGTCATATATTGTCATGAGTTTACGGCCAGCATATTCTGGCGTAACACGGCGTGGCTCAGCACGGTATTTATCTATCTTTCCGCCTGGCGCCGCATACTCCCCCGCACCGTGCGAACCAATTCGCTTGCCAAGCAAAACCTTTCCGTCACGGTAAATAAACACGCTCACAGCCCCGATACTAAACGGCGTAGCGGCTGATAATTTGAGCTCACCTTTATTCAACTCACTCATGAGATGATAGTACGGCAAACTCGTTGCAGAGGATAGTCAACTTATTTTGATAATCCGACAGGTTTTAATGGACGAATTTATGCGCCAGCTCAACGGCTAAGCCAACCAGGCCCACTCCCAGCAACAACAAGATTGGTTGCCATTCAAGCAGGCGCTTGTTTGACGTTTTTGCGTGTATGGTTGGAATAAGATCGCTCGCTGCTATGTATAGCAAGAATCCTGCGCTAATTCCTAATAGGAACCCTATTGGTAATGCTTCTTCATTGCCAATCGCAAACGTCAGCACTGCCATGCCAATGGTCGCTAAAGCACTGCACACATTGACCAACAACACTCTGCTCCGGCGCATTCCCTTGGCGAGCATCAATCCAAAATCGCCAATTTCCTGCGGAATCTCATGTGCTGCTACCGCTAATGTAGTCACAATACCCGTTGGTACACTTACCAAAAAGGCAGCAGCAATCGCTACCCCATCCATCGCGTTGTGAATGGTGTCGCCTGCAATAATCAACTTCACAGACGGATCCACACCCTCGTCTTCGTGGTGATGATGGAACCAACGCAAGAATCGCTCCGCATAAAAGAACACCAAAACTCCTATGAGCGTCGCCAACAATACCTGTCCAGGGTCTGCCGATTCAAGGCCGTCAGGTAACAGATCCAGAAAAACCGAACCAAGCAATGCGCCCGCTGCAAAAGGTGTTGCGTATTCAGCAAGTATATTTGCCGTTTTTTTGTGCCCCAACATAAAGATGCCGCCTAAGAGCGAGAAAATTCCTCCAATCAACGAATAGAAAATTATATGTCCGTAATTTGCCATGATGTAAGTCCTTAAACTACTTTACTGTTTATTCACTACGACTAGCATACGTTTAGGATGTTAGTTTTTGCAAATTTGTTGCAATTTTATTACAATTTGCCTATGTCTAACCATCTGGATCAGTTTACGAGCACCCTTCGACTACACGGCTACAGCCTCACTAGACCTCGACGGTTGGTGTTCGAGCTTTTGCAAGAACAAGAACCACAATCCATCGCAAAGTTGCTCGAACGAGTAGGCTCACGTATTGACCGCGTAACGCTATACCGCACGCTCGACTTGTTTTCGTCGCTTGGCATCGTCCACCGAGTATCCGATGGCTGGAAACACACTTTTGAGCTTAGCGATACATTCTCGCACCACCATCACCACATCCGTTGCAGCATTTGCGGCGACCTAAAAACACTCCATCAAAACGATCAACTCGAAGCGCTCATCGATCAAGTTACGCTTAACCACGGATATAGCGCCGAACAACACCAGCTAGAAATTCAGGGAATCTGCAAACATTGCAGCCGGTAGTATTTGTATAACATGTGGCCATGGTGTCGTGACGATACTTAGCCGGCTTCAACAACACTCATGAGCAAGATGCCGCCGAATAGCACCATCGAGAAACAGAGTTTGAAGATAAGTTCCCTGCGACCTAAATCTTCCTTAAAGTACTTCGGATAGGTTCGACTCAACAAAACTCCCGCCATGAAGCCATAAAAAACCTGTGTACCACCAAGCACATTTACCAGTGATACCGGGCCAAGTGTTATTGCAAAGTACGACAGGGCTTTAACAAAAATGAACAGACCTTCATTAAAGAATACAATGCGTAGAGTCTGGCGACCCACGGTCTTGAAGCTGTTAATGAAGGCCGTCCGTACTTGCCTCACTAGTAATAACAGCATTGCCCCACCGATAGCTATGCCCCAGCTTTCAAGTGCGAGCAGTGGCATGAAAGCTACTGAATCGCTGGTGTATGCGACCACAATCGAAGCCAATGCAAAGAAAACATTTGCTAGCAGTATGGACCAAAAGGCAGCATCAACCTTCAGCCTGCTTTCGACCTTGTCTACCGACAGTCCAATGACGGCAATAAATACCAGCACGAAGCCCAAAAGCTGCTGTGTGCTTAATCGTTCATCAAGTAATAGGTATGAAAACACCAACGTAAATAAGGGAGTAGTTTGCAGAAGCGCAATAATATAGCTAGTTTGGCTCTTAGCAAGAGCATAAAAATACAAGGCAAAGCCAAACATTGAGATGCAACCCGAGGCCAATATGAGCAGCGCATTCTTGCTACCCACTCCACTAATGCCAGCAAACAACCATACGATGGTGCCAAACATAGTTGCAGATATCGCTCCATATCCTGGCATCCCAAGACTTAGTTTAACCTTGTGCTCCACGACAAATTTGTCAACAAAAACAACTACCGTATATATGAGCGGCGCAAGTAGGCTGAGCGTAATCCAGTTCATAGTTAATGCCCTTCTAGCCATAATGGTAGCAGTTTTTGAAGTAATGACTATTACCAATTAGTAGCAAAGCGATGGCAGGTATCGCTAGCAATATAAAACACCCCTACTTGGGGGGTGTTGAGTCCTAATGTGGTAGCAGGGGCGAGATTTGAACTCGCGACCCCAGGCTTATGAGTCCTGTGCTCTAACCAACTGAGCTACCCTGCCACGGTAACAGGGGCAACTATACCAGATATTCGTGTTTGCTTCTAGAGCTACACGCCACGTGGCACCAATCAATCTTTAGCCACAACATGCACGACTACACGTCCTGATGGATAAAAGCAGCTACCGCCAAAGCGGTTTAGTTATATAGCGTAACGCGGTACAATTCTTTTCAGGAACGCTTCATGCCACATCTATTCGAAATATACATTCTTGGCGATGAAATCACGGCAGACAACTGGGTCAAGCTATACCGTGCCCTCAATGGATACCTTGGTGCGCTGGCTTCATTCCAAATAATCTTTCGTTGCACCGACAACGTCGTGCGCTTCTTTCTAGTGTGCGACAAAGACGTCAGCTCATTGTCCACCAATATTGAAGGCATGCTCCTGCGCCAAGCTAATCAGGCCGATATAGAATTACCAGATACAGCGCAAAAGGACCACTTCCTTAAGTACACTGGTGCCAACAACATACTTGATCTAAAAGAAAAACTTAGCATCAAAAAGTCCCTCAACTTGCAGTTTGCACACCTGCGTATTCGGGCTATTAACTTCGAAAAAGCTATTGTCCGGGTCGATTATTATCTACAGAATGCCGGTGGTGGTTGGGTCAAAACAACCCGCACCCAGAGCGCTTTTCCGGCAAGCCATTTGGCGATCAATTTTGCTACAAACACCCGCTACCTCAAGCGTAGTGTGCCAAAGTATCTTAATATCGAAAAGTCGCTGCATATGTTATCGAGTGAAAATCTCGATGCGTTATTCGAAATCGATACCTTTCCATACTTTTCCCACAACTACTATCTAAACTTAACCAGCTACGAATTTGACAGACACTCTTTTATTATTGGCGCCAGCGGATCAGGGAAATCTAAGTTCATCGCGTTATTTGTTGATCGACTGGCACGAACGTCATTAAAAATGAACTACCGCGTAGTCGTTATTGACCCTCATGCCTCACTGGCTGACGACTTTGAGCATCTGCCAGATAGCAAGGTGATTAGTTTTGGCAAGCAAGACAATGCCGACCTATTCCCCGGCGCGGGCACCGATCTTACTTCGGCTACCGAGTTAACCTCTACCCTTTTTAAGTCAATTCTTAGCGACCAATTTAATCCTCGCTTGGATCGACTGATGCGCTTTAGCCTATTTACCCTCATGACCGCCCAGGCCATGTCGCTCGAAAACCTAAAACGATTCCTTACCGATGCACCATATCGCATTCAAATTATTGAGCATGTTACCGGATACATCCCCGATAACGTTGTGAAGTTTTTTGGCGGCGATTTCAATGAACTTCGCACCCAGTATTACAACGAAACCGTCATGCCAATCGTCTCGATGATTGACGAAATGCAGCTCCAGCCTTCACTGGTAGGTGAAAGTGAAACTTCGCTCGCACATACCATCCAAGAGAATTTCCTGACTGTGTTCTCGCTTAACAAAGTAAGCATGGGCGACAAGGTCGTTCGGACAGTAGCCGGCTTGCTTATTCAGCAGATATTCCTGCTTGCACAAGCGCGAGCATTTAACCAAAAGGTTCTCCTAATTATCGACGAAGTATCAGTGGTACAAAACCCCGCATTAGCACAAATACTTGCCGAAGCCCGAAAATTCAACCTCACCGTTATTCTTACCCAGCAGTATTTTGGACAAGTCGAAAAAGACCTGCGAGATGCAATCTTTGCAAACGTCTTTAACTATTATTCTTTTAAAGTTTCCGAAGAAGACGCTCGAGCGCTCGAAGGTAACCTTAACATTGAACTGCCCAAGGAGCTTGTTGAAGAAGAGCACAAAAAGGGTCTCAAAGAATCTGATGTTCGAGTTAAGATGATGACCGAACTTCATCCACGAGAGTGTCTAGTACGTCTGCTCAGCAATGGTCAGGTGGCTCCAGCAGTTAAGGCACGGACCATTGACGCACCGATTACTAAACTCGATCGACCGACGGTTTTGCATCCAGCTACGCAACAGTTACCAGAAAAATTTATCGAGGGTGGCGGCCCTGAAAAACCCAGCCTCTCCAATACAGCTGCATTCGAGACACCGCCGTCAGCCAACGACGCACCAACATCATCGGCGCAAGAGTCTCAGCCAATACATCAGCCAAACCATGTTGGAGATGTAAAACATATTGATGCACCGGGCGATAAGCGCCGATTTAGTTCTGTGCGAGACTTGCTGTCCTTACAGTCTTCAAGTCGCGACAAGATTACTAAAAACGATGACGACAAAGGAGAAGACGAATGAAAAAACCGGAGGCACAAGCGCTCCTCGATAAAATTATCGAGCAAGTATTTGGCTTTAAGAATCCACTTACACTAGAGCAGTTTATGAAAAAGTTTACCTTTGACATTCAGCTCCCACAACCAGTCGTCGATTCGACAGACGGCAGCCAAACGTGGGCGCAATCGGTCAACCCAACTCGATTTATGAAAATGGATAATGCCCGAGGCTCATCAATTGCAGGAGCTTCGCCAGAAACAGACTTTTTGCGACCAAAGCGACCACTCAATAGTATGGAGGATATTTTTGCAGCCTGGAGCGAAATCAACTTCACTACAACAGAGCGGCAAATTGATAGCCTAAACGTTGGCGAGTCAGACAATGTAAACCACTCTGAAAATGTCTTCCGCTCTCAAGACATACGACGCTCCAAAAACATTTTGTTCTGCGATGGCGTTGGTGACTGCGAGTACATGGTGGCCAGTAAACGATCTGGTAACTGTACATTCTGCATCCGAGTTGACGACAGTGGTGAATGTACCAGCTGCTTTGAGGTTTCCTGGTCATCAAAAATGGTAAATTGCTTCTTTATGCACGACTGCGGCGATATGCAAGACAGCATGTTCTGTACCAATGTTATGGGTAAGCGATTTTGTATCGCTAATATGCAATACGAAGAGGCCGAGTATCGTAAGATTCGCGATATTGTAGCCCGCTGGGTTCTGACTGGATAGGTTTTGATACGGCTAGACTATTTCATAGCCCCACGACTACAAAAGGAATGCTACACTATAGCTAATGATTGAAGTAAAAAACATCACCAAAACGTATGGCAAGAAACAAAACACTTTTACCGCCCTTAATGGCGTCAGCCTCAAAATAGCAGACGGCCAAAAAGTAGCGATTATTGGTAAGTCAGGCTCAGGTAAATCAACGCTCATGCATATCATGAGCGGACTCGACCGCCCCACCAAAGGCGAAGTGATCATCAATGGTCAGTCCCTGGGTCGTCTCAAAGCAAAACAAATGGACGCTTTCCGCGCTACCGAAATGAGTTTTATTTTCCAGGCATTTTTTGTTGAAGCCAATCAAACCTGCTTTCAAAACGTTATGCTACCACTTGAAATTGCTGAAGTAAGCCGCAGCCAACGTAAAAGTAAAGTAATGGATGCACTAAAGGCCGTCGACCTAGCTGACAAAGCTAG
>CAYYKI010000027.1:0-12123 GCA_964440975.1 uncultured Candidatus Saccharibacteria bacterium | reverse complement strand
AAATATTGCCCTGCCCCTGTATCTGTCTGGAGGCAACCACGAAGCCTCTATGGAGCAAGCTATGGCCAGCTTGAAGCGCGTTGAGCTCGATATTTACGCACACTACCGACCGTCAGTACTCTCAATCGGTCAGCAACAACGTATTTCAATGGCACGAGCGACAATTGTCGCGCCAGAGATGCTTGTTGCCGATGAGCCTACCGGCAACCTTGATACAAAAAACGGCGATATGATTATGCAGCTTATGACGAGCTTTAAAAACCATAATAAATCTACCATTGTACTGGTAACTCATAACCTAGAATACCTTTCACTGAGCGACCATCGCCTCTTTATTAAGGATGGAGTCGTTACCGAAGATACCGGTGGATACCTACCATCCAGCAGCAATACACTAGTATCCGCTACCGATGCGAGGACGCCATGAGTAATAAAGAACAAAAAACAGCTGCCGCAAAGGCACAGCAAAAAACGTCAAGTGCGGCAACTAAACAACGTACAGTCACCCCAACAACCAAGCAGCCGCGCAAGCCAGGACACGCATTGCCGCAAGTCAACGCCGCCAGCGATCATATTGATGAGGCGTTATCAGGAATGTATGGCGATGACAACAATCAGCCCGAGAGAAAAATCTCTCCAAAAAAACATCTTGATCCGAGTGGAGGTGTTGTCAAGCCGCATATCCTTTTCCGCTTAGCACGCAAAAATCTCTTCTTCAAAAAACTACGAACGAGCCTGACCGTGCTCGGAGTGGTAATCGGAATTGGATCAGTTGTATTCCTCGTATCTTTTGGGTTCGGCTTGCAAAATCTAGTTAATAAGCAGGTGGTTGGCTCGAAGTCCGTAAATACCATTGATGTAACTTCAACTCGATCGAAAATTCTAAAACTCGATCAACAAAACATATCTGCTGTTAAGGGCATCGCCTCTGTCGACAAGGTAACGCAGGTGTATACCGCCGCTGGCAAATTGAAAGTCAACAACTCCCAGCTCGATTCAGTTGTATACGGAACCACAAAAGACTATATGGAGCTTGCCTCGCTTACCGCTACCGAAGGTTCTGTTCTTGGAGATGGAGAGGTTGCTGGAGCCATTGTCAATACCGCTTTGCTTACCGCCACAGGGCAAAACGACAATAAAAAGGCTGTCAACCAGACCATTGACCTTACGTTTACCATTCAAGAAACCGTCAATGGCGATAAAAAATCCGTAACCAAACCATTTAAAATCAGTGGTGTTATAGAGAGTGGTTCGGGTGCCGAGATGTACATCCCGCAAGCCTATTTTACAAACGCAAACGCTGCAGCCGCTAACCAACTTAAGGTACTAGTCAATGACCAATCCAAAATACCAGAAGTGCGTAAGGGAATTGAAGCACTTGGCTTCTCGACCACTTCACCACTTGACACCCTAGATCAAATCAATCAGGTGTTTACCCTACTAAAATTCGTTTTGCTTGGTTTCGGTGGTATTGGTATGCTGATTGCCATTTTAGGTATGTTTAACACCCTCACTATCTCACTACTCGAGCGTACCCGGGAAATAGGACTCATGATTACCCTTGGTGCTCGTCAGCGTGACGTTAAGCGCATGTTTGTCGTTGAATCGCTACTCCTATCCATGCTTGGTGGTTTGTTTGGTATAGCCGGTGCGTACTTGCTTGGAATGATTGTCAACTTTGTACTCAACCGCTTTGCACAAAGCCGAGGAGTAACAGAGGCGGTGAGTGCGTTTAGCTTTCCACCGGCCCTCTTGCTCTTGGTCGTATTGCTCAGTGGCCTATTAGGCCTGATTGTTGTGTATTTCCCGGCACGCCGAGCCTCGCGCATCAACCCCATCGACGCGCTACGATACGAATAGCCGGTGCACAATCGTTCCGAAAAAGCTGAAGTCGCATAAAAACAGCTTACTACTCTGTTGTGCTTGTGTTTAATTTGATATACTAAACAGAAGTTTCTACGTGAAGTATTTGAGGAAGTTTAGGTGACCAAACACAAACTACATACCCAGGTATCACACCATGGTAAAAAGCTTGGTAAACATGTTGCTCGACATGGTGTTAAGGTCGCAAAAACGACGGCAAAATATAGTGGTAGGGTTGCAAAATCATCTGCTAGAATAGCTGGCCAGCTAGCCGCGAAGTCAGCTCGTAGGACAGCACATAAAGCCAAGCGACTGCATTATCAAGTTGCACAAAAGCCACACCAAAAACTCATGGCACGTGACAAAAAATACGCACAATGGCACAAATGGCGCTGGCACAGTCATGTAAATATTACTACGACCGTAATCTACCTGGTGATTATTGGGGTTATGACCTTCAACAACATTAAAAGCGTCTTCGCGGCTGACCTCAATGACACTTGGGATTTTACAAACGCCAGCAACTATACGCTGGATAGCGGACTTGAGACTAGTGGCAGTGCGGTTCGGCTCAAGCCACAAACCTATACGAGTGACGCATCAACTTCAGCGCTATATCACCTTGATGAGATCAGTGGCACCTCGATTGCAGACAGTTCAAGCAATAACAATGCAGCGACTGCCAGTTCCGCACCTACCTGGGGAACCGGCAACCTAGGCAACGCCGCAAGCCTAAACGGCAATAACCAAAACCTCAGTGCACCTGATTCCAGTAGTCTGTCAATTACCGGGCAACACACCCTCGAAGGCTGGTTTAAGCCAACTTCAACCTTCAACAACACATCAAGCCAATCGATGGGCCTACTCAACAAGGGCAGCTATTCCGTCGGCCTGGATCGTACAAATGGGAAGTTAACGTACGAGGCACAAAACGCATCCGCCGGCAACAACTGGACCAGACGTCTCGGTAATGGCCTGAATGGTAGCTGGACTGTTGGGCACGTTTCTATGGGCCCTTCTATCGCTTACGGTACGGATGTATATGCGACCACCACCGGCATACTGACTGGCGAAGGTGAAGTGTGGAAATGGAATGGTACAAGTTGGACAATGGTTGGTGGCGACGGAGTAAACAGTAGCTGGGCCGACGATACCTATGAAGCTGTAGGATCGCTGGCAATTAATGGCACTGCGCTGTACGCCGGGCTTGGAACAGGAGCTGGCGACGGCGAAGTGTGGTCCTGTGAACTTACAACAAATTGCACATCTTGGACCAAAATTGGTGGCGACGGAACTGGCCCCAGTAACGCAATGGAATACATAACAAGTATGTCTGTCCATAGCGGGTCTTTGTATGTTGGCACGGGTACCAGTACTAACGACGCTATGGTCTGGAAATATAACGGGGGTACAAGTTGGACGCAAATCGGTGGCACTGGCGTAAACAGTAGCTGGAATACGAATTATGAAGCAGTGTATTCGCTTGCAAGCGACGGCACATATTTGTATGCGGGAACCGGTTCGGGAACCACAGAAGCAGAAGTGTGGAGATGGAATGGTACAAGTTGGACGCAAATCGGTGGCGACGGTCTTAACAGTAGCTGGAATACGAATTATGAAACAGTTCAAACTTTGTCCGTCATGGGGAGTAGCTTGTATGCAGGACTTGGAACAGGATCAGGCGACGGCGAAGTGTGGAGATGGAATGGTACAAGTTGGACGCAAATCGGTGGCGACAGTTTAAATAGTAGCTGGGGCGCAACTGGATCATCGGTTTTATCGATGGTTAACGATGGATCAACTTTATATGTAACTGTTTATGTTGGTGCAGCTGGCGAAGTATGGACCTTAACGGGCTCGACGACATGGACTAGAGTGGGTGCAAGTGGCGTCAACGGGTTCCCGAGCGCTGCCGGTGTTACTGGGCTGGCTTTAGCAAACTCCAAAGTATACGTTGGTTGGGGGTCAACCAGTAGCGGCTCCTACTTCATGGAGTGGCCAGGGAGTGGTAACTGGAGCTACATAGGCGGACGATTCTTGAATGGCAGCTGGGGTGGACACCAAATCGGCACGGTTGTGTCAAGCACCACCCACAACGGGAAAGCGTATTTTGGGATAGGCGTTTCAGCGGCTGAGGTGTATGAATACAACGGATCTACGGCAACAATGGTTGGAGGAGAAGGGCTGAATGGTAGCTGGGCCTTCAATACCTACGAATCAGTCACAAGCATGATTTCATATAATGGAAGTTTATATGTTGGCCTCGGGACAACTTCTGGTGACGGAGAAGTATGGCGATACACCAGTGGTAGCTGGACCAAAGTCGGCGGTGACGGACTGACGTCCAGCTGGGCATCAGCAACGACCATAGATAGCATGGCCGTCTATGGTGGCAACTTATACGTTGGCGTGACAACTGGTAGTGCCGGAGAGGTGTGGCGCTGGAATAACACGACCTGGACTCGAGTCGGTGGAAGCAGCACCAATAGCTCGTGGACCACTGCACAACGAGTGGTACCGGCGATGGCTGTTTACAATAATCAGCTTTGTGCAGGTACCGAAACAGTAAACACAGCTGGTAATGGAAACGTCTGGTGCTACGACGGCAGCAGCTGGACCCAAATAGGTGGTGGCAGCAACCTAAACAGTGGTTGGTCAAGTGCCACCTCTGATGCGATTGCTACACTCTCCGTCTATAATGGCCAGCTATACGCGGGCGTCTCTGAATCAACCGCCTTAAATAGCGCCGTATGGCGGTGGAACGGAACGAGCTGGAGTCAAATTGCAGGTGCAAGTGCAGCAAGCAGCTGGCCGGACGGAACATATAGTCGGGTTGCTTCAAGTGCTGTTTATAATGGTGAATTGTATATCGGTACTGGAGCAAGCACTGCAGGTAATGGAGATATATGGAAATACAATGGCTCAACATGGAGCCAAACCGCTGGAGATAGCGTAAACGGCAGCTGGAGTGGTGGAACCATTGAAACAGTACCAACCATGACCGCGTATAAAGGCAAGCTCTACGCCGGTACCGGTACAACCGGCAATAGTGATGCAAACGTTTGGTCGGTTGGCAACAACACCTACCTCGAATCTACAACCAGTAGCTTTACAAATAACTGGTATCATTTTGCTGTTACGAGCGATGTTGCGACCGCAAAGCTATACATCAATGGAGCCGAAGAGGCATCCGCAAGTACCGCAGCAACTCCTGATAATTCCCTAGCCTTATTGATTGGTAGTAATTTTGGGAATGCCTCCTCTGGAGATGGCCAGGGTTACTTCAATGGTGCAATTGACGAAGTCCGCATTAGTAATACGGCGCGTTCCAGCTTTACGTCAAAGCCCTACAGCAATTCAAGACAAGCCGTCACGCTCAATGATGCCGTCAGGACCGAAGGCGTCAACAACTGGGACAACTTTACAAGCACCGAAACAACCAATGGCGGAACGGTAACATATCGGCTCAGTAGCGACAACGGAAGCTCGTGGAAATACTGGAATGGTAGTAGTTGGGCTACTTCCAATAGCACCGCGGATTCAAACAGCGTATCAACTATAGATAGCAATATTTCGACTTTCCCGGTTACATTCAATGGTATTAAATGGCAAGCTGTTTTGCTTGGCGACGGCACCCAACAGGTGCAACTTGATAGTGTCGGTCTAGCAGCAACTTCTGACATAGTCGCTCCGGCTACAAACGCGTCGTCAATTGTCGCCCAAAAAACCAACGGCGGGGCTACACTTAGCAGTAATGGCTGGACAAACAGTAGTGCTCCATACTTTAGCTGGACGGCTGGGAGTGATAATGGGTCTGGAATTTTGGGGTATTGCTTATACCTTGGCCAAACAAGCAGCTCTAACCCCATGTCCACCAAAGGCCTGCTCGGTACTAGCCCATTGGACACCGGTGGAAATTGTCAGTTTGCCGTCAGCGGCACAGACTTAGATCTTGCCACCTCTGGGTATCTCGGCACGGCAATCACCACGTCCAATAGCCCCTACTACTTAAATGTGCGAGCGATTGACCAAGCCGGCAATGTGTTTGGGTCTTCGGAACAGTTCCAGTTCAGGTTTGATAATACTGCTCCCAATAATCCTGGATTTATCTCAGCGCCATCTGGATTCCTGAACAGTAAAGCGGCGACGCTTACGTGGCCAACTTCTGGCGGAAGTGCTGCGAGTGATAGCAATTCACTTGTCGCTGGCTTACAGTACCGCATTGGCTCTAGTGGAACCTGGTACGGCGATAGCCACACTGGCAGCGGCGATATTAATGACCTTTTGACAGACGACGGCACGTACACAACTCTCGACCCAACGGATTACGATGAGTTGGTTGACGGCGTAAACACAATCTACTTCAGAACTTGGGACCAGGCCGGGAATGTTTCTACCAGCTACGTAACAGCAGTATTGCGTATCAACACAACGGGTGCTCCATCTGAACCGCAAAACCTCCAAGCCACTCCTGCTACCAACACCACCAACTCATTTGCCTTTGACTGGGATGCGCCAAACACCTTTAACACCACTACAGGTAATGCCGACAAGCTATCGTACTGCTACACTGTCAACGCACTGCCCACTATCAGTAACTGCGTATACACGGCACAAGGCCAAACCAACCTCGATGCGGCTGCGTTTGCAACTCAACCCGGAGTCAATACGCTCTACGTCGTCGGTAAGGACGACTTTGGCTCTATCAACTATTCAAGCTATGCATCAGTTAACTTCACTGCCAATACTTCGGCACCTGGCATTCCAACAAATGCCGATATCGTCGACGTCTCTGTCAAGACGACTAGTAATTGGCGCCTTGCGGTTACTTGGGATCAGCCGAGCGATGTCGGTGCCGGTATCGCATCATATCGAATCTTCCGCTCAACCGACAACAGCAGCTTCAGTCAAGTAGGAACCAGCAGTAGCACCTCCTTCGTTGATGGCAGTTTGAGTCAACAAGAGTATTACTATAAGGTTCGCGCCTGTGACAGCGCTAATAACTGTGGTGCCTATAGTACAACTGTTAGCGATACCCCAACCGGTAAATTCACCGAACCTGCAGAACAAACCTCTGAAGCAGAAGTAACCAACATCACAACCAAACGAGCGAAGATAGCCTGGACAACCAACCGCGCCAGCGATTCAAAGATTCTTATCGGAACTTCAAGCGGCGAATATAGCGCGTCTGAAATCGGTAACTCAAGTCAAGTCACCGCCCACACCATTCAGCTCGATAACTTAGCTGCCGGCACTACCTACTACTTTAAGGCGCGCTGGACTGACGAAGATGGCAATACCGGCACGAGCCAAGAGTACGTCTTTAAAACATCACCCGCACCAGAACTTAGGGAGGTTGAAAATATCAAGCTCGGATTAGACTCTGCCACAGTCCAGTTTGTTGTTAAGGATGCACAAAAAGTAGTGCTCATATACGGTAAAAGTGATGCATTTGGTGGCGCGGTATCGATTAATACTTCAGCACAAGAATCACCCTATAGTGCAATACTGCCTGATCTTGAAGACGGCACAAAGTACTTGTACAAGCTAGTGATGTACGACAACGAAGGAAGCCAATACGAAAGCAGCATCTTCTCGCTTACCACCCCTCCAAGGCCACGCATCTCAGAGCTTCGCTTCCAACCGGTAGAAGGTGAACCGACAAGCACACAGCGAGTAACCTGGATAACGAATATTGCGACTACCACTGGTGTAAGCTACGGTAAGACCAACGGCACAACTATCGACCTTACCAACAATGAGCTTAAAACAGCACACGAGATGGTGCTGAAAGGACTCGAAGACGACAGCGAATACTTCCTTATCGCGCAAGGACGCGATGGAGCCGGCAACCTGGCAACCTCAGACAGGCAAGTATTCGAAACAGCGCTTGATACTCGCCCGCCCAAAGTAAGCGATGTGCTCATTGAACCATCGGTGCGCGGTTCTGGCGCAGAGGCGCGCGGACAAATAGTCGTTAGCTGGAAGACCGACGAGCCATCCACGAGCCAAGTTGCCTATGCCGAAGGCTCGAGTGCGACCACATTCAATAACCGCACGGCTGAGGACGCAACCCTTACTACCGAACACCTTGTCATCGTCTCGGAGCTACCGACTAGCAAGGTATACACCATCATGCCGGTATCAAAAGATAAGTCCGGAAACGCCGGCAATGGCACCAAGCAACCATCCATTATTGGCCGCGCGTCTGATAGCGTTTTGAATATCGTCCTTAATACACTCAAGAAGGTATTTGGCCTATGAACGAGAATGACGCACTTATCCGCGTAAAGAACCTTACCCAAAGTTTTACTGTGGGCGAAGAAACCATACCGGTTATCCATACGACCAGCTTTGACATTCCAAAGCAAAGCCTCACCATCATCTATGGTCCATCTGGATCTGGTAAATCAACTCTTTTAAATATTTTGGGCGCCCTTCAGCCACCAACTACAGGAACTGTCACTTTTAATGGCACCGATATCTACAGCCTAAGCGCAGATGATCAAGCGTATTTTAGGGCCAGCGAGCTCGGCGTCGTATACCAGCATAGCTACTGGGTGAACAGCTTGAGCGTGCTGGAAAACGTAGCAATACCGCTCAGCTTCTTGGGATATCAACGCGACAAAGCACATAAGGTAGCCATGGAGGCACTATACCGAGTCGATATGGCAAAGTATGCAAAAAAGAGCCCAGTCGTGCTGTCTGGCGGTGAGCAGCAGCGCGTCTCAATGGCCCGCGCAATCATCAATGACCCCCAAGTTATCATTGCCGACGAACCCACCGGCAACTTGGACACGCGCAATGGCGACATGATGATGGCACTACTCGCAAGTTATAAGCGTGACCTAAAGAGAAACATCATCCTTGTTACGCATAATATTGAATATCTGGCGCTTGCCGACTACCTTATCCATATCCATGATGGAACAATTGAGGTATCTGAGCATAGCGAGACCACCAAATCTACCGAAGGACTGATCGATGATATGCGCGCGCGAATGAAACGACTTTCAAAGGTTAAGAATCATGCTTGAAAAATACTTTGCCAAACATCATCCACGCATCCCGCAACGAACACTCATCTATATGGCGTGGCGAAATATTTTTAGTCGTAAGTTGCGTTCATTCTTGACTGTTTTTGGTGTAGTCATTGGTGTTAGCTCAATATGTTTTTTGGTGTCGTTTGGACTTGGTTTACAGCACATAGTAACTAACGAAGTTATTGGCGATACATCACTAAAAGCTATCGAAGTGTCCAGCCCCAACTCTAATATCATTAAGCTGAACCCTGAAGTTACTAACAAAATTCGAACCTTTGGTAGCGTCGAGCAACTGGGCGTGCAGTATTCTTTCCCCGCTAGTATTACGGCAAGAGGCGGCGAGATAGATTCAGTAATCTATGGTGTTGATCCTGTATTTCAGGGCCTTACCTCATTGAACATCATTAAGGGCCGTTTGCTGCAAAAAGAAGATAGCAGTCAAATCGTCGTCAGCACTGCCACGCTTAAGTCGCTTGGTATTAATGACCCACAAGCTGCCATTGACCAAAAGCTTTCGGCGGTCATACCAATCATTGGCGTGAAGGCAGCTAAAACAGAGATCAAGCAAGACTTTACCGTAGTGGGAGTTATCGACTCTGGATCGAACAACGAGATATTTGTTTCTAACGGCATTTTCGATGCAATTAATGTGGAAAGCTACAAAAACGTAAAGGTAGTCGTAAATGACATCGCCGATGTGCCGGCAGTACGCAAACAAATCGAAAGCAACGGCCTACAAACAAGCTCGCCCATTGATACGCTCGCCCAGATTAATCAGCTATTTAAGTTCTTTAATATCGTACTGGCTGGTTTTGGTGGCATCGGTATGATCGTTGCTGTCTTAGGAATGCTTAACACACTTACTATATCGTT
Source organism: uncultured Candidatus Saccharibacteria bacterium (assembly GCA_964440975.1). Taxonomy (GTDB): domain Bacteria; phylum Patescibacteriota; class Saccharimonadia; order Saccharimonadales; family CAZNVG01; genus CAYYKI01. Next base: position 2,344 of record CAYYKI010000027.1, on the reverse strand, counting down.
GCTTGAACGAACTAAGGAAATTGGCCTCATGATAACGCTGGGTGGACGCCCCAAGGACATGCGTAGGCTATTCATGTACGAGGCACTCCTCCTATCATTGCTTGGTGGCATCGTTGGCATATTACTGTCAATAAGTACGAGTAAAATAGTAAACCTTATCCTTAATAAAGCGGCTGAATCGCGAACCGTCGAACAGTTCGACGTGTTCTCAACTCCACTACTCTTGTCGGTAGGTTTGGTTGGTTTCATGGTGCTTATAGGGTTAGTAGTTGTCTACTTCCCAGCTCGACGCGCGCAAAAGATTGACCCAATTGATGCATTAAGACGCGAGTAGATAGTACGATACTTGCAGTATCGTAAGTTAGCATGCGACATGCAGTTCTTTAGACTATCTTTTAAATTTCCAATAAAAACATTTGCAATAGAACGAACGTTCGATATAATCGTGATATGAGCAACGAAACACGAGAGCAGCTATATACACAAACAAAGCAAATATTTGCCAGCAGTGGCTACGACGGCCTCAGCATGCGTACACTAGGCGAAAAAGCAGGCATATCAACCTCAGTCACCTACCATTACTTTAAGGATAAAGACGTGCTCCTGAAAGAAGTCTTTGACACTACGAACACCCGGCTTGGTATTGAACGTAAAAAACTACCAAAGGCCGAAAGTACGTTACAGGATCTGCGACAACGAATAGATTTTCAATTCGCACATGCCGAGGATGTAGTGTTTGTGCTCAAGTACTATTTGCACTACCGTGAATCTTTCAAAAAAATAAAGGGTGGATACGTTCCGGCAAAAGCATACCTGCATATCGAGGAAGTGCTAAAAGCCGGAATACAACGCGGTGATATTGACCCATCACTACATATTGATGAGCAAGCGAAAGTCATCACCCATGCAATTAATGGCTTTGTGCTTGAATATTACCCAAAACCACCTCGAGGTAAAGAACGCGAGAAACTGGTCAACAGCATTGCAGATTTTGTGTACCGCGCAATCGAAAGGAGGGTACCGGCGTAATAAACCTCGCCAGTTCATCATGACTAACCGTTATAACTAAGGAGGAAATATGGAAAGCAAATCAACAAATATGTTCGTTGCCCTCGCAGCAGTCGTGATATTGGTTGGGGGAGGTATTTGGTTCTTTGCCAGTCGTGGCAATGATAACGATAGCACCAAGCAAGCTGAGACCAGCCAGTCAGATACTAACAACCCAAGCGAAGCTGCACCTACGCAGAACATCGTAGAAATCGCGTCAGCCAACAGTGACTTTAGCACGTTAGTAGACCTCGTTAAGACAGCCGGCTTGGTCGACACACTAAGCGGCACCGGTCCATTCACTGTCTTTGCGCCAACTAACGAAGCGTTTGCCAAGTTACCAGCCGAAACCGTAGCCGACCTCAAAGCCAACCCAGACAAGCTAAAGAACATACTCACCTACCATGTAGTATCTGGTGCAGTGGATGCTAAGCAGGTCACTGGGCTTGAAAGTGCTAAGAGTGTGCAGGGACAGAACATCACCATCTCCGTCATGGACGGCAAGGTAATGCTTAACGGCACCTCAACGGTTACTAAAACAGACATCAAGGCAACCAACGGTATTATCCACGTGATCGATACGGTTATCTTGCCACCTAGCAACTAGAACGTCGTTGCACGAGGAGCAAAACCGCCCATAAATGGGCGGTTTTTTGCAAACAAAAAACAGACCTCAGGTCTGCCATCTAAATCCTAGTGTGTAGTTGTTCCCCCGGGTGTATCTGTACTGGATGTCCCAGTATTTGTGGCAGATACCCCGAGGGAACGAGCTTGGCTGGATGTGGCGCCGGTGTGGTCTAGGCGACCATGACGTCGATCAACTCGCGGCCGTCGAACGACGGCTGCATGCCGGCAAGCACCTCGAGCGGGACCGCGTAGTCCAAGTTCGGAGCGCCGTCCCGGTTGTCGAAGAAGCCGGCGACGTCGTCGGGAGCCCACCAGGCATCACGCGCAATCCAGTCGCGGTACGACACCCTGTGTGGCATGGCGACGTTGCGCTGCGCGCTGAAGGCCACCCGGAAGTTCCGTTGGATGGGCGCACCGACCTGCGGTGGCCGTCCATCGTGAGCATCCAGCCCGGGCACGACGACCATGTCGTCGTTGTGCGGGTGGTAGCTGTAGGTGATCGGGTACGTCGGCTTGACCGTGCCACTGAAGCAGGCCAACACGAAGTGGTGATCGCCGAACTCGTGCTCGTACCACGCCAGCAAGGCATGGAAGTTGCTGTCGACGATCGGGCGACGATCCGGGCGAACCTCCTTCAGCGCCTCCTCGATGAGCGTCGCCGACGTTGAGG
>CAYYKI010000026.1:0-12355 GCA_964440975.1 uncultured Candidatus Saccharibacteria bacterium | reverse complement strand
CCGCTTCAGCAAAGTAATCGTTCGCTAATAACGCACCGTCTGTAAGAGATGGTAGTGTTTCTGTCGACACATGGTACTGCCAGCTATGCAAATCACCATTATCAGCTACCGGCCAGCGAGCTGCATCAATTCGTTTAGGCTCAGCCACCACATAAGGGGCTGTTTGCTGCTGGCCTACGACTAACCGTTCATGTTCTGACAATTAAAAACCCTCGCTACTCCAAAGCGAGGATAAAGCGGGTACAAAGCACCCTGGGTTGATCCTGCTCGGGAATATTTACTTGGCGTATCTGGCTTACCGACCTGGGAAGGTCAGCTTACAGTTGCGGCACAGCTCACGAATCACACGTGATTCCACCTTTTTGTTTGTTAAGTGCTCCTAGTTAAGCACTTTGCTCACGGGTTGCATATAGTATTATTGCCGTTACTTTTACACCACCCATAGCGTACCGAACGCTACCAGTAGCGGCACATGTGGATAACAAGCATGCACAATGTCTTGTAAACGTGAATATTCACATAAAGCACCCGACTAATCTACTTGAATGGGAAGAGCAGGCAGCATACATTCATTAGTATGCCAATAAATCTACCACTCCTATCCAAACAGCCAGCCATCGATGCTGACGACGTTCGCAAAGCGGTTGCCTATATTAAAAATCATTGGGGTGAGATGAAGCACGCCAGTCCCAAGGATTCAGCGACACTCATTGGCGTGCCGCATCCATACATCGTCCCGGCTACCCCGAGTCCTGAGTTTAGCTTTACCGAACAGTACTACTGGGACAGCTTCTTTACCAGCGTCGGCTATAACGGACCTGAGGGGCTCGCAATGATAGAGGGTATGCTCGAAAACCTCATGCACTTATTTAAGCGCTTTGGCATGATCCCAACTGCCAATCGCATGTACTTTACAAGTCGCTCACATCCCCCACTACTCACGAGCTATATTTTTTTGGTATACGAGCGGGGTAATAAATCCAAAACCTGGCTTGCTAAGCATATGGCAATCGCCCAAAAAGAATATGCAGAGGTGTGGATGAGCGAACATCACCCGCATTGGCGCGCAATTGATGGTCTTAACCGCTACTACGATATTAATGCGCTGCATGATTTAGCCGAAGCGGAAAGTGGCTGGGATATGACGACGCGTTTTGAGCGTAAATGCCTTGACTATCTACCAGTGGATCTTAACGCGTTGCTATATAAGTACGAAACCGACTTCGCCCGCGCCGCCCAGATAGCGGACGATGAAGATGCCCAGGTTGATTGGCTAGAACGCTCGGCTATTCGTCATGCAAAAGTAGACGCCCTTATGTGGAACAACACTCGAAAGGGTTACTTTGACTACAACTATGTGAAGCATGAACAAGCAGGCGTCTGGTCTCTGGCTGCCTATTTTCCACTCTGGGCTGGTATGGCAAGTGAAGAGCAGGCAGAATGCATGGCCAAAAACGTGCCTAAATTTTTGAAGAAAGGTGGGCTCGCAGCCACCAGCCGGCCACTCGTTGATATGAGTATATTTGGATCTATGAAAACTCAGTGGGCCTACCCGAACGGCTGGGCTCCGCTACACTACATTGCTACCGAAGGGCTGGAACGCTATGGGTATCATGCCGAAGCTGAGCAGATTGCCCATGCATGGATATATAGCAACCTAGTATGGTTCAAAAATCATGGCGAATTTATCGAAAAGTACAATGTCGTTAACCCAAATAACCCGCCAAGGGAAGGTGTGTATCCGAGCCAAACTGGTTTTGGTTGGACGAATAGTATTTTTGCCTTTTATGCCCAAAAATACTTTGATGTTACGTAGGCTGATTATCTAGGTCATCAGCTGGCTCAACCAGCTCCACACTGGCAGGTTCAGGCTTGTAGCACACCCTTGCAAACTCACATAACGCTTCACCGCTCAGCTTGACCCCCGGTCCGGTCGTCAATCGAACAACGCTCCCATCCGGAAAGGTTACTTCGGCAACTGGGGGACGCTTATTTTCCATACTCATACCATATCATGTTTGGAAACTGAAGCTGAGCCCGGTGTTGCTTATGATAGAGTTTAAGTATGGTTTGGCAATCATTGCTTATTATCCTTGGGTTATTTCACCTCGCGTTTATCGTCGGTCAGTTACTAAAGAACAATGCAGTTGTCGATCCACTCTGGGGGCTCGGTTTTGTAGTTGTTGCCTGGTATACAATCGCTCGCTCGCCGGTCTTAAGCCTGAATCATATTGTCGTTACCCTGCTTGTGACCATATGGGGGCTTAGGCTTTTCAAGCATCTCGTAAAAAGGCTCAAAAATACAGGTGAAGATTGGCGCTACAAAGAATGGCGAACCAAATGGGGTAAGCACGCCCTGTGGCGGGCGTATCTGCAAGTGTACCTTCTGCAAGCCCTATTGATGTTTGTCATTGTGCAGCCGGTGATATATGTAAACAGTCACGATGTCAGCACCCTTGGTTGGTGGCTATTGTGCATAGGTTTTATTATCTGGAATATTGGCTACTTTTTTGAATCAACAGCTGATCGCGAGTTGCGAGAATTCCTTCGCTATACCAGCAACAAGGGCAAGGTAATGGAACAAGGATTATGGCAGTATAGTAGGCACCCTAATTATTTTGGTGAAGCTACTATGTGGTGGGGTATTTGGATCATCGCAATGGGCAGCCTCCCCTTTCCGTGGTGGACCATAATTAGCCCGATGGCAATTACCTACCTCTTGCTTTTTGTCTCAGGTGTTCCCCTGCTTGAAAAAAAGATGCTGCAAAATAAAAGCTATCAAGCATACGCAAAAAAGACGAGCAAGTTTATTCCACGTCGACCAAAAACAAGCTAGGACGGGGACTAATCTAGTATACTGGTTACGCAACGGAGGAAGGTTTTGGATTATTTTTTTGGGGTAGCATTGTGTCTATCAGTACCATTGCTGGTCTTAAGCATTATCAAGCCCAGTGGATTCAAACCACTACTTGGCCGCTTCGCTCGGCAAAGCATTCTCGTGCCACTTTTTGCACTGATTGTGTCGGTAAGTTTGGTTGGTCCTCGTTGGCACAAAAAAACCGTCCCCGCCCAATCAAAAAACGATAGCCAAACGCTTAACCAGGTTACGCAAGCATATCAGGATCAAGTCGCCAAAGCACCAACGTCCGGAGCACTAACGTACTCCATGACCAAGCTCCCCGATCGCACCAAGCCCTTGCCAGCTCGCATTGCCGTAATTACGCCCGAAAAAACAGCCGAGCGAGTAACTAAAGTTAACGATGAAGTCCTAAACAGCTTGTATCGCGATTACCCGAACGCTAAGTCTGCCAATTTCTATATAGATTATTTTGATGACCAAAAAACTGCTGATAGTTATTTTGCTACACAAGCTGACAGCCGCCTGTCGACTGAAGAAAAACGCAAAAGTCAGCTTCACTACACTGCTGTGTTAATACACATGCCCGCCCAAAAAAATACGCAATTATTCTACCTACCTCAAGGCACAGCCATAAAGAAATATTAGTTACTTCTCCTCGAGGTACTAATCTGTTAAAATTCTTATAAGCTTTAGCAGTACTGCACTATATGATTTTTAACCCCATTACAGGTCTATCAAAACGACGCCCCCGCATGGGAGGGGTAGCGTATGCTGGTCACACCGAAAAAACGCGTCACAATACAAGAAAGCGGCTGCTTGCCGTAGCATTACTGATTATATTTTATGCGCCAACTGGGCTGGTTATTTTAACGAATCATCGAGCACTCGCGCTTGATACACAAGCGCAAACAAACTGGGCGGGAGGCGTCGGTAGCAGCACAACCAACCAGTACGCTCAGGCTAGTGGCATAAATACCAGTAACGCTGGCCACATTACCATCACTGGTGACAGCACGAACTGGTGCAATAGCGGGAGCTGCAACGCTGGCTGGAGTCGACGGCAAATCGTACGTATCGGTAATTACCAAAACGACGCCTACTCCAACAGGAATGTTAAGGTATACGTTCCCTATGATTCAGATATGCAAACCGATTTTGACGACATTAGGTTTGTCGACGATACCGGCCTGGTCGACTTCAGTTACTACCGCTATACAAAAACCGATAGCGAAAAGGCCGAGTTCATCGTTACAATACCGACAATCAGTGGCTACGGCGTTACATCCATGTACATGTACTATGGCAACAATGCTGCCAGCTCTACCACTTCCAACAGCGTTGTTACCATCCAAAATGACTTCCAAACCGAGCCTCTCAGCGCCCAGTGGAGTGCTGAGGGACCAGTTGATATTTCACCGGGGAGTTTATCTGGTGGGGAATTTAGTTTTAACGATGCGTATCTGTTCAGTTCAGTCAGTACCTTTGACCGATCGGTGGACCGAGCGTATGAGTTTGATATTAAGGCGCAAGTATCTGATGTGCCCTGTGGTGAGATTCGTGAGCTCTTTGGAATTTACACCTCGCCAAGTTACATTTCCAAATTCAGAACTCCGAACAGCTGTGACGAGACAAATACTCAGTACTATAAAACCAACGACGTCTATGAAGAAAACAGCAGCACCAGTAGCACCATCACAAATTCCCCTCGCATCTATAACGATTATGTCCGAATCAAGTACATTGCTTACACCTCAGGTGGAGCCGATTACTTTATCAGCACCAATGGCGGACAGCGCTACACTAAACTTGATGCTTCAATTCTTGACGATACTTCGGATAGCAAAATCAGGATAAACAGCTATGCCAATGCGCCAACCATCACGCTTGCCAATCCTGTATCTTATAGCGCGGCACCGGTTGATGCTTTGCTAGGCGTAGAAGAATACCAAGGCGGCAAAACTGGTATCCTACTGGCAAACTTCTTCGATCAAGGCAGTCCACAAGCAACCTACGGAAACATGCAAGTCACATCGACCGGGACAGGCAATATGGTATTCTATCCGGTTACATCCAGTAGTGCGTCACTAACACTCGACCCTCGACTTTGCCCGAGTATTCAGAGCGGGCAAGCTTTTAGTAACAGCGTTTGCGCACCAAATCAACGGCAATACGCAACCTATTATGCAGAATTTGCAACCGACAGCAGCGCGACTCTAGACATAACCAGCATTGGTTTTGAATACGAAAGCGATTTTGTAGCTCCTACCAACGCAAGTAACCTAGTTGTTAAAACTGCCCCTGCCGGTGTGAGTATCGCTGATAACGCATGGACAAGCACCAGCCAGCCATACGCAAGCTGGACTGCCGGCTCTGACAATCCAGGTGGCTCAGGGATTGCTGGATATTGTATATACTTCGGCACTAATGAGGCAGGCGATCCAGCAGACTCAAAGGGCGCCATAACCGCTAGCAGCCCTATCGAGACCAATGGCGCCTGCGAGTATGCCGTCAGTAGCACAAACTTTAACAGTGGCGCCGATCAAATCGGCAGCCTCACCCACGGGCAAACATATTACGTAAGAGTACGTGCCGTTGATAATTTTGGAAACCTCTCAGCTACCACGCTTTCAAGCAGATTGCGCCTTGATACCAGCGCCCCAAGTTCTGCCACGCTATATAACGCACCGACCGTTATCAATTCAAAGCGCCTTCGCGTTACATGGCTAACTGGCGGATCTGTCGGGGATGAAGATTCAGGCGTCGCCGGCTATAAATATTGTGTAAGCACCCTAATATCTGGTTTTGATGGCTGCAGCTATAGTAGCCAAAACTGGTACGGATCAAGTCATACGAGCGGAATCCTTGCCGATACATCCGATGTGGTGCCATTTTCTGCCGGCGAGCTCACCACGGTCGCCGCTGATGACGCCCGAATAGATGATGCGGTTGCGGGAGTCAATAGCATCACCGTGGCTCTAGTTGATAATGCCGGGAATCCCTCAACGGTACTCAACCAAGTATTTCTTATTACCTATGTGGCGAGTGATGCACCTCAAAACCTAACTGTCTCTCCTACCAGTAGTTCAACCAATCAGTTTGCCTTCCAGTGGGACCCACCGTCTACGCTCTTTGGTGCGACCAACCAAACAGATTACTGCTGGACAGTGAATGAAGAAATTGAGTCAGACGGCAGCAACTGCAACTACACCGGCGCCGGCATTACACAGCTCGCGGCCGGACCATATGCAACACAGCAAGGACTTAACACCTTTCGAATTGCAACTAAGGATATGACCGGAAATTTTGATAGCTCTAAGCACACCAGTATAACCTTCACCGCCACCACAACGGCCCCCGGCATACCACAAGACATTGAGCTCGCTGATGTGTCCATCCGCGCCACAAGCGCCTGGAAGATAGCCATCTCTTGGACGCCACCAAGCTCGCCGGGGTCAGGCATAGCGTCATACAAAATACTACGCTCAACCGATAACAGCACCTTTAGCGAGGTTGGATCAACCGCCGTCGGCAATACTAGTTTCGTCGATGCCGGCTTAAGTCAGCTAGATTATTATTACAAAGTTAAAGCCTGCGACAACGCTGGTAGCTGTAGTGCACCAAGCGCATCCGCCACTCGCAAGCCAACCGGCCGATATACCGAACCTGCGCGATTAACTGCAGATAGCGACCAGCCGAAGGAGCGTGATATCACGACTCGATCAGCGACCGTGTATTGGTTCACCGACCGCGAAAGCGACTCACGCATTGCGCTAGGAACAAGTCCTGGTACGTATGCGGCGCAAGAAATTGGCAACTCAACGCAAACGGCCAGCCACAGTGTCAATCTATCCAACCTAGAGGCTGGCAAAACCTACTACTACATTGCAAAGTGGACCGACGACGACGGCAACACCGGACAATCACAGGAACATAGCTTCAGGACACTCCCTGCCCCGTCATTTAAAGATGTTTCGCCCGACAACTTGACAGTATCTAGTACCTCTGTCAAGTTCACGGTGTCTAGTGCGAGCAAGGTTAAGTTGTACTACGGCAAAAATGAATCGTTTGGCGCCATTAAACAAATTGATGTTTCAAATGAGGAATCAACGTATGCGATTGATGTTTCTGAGCTCGATGATGGAGTTAAATATTACTTTAAACTTAACGGGTTGGATAACGAAGGTAATGAGTATCAAGGCGATGTCTACTCATTCACAACGCCGGCACGACCAAGGATCAGCGACTTAGCTATCAACACGGTAGAGGGCGAGTCAAGCAGCACCAAGGTGGTAACCTGGAAAACAAATGTACCTGCTAACTCTGCGGTGACGTTCAAAACGAGTAACGGTGCGGCAAAAGATCTGGCAGACAGCGTCCTCAAAACAGATCATTCCATCACTATCCGTGGACTAGAAGACAGCTCAGATTATAGTCTATTCGCAACTAGTCGGGATGCAGCGGGCAACACGGCCACATCCGAAACGAGAACCTTCCGAACCTCAGAAGATACGCGCCCACCAAAAATCAGCGATATTTCCATTGAATCATCGGTCCGCGGTAGCGGTAGCGAAGCGCGCGGCCAGATAATCGTTAGCTGGAAGACCGACGAACCCGCTACCAGCCAAGTGGCATTTGGCCAAGGTGAAGCCGGAAAACTTACGAGCCGAACCGCCCGAGACGACCGACTATCACTGGAGCATACCGTCGTGATATCTGACTTACCAACCTCAAGCATTTTCCAGATACAACCAATATCTGCAGACAAAGCCGGTAACGGAGAGCTCGGCGACACTCAAACGGCGATAATTGGGCGCGCATCAGAAAATGTCTTCAGTCTCATATTCAATGCCCTACAAAAGATATTTGGAATAGGTAACTAGTTATGCGGCACAAAAGATTCAATCATCACACTAGACCAGCTCTATCCAAACTTTTTCATGGTAAGCGTGATTTGAAAAGCTCTAAAATGTCGAGACGCCTCAAAGTTGGAACCTTTGGTTTTGCAGTAGTCCTTATTGTTGGATCCTTGCTCCTACACAGCAGCAACACGCCAACGGTACTATCAAGTTTCGTCCAAAATGATTGGTCTAGTGGTAGCGGCACAGGAGCCAATCAATACGCTTCTGGTATCAATATTAACGACTCAACACCTGGCCAGCTAACCATTGTAAACAACAATATAAGTAATTGGTGCAATAGCACCCCTACTTGTGACGCTAGCTGGACAAGGCGCCAACAAATAACCCTCAAAAATAATGGCGATGCCGTCAGTAGCCAGTCAGTGCTTTTGTTCGTTACCTATAAGCCAGGTATGAATAGTGACTTCTCTGACCTACGCTTTACCGACAGTTCTGGCACAGTCCTTCAGCATTATCTACTTGATAAGACCGACAGCCAAAACGCACGTATATGGCTGAAGACAGGAAGTGTGAGTGCCAATGGTACCTACGCAGTCTATATGTACTTTGGCAATAGCAGCGCTAGTTCAACCTCAAACACCGCTGCAGTGGTTTTTGAAGATGGATTTGACTTAGGCAATTACGACAATTGGACGGATGCCGGAGGCTTTAACCCTGCCGTATCTAATGGAGCCGTAACGCTCAACGCCAATCAGCCTGGTTTTGACTGGCTGCTCTCCAAGCAGTCATTCAGCCCTGCAGTGTCAGCCAAACAAGTAATATGGGATATGCAGTATAACGGCATAGCCTGCAATAACTCATACAACGGCGGCATGTCCTTAGATGTATCTAGTACTTATTACGACACCGTAAGCGCGAATGCGACAGACTGCAACAACAAGCACCGTATAGCTACAAGAAACATGGATACCGTGGCGTTTAGCCCTGATAATCTCTTTTCAATCGGCCAAACCTATACATTCAAAACAACCGTCAATACCGCCGGCGAACATGATTACTTTTACAGTCTTGATAGAGGAAAATCATTTACACGATTAAGTGATATTGATGTTACCACCAATGCAACCACCGGCAACTTTAGGATAGATATTTCAGTAATTGGTGCTAATTTTCCTGCCACAATGGTGATCAGCAACCTTACGGTTACAGACCTGGGTTCTGATTTTAATAGCTACTTCGGACTCGTTGAGCATCAAGGTGGCAAGACCGGGTTAGTGGAATCCCGCATACTAGATGCTGGTGCACCTGCGCATTATGATGATATTGAGTTCACGACGAGTGGATCCGGCGACACGCTCGTGCAGGTGCGCACCTCACCAAATAGTGACATGAGTGGGGCCTCGGAATGGTATACATGTCCAGGTTTAGAATCGGGAGATCCTATCGATACAAACAATGCCTGCGCGAGCGTAGATCGGTATGCGCAGTATTCCATTGCACTCGCTGCCGATTCCGGAGAAGATTTTCAACTCAACAGCATCACCCTTAACTATCGGATTGATAGCACCGGCCCAAACCCTATTGCGAGCTTAGAAATGCGACGAGGAGACGCCAGTGGAGCGGTAATAGCCAGCGATGGCTGGATCAACCAATTACCATACGCTTCGTGGCCATCAACTACGGATATCGGGGATGCAGGCATGGCGGGCTATTGTGCATACGTGGGCACTAACAGTGACGCTACACTCCAGACTACCGCTGGAATGCTATCGGGTACGGGCCCTCTTGAGGTTGGGGATGCATGCGCATTTGCTACTGCAAATACATACTTACCAAGCAATGCTAGCCTAACCGGATCTCTGACGACAGGAACCACCTACTACATAAAGATAGCGGGCATCGATACCTTCGGCAACGTAGGTGAAGCAACCACAACACAGTTCCGATTCGATAATAGCGCCCCTTCTGCTGCTACCCTATTCTCCGCACCTACTGCAGTCAGTAGCAAAATTTTTACTGTTAGCTGGCTGACTGCTGGCGGCGCTGGTATTACCGACTTTGACGCCGGACCTGCCGGCTTTAAGTACTGTGTGACATCCGCGATCAGTGGCTTTGATGGCTGCGATCCGTCAACAGACAACAACTATTATGGACTCAATCACAGCAGCGGTCGTGCCGATGACCCCACTGATGTCATTCCGGCGTCAAATGGCCAAATTACAACCGTTCTTGCGGATGCGGACAGGCTGGATGATGTCATAGCTGGTGCCAATGCTATCTTTTTAATCTCAGTGGATAATGCTGGGAATTACCAGAGTGCTTTTAATGCAACAATACTTATCACGCAGGCTCCCGGCCAAGCTCCTGAAAATCTCCAAGTAAACCCTACGAGTAGCACTAATAACGCGTTCAGCTTTACTTGGGACCCCCCAACTAGCCACGTCAACGCAATCAGCGAACTCAATTACTGCTGGACTGTCAACGAAGAAATTCAGGCAAACGGTAGTAATTGCAACTGGACCGGCAAGGGCATAGAGCAACTTGCATCTGGACCGTATGCTACCATGCAGGGCGATAACATATTCCGCATCGCAACCGATGACGTAGCCGGTAATTTTGATGGTAGCGTCTACGAATCAATTACATTTACAGCTAACACAACTGCCCCAGGAGCCCCCAATGGCCTAGACATTTCTGATGTATCAACCAGATCCACCAGTTCCTGGAAACTTGCCTTAACCTGGGCCGCGCCAACGCTGAGTGGAAGTGGCGTGAGTGGCTATCGTGTCTATCGGTCTACCGACAACAGCAACTTTAGCCAAGTTGGATCAACATCCGGCAGTAATACGAGCTTTATTGACTCTGGACTTAGCCAAGTTGACTATTACTACAAAGTGGTAGCATGTGACAATGCAGCAAGCTGCGGTGCAGCCAGCAACGTGGTAACCCTCAGGCCAACCGGCCGATTTACTGAACCAGCCGCATTAACTGCTGACACCGACCAACCAAAAATTAAGGATGTTGGCACGAAAAAAACGACCGTGTATTGGTTTACTGATCGTGATAGCGATTCTAAGGTAGCCTTTGGTACAAGCCCCGGCCAATATGGCAGCGAAGAGGTGGGTAATTCTAGCCAGGTTTCGGCTCACTCGGTTACCCTAACAAACCTACAGCCAAACACTACCTATTACTATGTCGCAAAATGGACTGATCGTGATGGCAATACTGGGCAATCAAGCGAACGAACATTTACCACTACCCCTCCACCTGCTATTAGTGAAGTCGCCCCCGTGTCGGTTACAGCCAATGCAGCAAATATCGGCTTTAGGGCGAAAGACGCCAGCAAAGTAATTGTGTACTATGGCCGCGATGACAGTTTTGGTGGTGTACAGTCTATCAACACCGCATCACGTGAATCATCTTATGCCATTCCCTTGCGCGACCTAACCGATGGAGCGCGCTATGTCTTTAAGATAAATGGTCTTGATAGTGACGGTAATGAATACCAGGGCAACACGTACAGCTTTACGACACCAGCTCGACCACGCATCAACAACCTCCGGTTCCAGCCAGTCGCGAACGAACCAAGCAGCACTATGGAAGTTACCTGGAATACAAATGTACCCGCAACCAGTGAACTTAGCTATGGGCCAAGCGGCGGCTCACGCAGCACCACTCTTGATTCTCAGCTCGTCAGTGAGCACAAAGTTATACTGCGCAACCTTGCCGATGATACCGAATATAGCCTCGTCGCCTCGTCGCACGACAAAGACAACAATGTTGCAACTTCGGACACACAAACATTCCGCACAGCCCTTGATACGCGACCACCTCAAGTAAGTGATGTCGTAGTAGAAACAGCAATCCGCGGGAATGGATCGCAAGCACGCGGCCAAATAATTGTCACCTGGAAAACCGATGAGCCTGCTAGTAGCCAGGTAGCCTTCGGCATTGGCCAAGGTGCAACGCTCACCAACAAATCTTCTGAGGATAATCGGCTCACCACCGAACATACCGTGGTCGTCTCTGAGCTTCCTACCTCAAGCATATTCACGGTGGCTGCGTTGAGCACCGACAAGGGAAATAACACCTCAACCTCCGAAAGCATAACTGCTATAATAGGACGAGGTTCTGAAAACGTATTCAATATAATATTCGATGCCTTGCAGCGCATCTTTGGACTTTAATGCATCATGGCACAACCAATAATTAAGTTTCAAAACGTCAGCGTATCGTTCCAGGCTCAGGACAGCCTTGTTACGGTCCTGGATAACGTGAACTTTGAGGTCGCTAACAATAGCTTTTCTATCATTTACGGACCTTCAGGCTCGGGCAAGACAACCGTGCTCAATATGCTACTTGGTTTGCTGCCACCAACAAAGGGAAAAGTGATTGTAGGAGGAACAGATATATACTCCCTTTCGCTGGATGAGCGCGCCAAGTTTAGAGCCAAGCATTTTGGCATGGTAACCCAAACCAACAACTGGATAACCAGCCTAACAGTACTCGAAAATATTGCCCTGCCCCTGTATCTGTCTGGCGGCAACCACGAAGCCTCTATGGAACAAGCAATGGCGAGCTTGAAGCGCGTTGGGCTCGATATCTACGCACACTACCGACCGTCGGTACTCTCAAT
>CAYYKI010000025.1:0-13052 GCA_964440975.1 uncultured Candidatus Saccharibacteria bacterium | reverse complement strand
GTTATCGTATTTAATAAGGTAGGTAGAGATTGCGAACGTGAGCAGCGCAGTGAGGGTGATAGCCGAATATGCCCGCTCCGAAACAAGCTGATAGCTGAGAGCTGCAACCATAAATACGAGTGAAAATTCACTTATTTGGCTCATCGCAATAGCGGACTTAAAGCTTGCGCGTTTGGTGTAGCCCATGCCGCCCATCGTCAGCATAACGGTCAATGGCTTACATATAAGTACCAAGGCACTAAATGCGGCGGCAATACCTAAAACGCCAAGGAACTTGTCGGGGGACATGGCTTGCCCGAGGGTAATAAAGAAGATCACGATAAAGAAGTCTCGCAGTGGCTTCAGGCGTGAGGCCATTTCGCCACTGTATGGTAGGCTTGCCAGGCTCACACCAGCAAACAGCGCGCCAGTTTCTATAGAGAATCCGCTGCGCTCGAACAGTGCTGCAAAACCAAGCCCCCAAGCTAGTGCGAAAACCAACATGAGTTCTTTGTTTGACTCAAGCTGTTTTGTGAGCAGTGGCACGATGTAGCGACCGGCGATATATAAGATAATGGCGAGGCAGACACCTCTCACGGCAAGCATATCTATTGTGACGGTTGTGCTCGACGAGCCGCCTTTTGCTGCCAATGCTATCTTGGCTATGGTTGCTACCAGGTCTTGTAGGAGCAAAATGCCAATAGCTATTTGGGCATAGAGGCGGGTGGTGTCTTTTTTGTCATTCAGTAACTTAACAATAATTATGGTACTGCTCATCGCCAGCGCTACACCAATGATCAGCGACTCTAGTAAACCGAAATGGAATAGGTGTGCCACTAACATGCCCAGGCTAGAAATTGTTCCTATTTGTACAATAGCGGTGATGAGCACGGTTTTGCCAACTTTAGAAAAAACTCGTATGTTAAGGTCTAAGCCAATAATGAATAACAGCAGTGCAACGCCCATATTGCTTAGCCCAGCAAATGCGGTGTCCGCGTGGATAATGCCAAGTAGTGATGGGCCGGCGATGACGCCAGTAATGATGTGCCCGATAATAAGTGGCTGACGGAGCAATTTCATGACCAATGCAATCGCTGCACCTAGGGTGATAATGAGACTGATTTCGTTGAATACGTTTGCGTGCATGTTTGTTACTTGTGCCTCGTTATAGTATGTCAAAAAACGATATAAATCGCCAATGCGCTCCAGCTTATAAGAAGTACCAAAGGCGTAGTTTGCGCATGCTTCTAGTTTGGAAAAGTATACTTAAGAGGCACGTTTGCTGAGCCGGTGGCTGATTAACTTGTGCAGGTCACCGGTTATGAGTACAACGAGCATCGGAATAATGATGACTGGTGTCAGCTGACTCCAGCTTAAGTGGGTAACCTCAAGCAAATCACCTGCCGGTCCAAACATTACTAAGCCCTGCATGCAAACTGCCAAAATTAGCCCGAGTATTAACTTGTAGTTTGGGCGTTTAAAAATCATCAAGAAAGACTGGAATTCAAAGTTGGCACTAAATGCATTGGCCCATTGGCTAACGACGAGCACCATGAACGCAATCGTTTGCGCGTATTGTTCGCCTTGGTCCAGGCTCTGATTAAAAAACGTTAATGTTAGTGCAGAGATAATAATAGATACCATCGCAAGCCGACTCAGCAGACGAAAGTTGAGCAATGGTGCCTTTGGGTCCTGTGGCGCTTGCCGCATTTGCTGTCGTTCTGGATTTCCGAGTCCGAGAGGAATTACGAGCATGCTATCGGTCACTAGATTGATCCATAAAATCTGCGCGGCCGTAACAGGCAGGGGCAAATTAAATAGTAGAGCACCAATCATGGTGAGAGCTTCACCCAGATTCGTCGCGAGGAGGTAGAACAATACCTTGCGAATATTGGCGATAATAGAGCGCCCTAGTCTTAAGCCGTGGACGAGTGTGCTGAAGTTGTCGTCAAGTAGCACGAGGTCGCTGGCGTCCTTAGCAGCATCGGTGCCGCTTCCCATAGCGAGGCCTACATCCGCTTCGACGAGAGCCGGTATGTCGTTGACGCCATCACCGGTCATAGCTACAACCTCATGGCCCTTAAGTGCATTCATGAATTGATATTTATGCACTGGCAGAACGCGCGCAAAGACGCTCTTAGTGGCAAGGGCCTGTCGCACTTCTTTGCCGCTTTTTTCTAGTACGCTCGAACTTGTAACCTGCTCCTGGGACGTAATAAGGCCAGCTTGCCGAGCAATATGGCCTGCGGTTTCGATATGATCACCGGTGAGCATCACTACATTAATGCCGGCAGCGCGCGTTTCTGCTATCGCGTCTTTTACTTCTGGCCGTAGCGGGTCGTTAAGGCCCACTATGCCATCTACCTGCAGTTTCTTAATGTGGTTAGCGGTGAGTTTGTCGGGGATGGACGGAAGCGTTAAGTGGCCAAAGGCGAGTGTTCTATAGCCATGTTTGGCGTAGGTTGCTGCTTGCTGAGTAAGCTGTCGATGCTTACTTGAAAGCACCGACTCTGGCGCGCCCTTAACATACAGTGTGTACGTATCATCCTCACGCCATACTGCGCCGCTTGCACGTAGGCCTTGGGCAAAAGGCAGGTCCTTAACCTTTTTACCGATAGGTTTTCTACGAGAGTTCTTGCTAAAGCTTTCATGGATAATACCATCAATAATATCGGCATGCTTATCTCCAAATCCGGTCACGCTTTTTAGTGCTACTTGGGTAAACGCCGCATCATCTTCATGAATATGTGAGGTCTCAGCGATAGAAAGGTGGTTTTTTGTGAGCGTACCGGTTTTGTCAGTTGCGATGAGCGTAAGCGCACCAAGCGTTTCGATAGCTGCAAATTTTTTAACCAGCACTTTAGCCTTGGCCATGCGCTTGGCACCAATAAACAGCATAACGGTCATAGCGATTGGCAGGCCTTCGGGTACAGCCGAGACAATGATGGACAGGCTAAAGCGCAAAGCTTCGGTTGTTTCGATATCACGTAGAATAGCCAGAACAAACACGGTCATTGCTATGCCGCAAATGACATATATAAGTCGGCTCGCTAATCTATCGATCTTTTTTTCGATAGGGCTTTTGTCTATGGCTGCTTCGGTGACGAGGCTATTGATGGTGCCGAGTGCCGTGTCGCCACCAGTGGCGCTAACGACCATTTGTGCAACACCACTTTGCACTAACGTCCCCTTAAAGACCATGTTTTTTTGATCGTACAATTCGTATTTGCCCGTTAGAGGCTCAAGGATTTTGTGAATGGGTAGCGATTCACCCGTTAGGATTGATTCGTCAATGCGCAATTGCTCTAAGTTGATAAGTCGACCATCGGCCGGTATTTTCATACCTTCTTCAAGAATAACAATATCGCCTGGGACTAATTGCGATGATTCTATTTGTCGTACTTTGTTACTTCGTCGAACATGCACACGCTTTACGTCATGTTTACGCAAAGCCTGTAGTGCGCGGTTGACCGAAAATTGCTGAATATAATAGATGCCAACATCAAAGGCGATAACCAAGGATATGATAACGCCATCCAAGCGATGGCCACGTATAAAGCTGACACTGGCTGCCACGACGAGCACCATGACGAAAACGTTAGCGAACGGCTCGATGAATCGACCCAGTATCGATCGATGCGGCTTGGGTAGCTCGTTGAGGCCGTATGTTGTTTGACGACGAAAAACTTCAGCTGGGCTGAGACCGGATAATCCGGAATCTAGCTGATGGAGCGCTGTAGCGGCGTCAACTTGATACAGGGGCTTAGGGTTAGATTTCTTCACGTCCTTACATCGTATCAAACTAGTTATGCTTTATGACGAAAAGCATGAAGGTGTTTAGTTGCAGTATCAAAAAGTAAATCGACTGTGCCCTGTAAACAGCACAAATCTACCTTAGCATAAGCTTGACACGCGTCACCTGCTGTGAGAGACTGGTTTTCGTTCTATAAAAAAGACAAACGTGTGGAGTAAAAATGAGTTTTGGAATTGTTTTGTTTGCTGTGGTATTCACATGCACATGGTCTAATTTGCGGTTAGTACGTGGACCGGCAGCGTTACGTAAGCCTATTTGGCAGCTACACTCAATGGGCCGGCCGCTTATCACTGACGTGTACCGTACGCCGCAACCCTCACTTGATCAGCTGGCTTTGCCAATAGGTAGGTCGATACCAGTGCAGGTGATTTCTTCTCCGTCTAAGAGCCTGGAAGTCACAGTAGTGCGTCCAAGTTGGCAACGATACATTGCTATTAAAAGTTAAGTTGTGTCATAAAAAGTTTGAGAACAAGTAGGTAGCGGTTTACGGAGGGGTGCGGTGGCGGCCGGAAGTGCTGGGCTGGGGTGCAGCAAACTTCCGGCCGCCAGGCTGATGAGCCGAGTGGCTCAGATCATGTTCCGTGCAGCGTGATGACGTCCGACACGGAATGCGCCGGATTGACGATCATCTCGTGACGCAGCCGGAGGGCGGCGTTGACGACCAGATCGGTCGGCACGAATCGCCGGGGCATCGTGTTCGGCTTGAGCATGGCCAGCTCGGTGCCGAGCTCGTGCAGCAACTCCAGCATGCTGGCGTAGCTGATGAAGGCCTCGATCCGCTTGTTGGGATCGCTGGAGGCCAGGGCGTTGGCGAACTCCTCCGTGAAGTCGGCCAGCTCGGCCGAAAAGAAGTCCAGGGCCGGGTTCGCCATCTCGGTGTTCGTCGCGTCCAGCTGGTCGCCCTTCGTCAGCCGCTGCAACAGCAGCAGGTAGAAGTTCGACTGCATGGGCCCGTCGAAGGCGAAGCGGAGGAGGAACAACTCCCACGCCTCAGCGTACGCCTCACAGCGCAGCAGCCGCAGGGCTGCCGCCGGCGAGAGCGCGGCGTAGCTCGTGTCGTAACACGGGACGGAGCACACGGGGGGTTCGGCATCGGTGCCGTCATCGGTCATCAGGGAAGCAGACATCATGTCTCCTGTGGTACTCAACTCCGCTAAGAGCGAGCAAAAGCACGCATGCAGTATGCTTTTGTTCGCTCTTAGATACTTGAAGGAGTACAGCTACCTACTTGTCAATAAATACATCCTTGAAAATTCCAAAGACATCTGATTATACCACCTTTGTTAATAAAAATCAATCAATACTATGGGCGTAAAAATTGTAAAAAGTAGGTAGGAGTTCTTGGTTCCGGGTAGTGGCCGAGGTTCGCCGGGGGCGACGATCCTCGGCCACTACCGTATCGGTGAGCTGCGGTTCAGGCGGCTTCGACCTCATCGATCTGGCGATCGACATAGTCCTCGATCCAGTGTTCCAACATGACCTGGATGACCCGTAGCTGCGAGATGGCAACGTTCGGATCCTGGCGGCGCGAGAGGTCGTCCTCGGTACCGCTCATGAAGATGATCTTCGAGGGTGCGGTGGCGCTGAAGCTGTGACGCGATTCGCCACCGTCGGTGTAGAGGTACGCCTCGAAGTTCTCGGCACGGAGTCCGATGCGCACGCGCGGACCGTTGTGATGGAATCCCATCGGAGCGCGCCTGGGCCGTCGACGCAGGAAGCGTCGCTTTGGCGCGTAGCTGCGAGCGCGCTGGAAGTCCAGCCCAAGTGCGGTGCTGTTCAGGCGCCACTCGCAGTCACAGCATTCCATCAGCGCACGATCCAGCTGCTCCCAGGTGATCCCGTGATCCTTGGGCAGCACGATGGTTGCTTCGAACAGCGGTGGTCGGTCGACCAGTCGCATGGTTTTCATGGGGGTCCCCAATCTATGACTCAACTCTAATGAGAGCGAGCCTAAATACCGGGGCGCCGATACTTAGGTTCGCTCTCAACTACCTACTTGTGAAAATCCATCCCTTGAATAGGTTTCAAAAGATACCCTACAATACCACATAAACACCAAAATGACAATACCTTGATGAGCTTGTGATACTTTGACTTGCTATTGGGCTGGGGCGGTTTCGGGCTGAACAGTATTGGCTGGGGTCGGTTGTGTGCTGCCTGGATTGGCTTCGGCAATAGCTGCATCCAGTGCCTGCTTGAAAACCGTATATGATCCTGGGTTACTAATCGCCTTGCCGTTTATGTATATGGCCGGTGTGCCACTAACACCGATTTTTTTGCCACTTTCAAAGTCTGCTGCGATACGGTTGTTTATTTCTTCACTAGCAAAATCTAATTTGTATTTAGCCATGTCTAGGCCAAGTTGTTGTGCGAATCCATCAAAGGTTGTTTGAACGTTTGAAATACTGCTCCAGTCTTGCTGCGTGCTATAAAGCTGGTTATACATCTCAAAGAATTTGCCTTGACTGGCTGCAGCTTCGGCAGCTCGTGCGGCGGCTTGAGCATTTTTGTGACTGCTAATAAGCGGGAAATGTCGGAACACAAAGGTAATATCGTCTTTATATTCTTCTCGAGCTTGTTCCATGATGGGGTAAAAACCACCACAGGCAGGACACTCAAAGTCCCCGTACTCAATAACGGTTACTTTTTTATTTCCTGCGCCAACTTTGTGGTCGGATTCTTTTACTTCAAAGATATTCCCATTTGCATACTTATCGCTTTTGCTGGTAGAGCCACTGCTGCCCGTTAGTTTAAAAATTCCAAAAAGTCCTATAATCACAACCGCCAAGATGATCCAAAAGTTTTTTGACATTTCTACCTCCGTCTATGTCTCACAATCATAGTGCATTTACTGTGTTACGCAAAGTGAACAGTAGCATTTACGGCTCGGTGGCATTATTATGGAGGCAATGAAAACTGCTTTTGTCTATTTGCTTGCAGCCGTCCTCGTTGCCATCCTTATAGCTGCAACGGCAATTCTGCGGGTGCTTCGACGTCAAAGCCTGTTTGCAATCAAGCAGCGCGCTGCGATAAAAGACACCAATGCCGTAAAACTACAGCCACTATTTACCAAGCGACATCAGACGGGCTGGCTCGCTCGAGGAGTGGTTGTAGTCGCTCAGCTGTGTTTGGTATTGATACTCGCATGGGACTTTTGGGCACCGGTAGCGGTTGTTATTACGGCAACTGGTTTGCTCATTGGGAGCTACGCCCTTAACTATCTTGTCGCATACGAACAGGCCGAAAAATTAGCTGTACTCGTTGCGCCGTATGTTAACGATGCGCTGGTGTTTATCACCCCAGTTGTCGTAGTGCTCCGTGGCTGGTTTGTACGTCGACCGGTGGATGTATCACTACCATTCAATAGCAAAGAAGAGCTATTGTCGCTGGTTCGCGATAGTGAGTCTGCCCACATACAGATGACGGGAGATGAGCGAAGTATTGCAATCCATGCGCTGAGTTTTAGCGACAAGTTTATTAGTGACGTGATGGTTCCGCGTCGGGTTGTGAAAGGTGTGGATGTTGAGGCTCGCATAGACCTAAAACTGTTAAAGCAGCTGCACGATTCTGGATTCTCGCGCTTTCCTGTTTTTGAAGGTGACCTTGATCATGTAGTCGGCACTCTGTACCTAAAGAATCTCGTTGGTGCCGCCAAGAGTGATACGCGCAAAGTGAAAGACGTCTACGATAAGCATGTGTACTTTGTGAACCAGACGCAGACGCTCAACCATGCACTGAATGCTTTTTTGCGCACTAAACATCACTTATTTGTGGTGGTGAATGAATTCCAGGAAATGACTGGCGTGATTACCATCGAGGACATTCTTGAACAGCTCATTGGTCGCAAGATAGTTGATGAGTTTGATAAGTATGATGATTTGCGCGAGGTTGCTGCCTTGGCTGCCAAGAAGGATAAAAAATCCCAACCAGATCCGGTTGAAGCCGAAGCTAAGCGTGCTCACGACGAGCCGCCCACTTCCGCTACTGGTGCAGGAAAAACGCCTGAGGAGCGCCCAAAGGAAGCGACGCTAAAAATCTCTAAGTCTGACGCGGCTTAAGTACGATAAATACTGCTGGGCGATGGGCTTTGGGTTCGTTCGTTTTCGATAAGTCGCTCGAGTTTGTCCAAGCCATGTTCGACCATCGCTACAAAATCAGCTCGAAGGTAACGCATGCGAAAAGTTTGTTCGGCCTCCTGCAATAAGTCGACCACAAATGGGTCAAAATGCGCCTCGCTCAGCCCACTCTTGCTTACGTTGCGACTAGGATTTGCGTATAGTGCCCGATAGTCGGCGTCATCACTGGGGCGTTGAAAGCTCTCAAGTGCATAGCGGTTCCGTTCTACTTGTGTGGTTACACTCCCTTTGGTAATACCAATGCCGATTTCTGGGTGAATAATCTCAAAGCCACAGCGTCGTAGGGCAAAGGTGCCAACGACATGTTCTGAGCGAATAAGTCGCACCCTCTGCTCGTCGTCAATGCGACGCTCGAGTCTCTCGGCGCTCGAAACAGTAGCTGCGGTCATGAGTGCGCCAACATACTCGCTTATAATGCCTAACGGAGCCGAATCT
Organism: uncultured Candidatus Saccharibacteria bacterium; assembly: GCA_964440975.1. Classification (GTDB taxonomy): domain Bacteria; phylum Patescibacteriota; class Saccharimonadia; order Saccharimonadales; family CAZNVG01; genus CAYYKI01. Next base: position 4,688 of record CAYYKI010000025.1, on the reverse strand, counting down.
CCGGCTACTTCGCGTCCTTTCAAATCTCCAGCCAGGTGTGAGAGCACTAGTAATGTATGCATTGGGTCATCGACGTCAATTCCGCTGCAAAGTTCATCGACACTTGGACAACCGGCATAGCGTTGCCCTTCAAAGTTGCCAGCAAAAAGTTGCCGCAGGTTGACGCTCAACAGGGCCTTTCGGCTACTACTAGCTTGTGTATCTGTATGGCGAACGACCGCAAGGTGTTGCTGTCGCATACGACCGTTGACAGTAGTATCTGCCAAATGTAGGTCATAACCATTGCCCAATGGTTCAATATGGTCGCGCACAACCATTGTTTGGGTGATGTCTGATTCCTCGATGATCTCATTGGCGCGCACGAGTATTGCCTCGGACCGTCGTATTGTGGCTACTGGCGGCGTCTCCATGGTAGCAGTATAGCATTGTCATGCCATAAAGGTGCAAAAAGCACAAAAACCACAAATCCTTAGAACCTTTGCAGGTATCGATCCTAGCTTTGCTTTTTGTAGTGGGTGAGGCGGTGCGTCCATACAGTAGCCTAACAGATGCAAAACTGGTATAGTTAGTCAAATGAGAACACTTGCCCGCGATGTTGTATCGCATATCGACGAACGAATTACTATTAAAGGTTGGATTCACAAAAAACGCCTACTTGGCGGATTGAACTTTATTAATGTCCGTGACCGCAGTGGCTTGGTGCAGGTTTTGGTTGAAAAAGGTGAAGAAGTTGAAAAGCTACGAGGTATGCAAATAGGAACAGTTGTGACCATTGAAGGGCTTGTGTTTAAGGACGAGCGGGCACCAGGCGGTGCAGAGCTGCATGAGCCAACAATTACTATTGATGTTCCAGTGACCGATGAGCCAACCATTGAGGTAGATAAGCCGATTGGGCATAAATCCGAAAATCTTGATACCTTGTTCGAAACTCGCGCGCTCAATGTTCGAAACTTGCAGGAGCAAAAAATCTTTAAAATTCGTGCCTCTCTCAACCGGTATGTACGGGAGTATCTTACCGAAAAAGAATTTGTCGAAATACAAACACCCAAATTATTAGCCGGTGCAACCGAGGGTGGTGCTGAAGTGTTTAAGCTTGATTACTTTGGACAAGAAGCAACCTTGGCACAGAGCCCGCAGCTGTACAAGCAGATGATGGTAGGGGCTTTTGAGCGTGTATTCGAAATAGGGCCAGCTTTTCGCGCTGAACCGAGTGCAACGACGCGGCATCTATCCGAAGTAACGATGCTTGATATTGAGATGGGGTTTGTTGAGAGCCATGACGAAGTGCTCGACATGGTTGGCGATATGACGATTGCAGTGCTGCAACGGGTGTACGACGAGCACGCCGATGACCTGAAGAGTCTCAATGCTCCACAACTCGTGGTTGGGAATGCGGTACCTAAATTTACCGTGGCCGAAATACATGAAATGTACTCTAAGGCCAACAACACCGATACAACCGCCGAGAAAGATCTAATTCCTGATGAAGAGCGATGGATTTGTGATTGGGCCAAAAAGAACAAAGGCTCTGAGCTGGTGTTTGCAACGCATTTTCCGGTTGAAGCAATGAAGTTTTATCACCAGGTAAACCCCGAAGATCCAACAACGGTTTTGTGGGGAGACTTACTATTCCGCGGCCTCGAACTGGCAACGGTACCATTGCGTGAATATCGGTACGAAAAGCTCATTGAACAAATGAAAAAAGCCGGCATGGACGTCGATCACCCTGGGTACAAGTATTATTTGCAGGCCTTTAAGTTTGGCCTACCGCAGCATGGTGGCTGTGGTTATGGGCTCGACAGGCTGGTTGAAAAAACTATTGGGCTGGGCAACGTCAAAGAAGCGACACTCTTCCCGCGTGATATTAACCGGCTTGCACCTTAGTTACTAACTCGCCTACTTTGTGCGGTTGCGTTGCCTTGGGTTTGATTTGATCTTTCCAGAAGCCGCGAGCAAGACGCATACCGTCTGGGCTGTCCGCTGCTGTTTTGAACATGTGTGGTTGGCTGTCGTCAAAGATTAATACATCACCTGGCGAAAGTCGTACGCGTATTGCGCGCTCTGGGTCGCTCGCGAGCGCCCTGTCAAGGACTTCATGGGTGATCAGATCGCTGTGACGACGCTGCTGTACAGGAGTTCGGTCGTTTGGTAGTGTGCTCGGGTCATATATTTTTGAGCCAATAAGCATCACAAAATCAATATTGCCAGCTTTTACATAGTAGTACGTCGCTGCATTAATCTCGCGGCTATCTTGGTGCAAGCCGGCGTGGTCTCTGGTTTGGTCGAAGGCAACACCGACGGTCGGTATGATGTCGTGAATGGCAGTGAGTCCGGCATCGCCAACCCCTGGGAAGTGATATGCGCCGTAGCTGGGCGCATCTTCTTGTTCAAATAACGCCTGTACCTCTGCATGTACCGCATCAAATTGCTCAAGAGTACGAACTGGTGCAGCTTCGTAAGCAAGCTTTGTAAAGCTTGCTTGTCCTTCTGGAAGTGTAATGTTTTCTGTTTTTTGTGTTGACCCTTCAGTCATAATGCTATATTAGCATATAATAACGTAAAAAGCAATAGCATGATAGAATAATGATCTTTTGAAGTTACAGTGGGTTTTCCACATAATTGCGGGGAAGTAATTACCTGGTTAAGTTGTTATGGTATATTGAGGAAGTCCTGTCCATAGCGAGAGGGGATGCATGAAAAGAGCGAACCAGTAAGTTCCCGACTTAGTTCTCCCAAGACTCCCCAGTGGGTCAACTACTAAGTCAACGCTCGGATGGAGGGGTCCTTATCCCCAGCGGGGATCCCTCCATCTCGAGCATCGTATCCCCCAATTTCGTAGCGTCTGTTCGGACCATGTGTTTGAACGGTAGGCAGCATTGCCTAGCTACAATGCCATCGGCAGGTGCGGAGTGTGCCCGCCGGCAAATTCACTTTCCTTTCTCACTTACCACCGGCCCAAATACTTGCACACTCCTCTTTTCTTTTTAGCGTTCTGACGAAGCGTATACTGAATGGTGTGTCGAATAATAAACCGCAATCTGCAAAGAGACCTTTTATGAAAATTGCTCTAATAACTTTCGCTGTCCTCGCGGTAGTTGAGCTAATGAGTCTTGCCTGGCTTGCATCCACGGTAAGCACCTATCGGCGGTATTGGCTACGCAAGGCGCAACAGCCTGGTGAGTTTACGTATGTAGCACTGGGCGATTCGGCTGCTCAAGGTGTTGGTGCGACAAGTCCGATGCGGGGATATGTCGGGCTGCTCAGTAAGCGCATTCAGGCAAAAACTGGCAAAACGGTGAGAATAGTAAACCTCAGCGTATCAGGTGCAACGGTTGCGGATTGCCTTGCAAAACAGATTCCACAGCTTAAGGACATTAAGCCGGACCTGGTGACCATCGAGTGTGGCGCGAATGACGTCAAACGTGGTCGTCCAGACGAGTTCAGAAAACAGTTCGCCGAACTACTAACGCATCTTCCGGCCGGCACGTATGTTTCGAACATGCCGCTGTTTAATAGTCGGCCTGGTAGTACGCAGACTGCCAAAGAACACTCCGATATCATTGCGGGGGAACTCGCAAAGTACCCAGACCTTACGTTGGTTGATCTCCAAAAACAAACTTCAGAACATCAAAGCATTTTTGGCTTCGCGCCCGATGGCTTTCATCCAAATAATTTGAGTTACAAGAATTGGGACCAGGCCTTCTGGGACCAGATTGAAAAAGACTTATAAGATCTTTCAACTGACTAGTTAAATAGGCTGCACAGCTATGCGTGCACCGTCAGGGATATGCCAATGATTCCCGCTGCTTGCGCTAAGTAATACTTTAGTGGCATAATAGCCATTCATGCGTGATTTTGAATATCTTCAACCTTGTGATGTAAAGGAATACGTAGATGGTAAAGACGAGCGTTTTCCTGCCGGTCACCTAGAGGTCGATGGCGAGTATACGCTGTACATGCTCGGCAAGCGACCTTGGGTGGGTCTGTATGTGCCAGGCGACGAGTTGTATGCATTAAAAGTAGAAACTCGCATACACCGTGTCGTAACAGAGAGTGAGTTTTTGCACAGAGTTATCTTTAGCGTTCTTAATACGTACGGCGGAGAGGTCTCGCTTAACGACGGACGAGTCGATTATCGTAATTTCCTGGTAGGAAACCAATCAACGGCACCACATGGTACGGTTTGTCAGGGCTATTTTGCAGAGAGTGAATATGAGGTCGATGAAGACCCAGATTACCTCTACGCTGCGTTCGATCCGCACCGTGTGGCTGACGCAGGTATTATTTCTGATCCAAGCCAGCTGATAATGAACTAATGTAAATAAAATAGGGCTCGTTATTCAGTTTTTTGCTGCAAAGCAATAGCCTTACTAACCGACGAGCCCTCTTCCGGGTGGATACAAGGGGATTCCCATGCAGCCACCTCGGAAGAGGGGACTCATCAGTGCGTGGCGGGGCTGGCGCCGAGGTTCGTGTTGGTCAGGAGGTCCTTGGCGGCAGTGCTGGCTCGCTGCTGGCAGACGTTGGCAACACGGAGGTTCTCGCGGTACTTGTCCAGGGCGGGCTCGAGTTCGTCGACGATCTTCTGCGCGTTCTGGCTCCAGGTCTCGATCTGCTTGGCGATCTGGCCGGCGATGATCTTGGAGAACATCGCGGGGGCATCGATGAGCTTGCCGACGTGCTGCCGG
>CAYYKI010000024.1:0-13095 GCA_964440975.1 uncultured Candidatus Saccharibacteria bacterium | reverse complement strand
ACCCACGACACCCTGCTTAAAAGGCAGGTGCTCTAACCGGCTGAGCTATGGGCCCATACTAATATATGGGCTAACCGGCAAATAATAGCACACTACCCCTGTTTTAGCCAACCCTTAGTCGTGCTTTTTTGGACGACCACGTTTAGGCTTTTTGGTGTGCCCATCGAGCAGTATCCCCATGAGGCTAACCGATAACGCATAAAAAATAATGTACGTGCGATAATCATTGAAGAGGCTCCATAGTTGCGAATTTTGTAGTGTCAGCTTGAGGCTAGACTGTTCTAAGATTGGCTGCGCAAATACTATCAGCAATCCAACGACCCCAACTGACGGCGCAAGCTGTTGCAACAAGTTAAGGCCCCGCTGGGATTTATAAAAGTGCATCGCTACTATTATTGCCGGTATGAGAGTTACAACTAATTGCACGATTTGCGCGAGCGTTATTCCCGGTAACGTAACCCCTATGGTCTTTGTGAGGTTGAATATATTCTCACTGAGTGTACTCGCTAGTACGTACCCACCGCACAAACCTAAAATCACAAAACCACCCCGGGTTCGAAGCGCCAGCACACCCGCCACCAAGAGTAAAAAAATAACACCTAAAATGAGCTCAAAGTTCATATGGTTAGTCTAACACCGTTGTCATATATGAGCTATACATGCAATACGTACACAGGCGCCAAGATTCCTATTTATATATTGCATCACCAACTTTAAAGGGCAGGGCAGCTCGGCTTATAAGGCTCGCATCAAGTTCAATGAGATATCGTGATGGCTGACTGGCTTTGAAGGTTGTCGGGTAGGTACTTGGATGCACATCATACTGGATATCTATAATCTTCATATCAGCATTGAGCCATACCAGGTGTAGTGGATATTTCATATCCTTCATCCACACTGAATGTTCACCGTCTTCTGCAAACGCGAAGAACATCCCAGGTTCACCCGCACTCGATTCACGATTACTTAAGCCTTCTTGCTGTTCCTGTGGCGTATCGGCCAGCCACATGTCTGTCGTCTCGCAGCTATCGTCAGGGGATTCCTTACTCGGCTCAACTCGCTCACCAGCCTGATTAGTGCAATCAAACGCTAGACTAATGCGGGTTTGCGATGTTTCTGACCCCATAGAATCGATTAAAGCAGGGCGCAATACATACACGCAGAACAAAATAACAAGCCCTAAGCTGCCATATGCAATGTAGTAGAATAAGTCACTCTCTTTTTTAGTAGCACGAAAACCGTTTTTTTGTTTTGCTAGCTTCTTACTGGCAGCCTGCTGGAATGCTGCCTTGTTATTAGTGCTCTTTTTAGGCACCGATACGATCTTTGCGTCGGCGACCTTTGGCGTTTTGTTCGACATACTCAATTATTTTAGTCGCGACATCGCGTCCTGTCACTTTTTCGATACCAAAACCCGGGCTCGAGTTTACTTCTAGTACCAGCGGCCCGCGCGAACTGCGCATCATATCTACACCGCAGATAGGCAGACCCATTGTGCGTGCTGCCTTGATTGCTGTTCGACGCTCTTCGTCGGTAAGCTTGATCCTCTTACCTTCGCCGCCTTGGTGCAAATTAGATCGAAAATCATCGTCGAGGCTTTGGCGCTTCATGCTTGCAACCACTTTGCCCCCAACCACAAATGCCCGTATGTCGGTACCAGCCGACTCTTCAATAAATTCCTGCACCAAGAAGTTCACGCCCTCCACATAAAACGCCTGCATTACCGCTTCGGCAGCCTTGCGTGTTTCGGCCAGCACCACTCCCTTGCCCTGCGTACCCTTTGCAACCTTGATGATGAGCGGCACGCCGCCGGCCTGCGCGATGACGTCTTGTTGGTCAGAAGTTTCGCGGGCAAATACTGTTTTCGGCACACCTACACCGGCCTTTGCCAAAATCTGTGTGCTGCGTAGTTTATCGCGGGATCTATTTATAGCAATCGAACTAGCTGTGGTAAAAACTCCCTGCAGTTCAAACTGGCGGACGATGGCTGTTCCATACTTGGTGATGCTCTGGCCAATGCGCGGGATAATTGCATCCACATTAGTAATGTCCTCACCTTTGTATCGAACGACTGGGTTACCTTTTTCGACGGTCACATAACACTGGGCATGGTTAACCACGCGAACATCATGTCCACGTAGCTTAGCAACTTCTTTTAAGCGCTTTGTGCTGTAGTTGCCGGGTCCGCGGGATAGAATAATTATCCGCATCTCGGTCTACTCCATGTCTTCTTCGTCTAATGGCGAATCGATGTTGAATTCTTTGCGCAGTTTCATACGATCGGCATTACCTTTTGTAACGTCAACCAAAAATCGACCGTGCAACATTTTTCGGCCAACAAGTACCGGATAAAAATTCTTGCTGCGGTCCGCTAGTGTAATACGCGTGTTAAATACTTTGGGGCCAATTTTTACCCGCATCTTTATTTCGTATCGCTTTTCTGACTTGCCGAAGGAATTGGTGATGTTTACCGTATCAAACTCATCAACTTCCATATGGTAGACCACTGGCGAGATTGGATGGCCAAGCAAATCGAAGCTTAGCTTGCTGCCATTTTCTTTAATGTTTGTTGCGTGTATTGAAGAACGATACGCGCCAGTATCAATCTTAACCGGAACCGATGGAACAACATCGATAATGTCCATAAACTCTGCGCGACCGATGATAGTGGGGAATCCAGCCATGTGTTGCTCCTTACGTTTAATATTATGCATAACTCCTCAAAAATAGATACCTTTATACTACCATATTAATCAAATTTAGTCAATCAGCGCTCAACTCGACGACTGCGCTGACGTTGTTCTCGATAAAATCACAGTCCCTCTGGTATTCTTCAGGATCAGAAGAGGCAATAATCAGCTCTAGGAGCGCCGATCCTCCATGCTTGGCAAAGCGAGCCGGCTGCCCATCTTCTACTACTCGTTTGCAATACTGAACGGTTGCTTTGGCCTCAGCTTCACTCGCGCCAGTGATCTGCACCAAGGTGCCTTCTGTATGAGGATAGATGCTGTACGCAGTGCAGTATTTTTGTAGTTCGTCCTTTATTAACGGCTGCTTGCCGAGCTTAATGCGAATATCATTTAACGAATGGTCAAAACCATAACACGCGCCATACATAAGTTGACGAAATCGCCCGATGCGTGGTCCGAGCTCAATTATCTTCCAGCCATTGGCGGTCAAAATAAGTTCAATGTGTGCCGTTGAGTGTGTTAGCCCAACCGCGCTCATAGCTTTTGCACATGCCATGTTGGCTGCCGCTACCTGCTCACGGGTTAATTCGGTCGGTATCCACCGCTTGTATAGAAAGAAGTCATCAATCCCCATGCTTTTTGCAGGCAAGTAACCCACCGGCTGGCAATAATAATAGTCGCCATCATCCATTGCATACGCATCAATTGAATAAAACGCTCCCGTCAAAAACTCTTCTACAATTACTTCAGGAGTTTCATGACGATCCTCTCGTTCATAAATACCGATTATTTCCTTAAAAACCTTTTGTAGCCCAACTGCCAATTCGCTACGGTTCTCGCAACTCTGAATAAGCATGCTTGAAGCTAAGTTTGTAGGTTTAATTATCACCGGGTATGGCATTGCTGCCTCGATACTGCTGATAGTTTGTTCGCTGGAGTCTTTTACCTGCACATGTGCTGGTGTTATATCTGGAGCATACTTCTCAAAAGCCTGGCGCATCAAGTGTTTATCGGTTGTCATTGTCAAGGCTTCAACGGTTGGCACAACTATCCTATCAGGCAGTAAAGGCACAAGCTTGCTGAGATACTGTATGTGTTTATCGCCCCTACAAATTACCGCAGCAACGTCGTCAATGAATGGTTCTATGGCTGCAGCGATTTCTTCTTGTGACTCATAGCTGCAGGCAATAATGCGTACCGGTATCTGTGGATGCGTAAAGTTGGCAAATTTTTGAGGTGTTTTAGTGAGTACGAGCAAACCCAGGTTTGCAAATTCAGGTTCTTGCCGCAATGTCTCCATACTTCGCAACATGGAACTGACCGCCAAGTTTACTGCAAGTAAATGCTTAGACACGTTTATCCACCCAATCAAGCAGTAGTTTTTGTACCGGACGACTCTGCCCTTCTGCAGGATACACATGTAGCCCAAGGGATGGATTAGCATTTACTTCGAGGAGCCAGAATTTTTCTGGCGTACCCAAGTAGTCTACAGCGCCGGTGGCAAGCCCAACGCGCTTCAGCACCTCCTTACCGTGCTGAATCATTTCGTCCGTTACCTTGTCGGTCACGTCAATAGACACCCCACCCGTGCCTATATTTGCTGTCCCCACCACCTGGTAGTCTTCGCCCACTGACGGAACTTCGCGCATTCGCTCACCGAGATACCGCTTTGCCGCTTCGACGTCAATAAGATTCTTGGGTTTCTGATAATCTGGCGCACGTTCACCCGACTCGTTTTCACGCTCAATAAGCTCGGCTACCGTGCTCGTTCCGTCACCCACGACTGAAGCTGGTTTACGAATTGCTGCCGCAGCGAGTTCTCCATCAATAAACAGCAATCGATAATCATCACCGAACACCTGTTCCTGTGCTATCACAATGTCTGAGTACTCACGTGCGGCCGCCAATGCAACCTTGAGCTTTTGGGCGTTGTCGATATTAATCGTGACACCGTTACCGTGTGCAGCATCTAGTGGCTTAATAACAATCTTCCCGTAGGCATTCAATAGTTTTTCAGCATCTTCATCATTAACAACATCGACACTCGCCGGCGTACGTACGGCTAAGTTTTGCACGACTTTGAATAGCAGTTGTTTATTGCTTGTTATACGTGTGGAGACGGCAGGCGTAAGGGGGCCGTTAAGGCTGTACATGATGAAGTTACGTCCGTCAGGCAGGGTATATTCTAGTAGGCCGTTGGCTTCATCGACAATAGTTACTTTCCAGCCACGAGATTCGGCTTCGGTTTTGAGTAGTTGATTGGATATTTTTAGCATACAGATATTGTACCGAACTAATCCTCTTGAGGCGATGGCTTACGCTCAGCTGAAAGCTGGTACAGCCAGGTTTGTCCTCGAGGTACTCTTGAGGTATGATAACCCTAACGCTTAACTTCAAAAGGAAAATACATGGCCGAGCTCATTACCCCGACGCAACCAAACAACAGTAATGACCCGATAAGTGGCGGGTCAACGCCCACCGCAGATAGCACTGAAATGACGCCACAAAACCCAAACAACGGCAGTATGCCAAAGAAGAGCCGCAAAAAGATAGTGTTGATTGTGATTCTTATTTTGGTCGTACTCGGTGGCGCGGCAGCAGCTTATTTTATACTTGGCAAAAAGGATGCAGCGCCAACTACGCCGCAGCCCGCGTCTAGTCAAACAAATGCTGAAAGCGACACGAAGGTCGTTAATGGTCGCACCTGGTTCCTTAAGCCCAAGGCAGTCACCGGCTACAGCTTCTTTGAAGACGGCAAAACGTATGCCGAACGAACTATTGAAATTGACGAATCCAAAGACGCTGATACCATTAAGCAACAACGCGAAAACCGAGAACAAACTGCAGCTGATTTTGCCTATTATTTGGTGGGCAAAACCGCTGACGGCAAAGAAATCATTCGGGCTACTGTCGCATCCGAAGGCCCAAGCATGTCCGGCCCTCCTAGCGGGCTAATTGTTGCTGACAGCAAGGATAAAGGTAGCTTACTGGTAAAGCACTCGTCGATGCTGTACTACGAAGGCAAGTATAGTATGTCCGCCAAGATGGGGACCGGCGTAACCGAGGACGCCACAACAGAGTTTTCTGAAATCAACATCCCCAAACAGCTTACATACGGTAAAATCACGCTTGCGCAACCAACCGAATATCAGCAAATAGAAAGTATTGCGTATCAAGTTAACAAGAAAACTGGCGACACCCACACATACACACAGCTCGAGGTTACTGATCAAGGCACACTTTATAAGGATGTTTCAAAAGCAGAGCAAGACTGGGAGATTCAGCAGTATAAACTTCGCACGCTTGATAGCCAGGCCGTGTTCTTGCAAGACGTCGTGAAAGATGTTGAGCCGGGGGCGCTCCAACTAGAAGCTGGTGGCAAAAATGAGGACACGTACGGGACATATTCTAGCGGCTGCGGAATTGGCACTATGTACACGGTACTTATTCGCGATCCCGCCAATCTTAAGCCCTATGCCAAAGACGCAACCGGCAAGACCTACTACACCTTTTACGAAACAAATAGCTCAAGTACAAGCGAAGCACTATTGCAGAAATTCTTCACCGAGAGCAAACAATTCTATCAAGACGATGCAAAGGTGCCAAAGGATGCACTGGAGTTCAACAAGCTAGTACCCATCTTGCTTGTCAGGAACCAAGCCAACCAACTGACTGCCCTCTTCCGAGAGCGGCTTGCACCTGCCGGCGGGTGTGCCAAGCCAGTTGTCTATCTATACCCAACTACACCCACTGAAGTGTCAGTACGCGTCGGTGCTGACGTGACCGTCTCGGAGCCAGCCTACAACCAAGGATGGAAAGCGCTGGCGAGGCCGAGCGGATTCCTAAACGTAAATGGCAAGTCATACGATTCACTCTTTTGGGAGGGATATGGCCACGGAGCCTATCCTGATGTAAAACAGTCAGGCATCGTGGTAAAACAATCCGAAGTACGTGGCACCGTAAACAACCATCTGCGGCAACTTGGATTCAACAACAAAGAACGCGCCGACTTCATGGCCTTCTGGGAGAAGCGTTTGCCTAATGATCCATTCGTTCGGATTACCTGGTTAGGTACGGCAGATATGGAACAGCTAGCGCCACTTACAATTACTCCTCGTCCTGATACGCTCATACGCGCATTTATTGATGCCGAGGGATTGCCTAGCTACAAAAAACTCACCCCACAGCGCCTCACCGCACCAGCACGTACGGGTTTTGTAGCCACCGAATGGGGTGGTCTGATAAACGGCAAGCTACAGTAAATAGCTCGCTGTCAGAAAACTACCGAAAGAATCCTTTTTTACCGGTATCTGATTGGAATTCTTCTAGTAGCTCTTTTTGCCGCTTACTTAGTTTCTTGGGTACCTCAACTTGAATTGTGACAATGTGTGCCCCGCGAGTATCGCTTTTTAAATGCGGCACTCCATGGTTAGACAATTTGAAATCTGTCCCCGTTTGCGTGCCGGCTGGAACCTTCATACGGATATTACCGTCGACCGTTTCAACATCAATCTCTGTTCCTAGGGCCGCGTCAATCATGGAAATTACTTCTGTCGATAATATTAAGTCGCCTTCACGAGTAAATTTCTTGTGCGGCTTAACGTGTATTGCTACGTACAGATCTCCTTTTCCGCCACTCGCTACAGCTTCACCCTTTTCATGCAGACGAATGGTCGCACCATCATCAATACCAGCTGGGATTTTTAGGCTAATCGTTTGTGTCTTACGTTGTGTACCCTTACCGCCACAAACCATACAGGCCTTTTCGGGCATTTTGCCACCACCCTTACATGTCGGACAGATGCCTGCCTGTTGAATTTGTCCAAAAACAGTCCTGTGCACCTGCATTACCTGACCGCTACCACCACAAGTGTCGCACGTCTTGAGCTTATGGCCGGGCTCAACAGTTGAGCCTTTGCAGTGCTCACACACGTCTTCGATAGTTAAGCGGAGGTCTCGTTCAGTTCCAAAAACCGCGTCTTCAAAGCTAAGGGTAATTTCTGTTTGCACATCTCGCCCGCGTTGCGCGCGGCGACCATGCTGTCCACCCGATTGCCCAAATCCGCCACCGCCAAAAAAACTTTCAAAAATATCACCGAGACCTAAATCACCAAAATCAAAGTTACCGCCACCCTGGAACCCTCCATATCCCGCCCCCGCACCATCCGAGGCCGCACTAGAGCCAACACCGGCATGACCAAACTGATCATAGCGTTGCCGTTTTTTGTCATCCTTCAGAACTTCGTACGCTTCATTGATCTCCTTAAATTTCGACTCATCACCACCTTCTTTATCAGGATGATGCTGCACCGCCAATCGACGAAAGGCTTTTTTTATCTCATCGGCTGAGGCACCCTTGCCGACTCCTAAAACTTCGTAATAATCGCGTTTATTCATAGTTAGTTGATGAGTGTTTCAAAATAGGTTCTAAACTGAATGAGTATTAAGCCAAACACAAACAAATAAAACAGCAGGAGCACACCAAAGTGATTTTTGAGTCCCCAGTCGCGATATTTAGTGTATTTTTTGTTTAACTTCAGTCTACCACTTGCGGTTAACCACAGGAAGCCATACCAATTGAGAGCAATAGTCACCGCCCATGCGACCATGCAATAGATACAAAGCGCCTTTAGTTCGTATACGGCCTCGTGAATCAACCATGCGACAAAGCCTATACCAAAAAAATGCCCGGCTATATACAACCGCCAATACCAGTGTTTGGTTGCCGAGACAACCGAACCGGCAATCATAGCTATACCGACGCTAATCAATACAGAAAAGCTAAATATGCCAATAAGTGGATTGGGGAAGCCAAATGCACTGGCTTGTGGCGAGGTAATGATAGGGCCACAGCTTAGCAGCGGGTTGATGCTACAGCTTAAGTGGTGCGAAGGATTTTTGATGATGGCAATTTTTTCGATCGTTAAAATAACAGATGCCGCCAAGCCGATAACACTCAGCACCGTGAGAATAATAGGATACATCTTGGATAGTTTTTGCGCATTCATACTCATACTATAGCACCCCCTATTTTAGCACTCGAAGGGGTGTGAGTGCTAGTTTTGTTCAGCTCTTTTTCGAAATTGCAGTACTTTTGCCTGGGTTGTTATCTGATCAAGGGGAGAAGGCCTCTGCTCACCAAGTTGTGCTTCAAATAACTTACGCGAAGATTGGACTATACCCAGAATAAACTTGCATTCATCATAGAACCCTGGCGCTACCGTGGTTAGCACATCTGGTTCCTTTTGTGCAAAAACGCCCATAGGTAGTTCTGATGGGATGCGCACCTCAATTTTGTTTTCAGGATCCAATACCCAGGACTGGATGGCCAACGTTTTGCCAATTTCTCTGATAGCCAGTGTATATCGTACGCTGGTACGGCGCCGCACCCCTCGAGCCAAAGTGTCGGTTACAGTGTCGCGCGATAGTATCAAGTCAGTGTCATCGGAATCGGGTGCATTGAGCCATGTTTTTGTCGCTTCTCGCTGTACCAAACCCAGATGCCGAGACCACGATCGGGGCTGGTCATAGAAAGTTGGGCTGCCAATATTGGCCTCGCGTACCGCTTCAAAGTAGGCGTCTATCGCTGCGGCAACGGCAAAACCGTCAATCTGATCCTGAGGTTCATCTTCGTATGCTTGCTCTGCCATCGTCTAAGTATGAAAACACATGTGGACGATTTTGTCATTATCGCCATTCGTGCAGTGGTTGCTTCGTTCGACGATGGAGTGGATTTCGACCCTCTTGCAAGGCCTGTCGAATCAAGAGGCTCTCATCACGGAAACGAGGCGTACCAATTGAAACTGGTAGGATCTGTGGCCTGTCCGCACTCCACTCGCCGGTCCATCGACGAATTCTATAACCTTTTACAGGATTAAGCTTCCATTCAGTATGCTCGACCCGCGCGGGATCAATGCTGCCGGAATGTAATGTGATCTTGAAGTGAACTTGATCTGTCGCTACAGCAATACGTCCAATAGTATTGGCGTTACGATAGCGGCGATGGATGAGCAGCTCGGAGTCATCGCGAGCTACAAGCTGCAGCTCATCGTAGGTCCACTCACGCGACCCTAAACCTGATGGATTGGGTAACCGCTCAACCTGACCTTCTTCCCACATCACGTACATACCGGTTGGGTCGCGCATCTCATCCATGAAATCATCTATATCTTTAGTGATCTTCATCACTTCAGGATCGGTTGAGGTTCTTCCGAATGCCATTATGTTCTCCGATAGCAATTACAATCTTAGCGCAGCAGCTCGAGCAGCCTAAGTTCTTGGGCTGTGCTGCAACGTGAATATGCTATTTCTTCCCTTCGTCGACTACTTCACCTTCTACAGAGTCAGTTGCTCCTGATTGCTCCTCAGCAACCTCGCCCTCAACTACTTCAGCTTCTTCTGGATCTTTCTTGACAGAATCTGCATCGTTCCCCGCATCATCTTTGGATGCTTCGTACATCTTTGCACCAATCGGCATAATAGCGTCGCTTAAAGCCTTTCCGGCAGTTTCGAGCTCTTCTTTGTCGTCCGAATCAACGTGCTTTTTGGCCTCTTCGACGGCTGCATCAATAGCCTTAATATCCTCTTCCGAAATCTTGTCTTTGTAATCAGACTTCATCTTTTCTGCTTGATAGATTGCACTGTCTAGAATGTTCTTTGCTTCAGCGCTTTCACGCTTCTTCTTGTCTTCATCCGCGTGCGCCTCGGCCTCTTTGCGGGCTTTTTCGACTTCTTCTTTGTCGAGGTTACCCGATCCTTGGATGGTAATACTCTGCTCTTTGCCACTTGCCTTATCCTTAGCAACGACATTGAGAATACCGTTAGCATCGATGTTGAAGGTGACTTCTACCTGCGGTACGCCTCGAGGGGCAGGAGGAATGCCGTCAAGGATAAACTTACCGAGTGATTTATTGTCAGACACCATTTCGCGCTCACCCTGTACTACGTGGATTTCGACGCTTGGTTGATTGTCTGCAGCTGTCGAAAATACTTCGCTCTTGCTGGTTGGAATAGTTGTATTGCGTTCAATAAGTTTGGTTGCAACACCACCCAACGTTTCGATACCGAGGCTGAGCGGAGTGACGTCCAGCAAGAGAACATCCTTAACCTCTCCACCCATCACGCCACCTTGAATCGCTGCGCCAACTGCTACCACTTCATCAGGATTGACACCTTTCAGCGGATCCTTACCAAAAATTTGCTTAACTTTTTCGACAACGGCTGGCATTCGGGTCATACCACCTACCAGTACAATTTCGTCGATATCGCTCGCCTTCAAGCCAGCGTCTTTGAGTGCCTTTTCGCAGGGAGCTGCGGTTTTGTCTACTAGTTCTTGTACTAGCTCTACCAGCTTGGCTCTAGTGAGTTTGTATTCAAAGTGCTTTGGACCATCTGCGTCTGCGGTCAAGAAAGGCAGATTAATTTCGGCGACTTCTGTGGTTGATAGCTCTTTTTTGGCTTTCTCGGCTTCTTCTTTTAGCCGCTGCATTGCTGCCTTATCAGCGTGGATATCTATCCCGTGTTCTTTTTTAAACTCATCCACAAAATGGTTTACAATTCGCAGGTCAAAGTCTTCACCACCAAGGTGCGTGTCGCCATTCGTGGCTTTAACCTCAAAGACCCCGTCGCCAAGCTCCAGGATTGAGACGTCAAATGTACCACCACCAAGGTCGAATACAACGACAGTCTCGTTTTTGTCTTTTTTGTCCAGACCGTACGCCAATGCAGCCGCAGTAGGCTCGTTAATGATACGCTTTACCTCAAGGCCAGCAATCTTACCAGCATCTTTAGTCGCTTGTCGCTGAGCGTCATCAAAGTAGGCCGGTACCGTAATAACCGCTTCACTGACCGGCTCGCCAAGGAACTTTTCGGCATCAGCTTTGAGTTTACTGAGAATCATGGCACTAACTTCTTCTGGTGAATATTCTTTGTCGGCCATCTTTACTTTTACACCTGCCGCAGCCTTAACGATTTCGTAGGGCATCAGCTTGAGATCACGTTGGACTTCTTCGCTCTGATAATTGCGTCCGATGAGTCGCTTAACACCGAAGATCGTGTTTGTAGGATTGGTCACTCGCTGTCGATTTGCAACCTGCCCAACCAGACGTTCGCCGTTTTTATTAATTGCTACGACGCTTGGTGTCGTGCGGTTACCTTCGGCATTGGCAATAATTTCTGGCTGGCCCGACTGCATCACAGCCATAGCTGAGTTTGTAGTACCTAAGTCGATTCCAATAATTTTACCCATAATTTAATCCTCCCTATTTATCCTTATATGTAATCGTATGCGTCTGCAATGCGCTCAACATTTACTTCTATATAGCCACGAACTATTCGCCCGATTTGTTCGGCAGTTTTTTCATCAATCCCCGTATTACTTACTACTGCATCGGTGATCTCCTTCAGCATGCCGCCCTCACGATACTCTTGAACGGCTTGCCTATCGAGCAGGTAGGCCTGGAATACAGTCGATGATTCCGGGTGATCTTGGCTAAGTTCTGCCATGTAGCTTCTCCTTTTTATGAGAATAATTCCAATATAGCGAATTGGCACTCTACTGTCAAGAGTGCTAGTATTTTTCTGGCAGTCTATTTTACTGAGTGCTGATTCTCTGTTTATTCTTCTGGTCGGCGGTGATAAAAAGCTTCGGCGGCATCAACGCAACGTTGACGCATCTCATCCAAGCTTGGCAACTTAGTATGATCAATACTACTGCGTGGGTGCTCCTGCAAGCCCCAGCCAGGGTTGACGTCCATCATGCAATCGGCATCGCGAATAACTACCTCAACCCCTCGACTTCGATTTTCAGGGTTTAGGGCGCAGACACCGATTGTTCGATTAAACTTACAGTTTACCGCTGCATTGCCAACAGTAGGCGCGACGCTGTCTTCCAACACCCCTCTCCCAGAGGCATCAATATATTCTGTATAGGCACGCTTGCCAGCCAACCACGCCAATGCCTTTGCAATCTCTGACACATTAAATTTAGGATCGTTCAGCTTACAGTCGTTGCAAAGTCGCTCCATAGTACAACGAATTTAGCGCATAACTTACAAAATAACAATCATCATTCCTGCATGGACGAAATTACCACGGTTCTAGTTGCCTTTTTTAACCTTGACCAAGGCGGGCCGAATTACCTGATCTCCAAGTTTCCAGCCAGCCTGCAATTCTTCGCTCACTATATCGTGTTCCCCCTCACCACCCTCGTGCTGTACTGCTTCATGCAAATGGGGATCAAAGTGCTCTCCGACAGTCGCAATCTTTTCGAGACCCAGGCCAGCCAGTGCATCGTCAAATTGCTTGGCAACCGACTGGACACCTTTGACGTAATTGTCCTTTGCTAAGCTCGCTGGCACATGCTTAAGTGAAAGCTCTAAGTTGTCAATTGCCGGCAACAGCCCCT
>CAYYKI010000023.1:0-13175 GCA_964440975.1 uncultured Candidatus Saccharibacteria bacterium | reverse complement strand
TTCGATTACTAACCGTGATTACCTTAACATTAACATTCCCAACGATGCTCGCAGGCCTGTATGGCATGAATGTTGAGCTTCCTGGCCATGAAACATCACCCATTATGTTTTGGATAATTGCGGGTATGGCTTTCTTTAGTAGTGGTTTTATAGCCTTTTACTTCCTTAGGAAGCGTCCCTGAGAGTCCTATAGCTACTACTTGTTGGGGCATTTATAGAGTATCTGCACTAATTACGCGAGACGCAGCAGCTTTAACAGTCTGTGCAGTGTAGGTTGTCTTATTAATCAGGGTATACGCTAGCTCTCAGGAGGCAACACGCCTGCATCCACGTCGATCAATTCAAGTTCTAGCCGTGCGGCAACCAATGCAGCCAAGGCTCGATCTCTTCGGAGCTGTTCGTGGGTCATTTCAAGCTCTGCTTCTGCAGCATCCGCTTGCATTGTTAACACTTGTCTCGGGGACTTGTCTGAGTACTCACAGCCATCACAGATAGTGCGTGCGGCGGTTCTGCCTATATGTTTGAGTGCAAACTCTGTACCATGATAAAAAGACGCGTAGATTGACTCGGCTTCACTGCCGCTATTGCCCGTGAAATAACCTTTAGTAATGTGTTTTTGCAACCTATCATCAGGCCCAAGGCTGCCACTACGTACTGTCACAGGTGTTTCAATGTCTGCAGTCTTTGGGCACGTCAATTGCGCACCATTAACATGTCCTCGAAAATTGGTAAACTCTACCGATTTATGCTCACACCTCTTAAATGCGCGGGCACCCGCGCCAGGAATTATACTATAGCACTATAACCATCATATGTCAATCATCGGCGTTCAATTGACGTTTAGCATGGTGGAGCTGCCGGGAATCACACCCGGGTCCGAAGAATAAACAGTTGGTTATCTACAGGCTTAGTCGATTTACTGGTGTCTTTGAAATACGCTTCATAACCGACAAACACGTACATCGCAGTGCCGTAAAAACTTGACACTCAGGCTACGGTACAACGCCAAAGTGAGCAACCAGAAAAATAAGACCATGTGCAACTATCTGGTATTGCTGCAAGGGTCGCAGTAGTTCTTAGGCTACTGCTGGTGCGAAAGCAGGCTGAGCAAAAGCAGCTACGAAAGCTTCTTTAGCAGCAGCAAGCCGTTCACGAAGTGATGTTTTTGCATCTACTTGTTTGCCGCGGTAACGGTGCGACAACCGACCTGCAAGGCCAACTTGTAAAAGTTCCCCGTCGAGCATAATTTCAGCCCCATGTAAAAGTATTATACCACATGAGAGCATAAGCATCAATTGATACTTCTACTTTCTGCTACGTACCGAATGTCGTGCATCCTCTATATTTTTGTTGCATTTTTTACAAAAGTCGGTAATCTGTTAGCTAGAGTAACACACCATATGTACCTGCACATTATGGCGTTGCTACGCTATATATAGGGTGGTCGTGCAGAATAGTGGCCTTTACTCTGACGGTTATAGCGCGATATTCGTTGTATTAAAGGCCCCTCAAAAACTAGCAATTAGCATTCTTCAGCGGGTGTATAACGAGCCTATTCGATAACTTGGTGCAGCACGTGATCAGGATGCTTATAGAACAAGTTATAGGTTAGACCACCAATAATTACTATCGTACCGCCTACTATAACAGGAACATTCACGCCAAATGTTGCCGTATAGCCACTTATGATTGCAGGAATCGATTGCGCTAATGCCTGTACGCTTGCTTCGATGCCGAGGACCTCTCCTTGTATCTCTGGACCAACAGAATTACTAACAAGGGTTGTGGCATTGGCAATAAACAGTCCGTTAAAAATCGCGATGAGCGGTGACACTATAAGTAACTCTGTTGTATTTGTCGCAATTAGTTGCAAAAAGAGCGCCACACCGTTACCGATAATTGCAAAACGCAACACATGATGACTTTTAATTTTCTTAGCTAACCATGGCGTGATAGTTACTTGTGTGATTGCGATCCAAATACCTATCCATGCAAAGAAATCGCCAATGTTGGCTTGCGTGAAGTTGAGCTTTTTAATCAATAGTATTTGGAAGAACGTTGTAAAGAAGGTAAAGCCACCCCAAAACAAGAACTCACTGGTGAACAGTACTCGCAACGATGGGCTAGCCGCGGCTTTGCGTATATTTTCGACAGATTTGCCCCAAGCCATCTTTAGTTTCTTGTTAATGTGCTTGTGCGTTTCGGGTAAAAGACTCAAGAGTATCACCGTGGTAAGTGAACTAAGAATGGCACAGAACCAAAACGGCGTTGCTGGCCCAAACCAGCTCGGCGTCTGGAATAATCCAAAGAAGTTAACGCTAGGGCTAGCAAGTCTAGCGCCAAGATAGGGGCCTAATACAAAACCAAAACCAAAACTAGCGCCCATTAATCCAAAGTTACGTGTACGATGCTCCGGTGTACTAACGTCCGCAATGACGGCGCGAGCAACACTAATGTTCCCGCCTGTTATGCCATCAAGTGCCCGCGCAAAAAAGAGCAGCGGAATGTTTTTGGTAATGATGGCGATTGCAAACAACACATAGCCAAGCGCAGTACCAGCAAGGCTAAAACCAAGCACCGGCTTACGTCCATACCTATCTGACAGCTGACCGAGTATTGGCGTCGCAAAGAACTGCATTAACGGGTAAATTCCTGTTAACCACCCCAGCATTATCAGCGAACCATTGTAGCTATACCCCGCAGGTTCAAAGATCTTAAATATAAGCTGTGGTAAAACTGGAATGAGGATCCCAACCCCCAACACATCAAGAAATATTGTAGACAACACTATTGGCAGAGCCCGACCTTCGAGCTTGTTCTTAACCTTCTTCACTGCAATCCTTTCTAAGCTAGTAGTTTCGTTTTGTTAATTGTACCAATTGTCTACTACTTTAGAAATCTCTGCGCGACCTGCTGAAAGCAGTTCGTCGGCGTTTTTATCTGGACGCAAAAATCCCGATGCCATGACATGCTGCACGTCAGTGATACCAGCATAGGCGAAAATAGCATCGATCATTGGCGTTGCATAGTTGTTCTTATCCGCGGCAGTGTTACCTCCTGCTGCACTAATGAGTAGCAACTTACGGCCCGATAATAAGCCATGGTGTGTTCCGTCCTCGTCTTTCTTGAATGCCTTCCCTGGAATCCAAACCTGATCAATCCAAGCCTTGATTGCTGCAGGGGCATCGAAGTTCCATATCGGATATGCGAGCACAACGTAGTCGGCTGCAGCAACTTGATCAAAGAACACACCATCATCTGCCACCGGCATGAGAGAGGGCTGAACCTCAACAAGATTTGTCTCGTTCAGTTCGGTTTTACCTGCAACTTTAGTTTTAAAATGCTCTACCAATTCGCGGGTATAACTGCCATCCCGTGGGGTAAACGAAACTACTAATGTTTTTGACATAACACCTCCTTGTGTCTGTGTTTGATTATTGCTATACTTTGTATAGTAACTAAACTAGATGTACTTTGTAAAGTTACTTTATTAGGTAAAGCATAGAAATTCGCGAGATTAACAGAGGTTAGTATGTGCCCTAAGTTTGAAAATAAACCTGGCTGTATAGCCGCCACGCTTTCAATACTCGGAGATAAGTGGACTGGCTTAATTTTGCGTGACTTATTTGAGGGCACGCAACGCTTTTCGCAGCTCGAAAAATCGCTTGGATCTATTAGCCCGAGAACGCTCTCACAGCGTCTCGATATGCTTGAATCGGAAGGAATAGTCACCAAAAAAGTATTTGCTGAACCGACGCTTCACACACAGTACAGCTTGACCCCTAAGGGCAAGGATTGCAGCAATATACTCAAGCAAATGGCAGCCTGGGGCGAAAAATACGCTCCTAAAAGCCACAAAGACTAATCGTTCATTGCAGCAAGAACACCAAACCTACCAGCATGTTTTGACTTGTGCTTCTCTGAAAAGTGAGAATAGTAGTCTTTCGACTTCGCGACATCTATTGGTGATATTTCTAGATTAGATTGCAAAATGCCTGCATACAGCAATTCATCCCGTGCGAAACCAAGGATATCTAAATAGTAGCGGGCACCACGTTTATCGATATAGGCTTTCCAATCGGGATTACCTATTTGAGCAAGCTGGCTATGATAGTAGCTTTCCTGGCGGATCGAAGGTGATATGTAGCATAGAAGGGCTGTTGGTTTTGAGCTAAACTCTCGCACCATATGCGCAATAAGCTTTGTTGCTAAGTGGGCTTGTGCAGCATGCCATCCAATGTGAGCGAGCGCTAGCACCTTGTTATTTGGGTCATACACCACAACAGCATTGCAATCAGCCACTGGTAAAAACAGGCCGACTCCAGGACTTGAAGTAATCAACGCATCGCATTTAACCCATGTTGAGCGCTGTCGTACGTCGACATTTGTACCGTTACAATGTCGTATGACATCGTACGTCCTATTGGGTTTGTAAGTAACTGCTACGCCCACTACTCGAGAGCAGTCCAAGTGCGCGGCAGCTACAATGCGCTCGAGATTACCGGCCACCGCTTCATCGGAAGTATCTGCACCAAATTTTACCGTACCGTCTTGTCGACTAGAGACGACGACTGAAACACGATCGCCAAATATAGTTGGTTGATCATTGAGAATCATGCGGTTCTTTCGTATACAGGTCGTGCCACTGCTGCAGTGTCAGCGCTTGAGCCCGCAAATGCGGATCAATACCAGCTTCCCTGCACCAATTTTCTACCGCTTGCTTTGACATTCTTAGCGCACTACTCAGGCTAGATCTTAGCTTCTTGCGTCGTTCGCTAAAGCCAGCCTTTACGATACGAGTAAATCTATTCATATCAAGGTCAGCAAACAATGGTTCATTGCGGCGTTGTAGTATAAGAATCTGTGAGTCGACTTTTGGTACCGGCACAAATAGCTCGGCTGGTACCAGGTCGCCTAATGAAACGTCGTAATATAGCTGGACAAAGACACTGAGTACCGAAAGATTCCCAGCATTCGCAGCGACACGTTCTGCAACTTCTTTTTGCATAAGTAGGCTCGCCTGCTTTGGTTTGTTTGGCGTGTCACAGAGTAGGCGCAATAAATGCGAGGTTAGGTAGTACGGGATATTTGCAGCAATCAAATAATTACGAGGCATCGAAGTAAAATCAAACTGCAGGATGTCGTCATTGACAACCGTAAGCTGGTGCTCAGTTATATAGCCCTCAAAGGTCACCCGTAATTCTGCAGCTAGTTTTTTATCAAATTCAACAGCTGTGACTTTAGCACCATGCTGCAGCAATCTATCCGTCAGCGTACCAAGACCCGGTCCAATTTCAAGCACCGAATCACCACGTATCATTCCGCAACCTTCGCGAACGGCCGCCAAACTAACTTCATCAAATAACCAATGTTGACCGAGGCTTTTATCCGTCATTATGGCAAGCAGAGGTTAGTTTCATAGTTATAGTATAGCGGAGAAGCCGAAGTGACTTATACTAAGATCATGGTTTTAGATTACATGGCTCGCCGACAAGTTGATGTGCTCGTCGTAATATTACTTTTCCTTGGCTTTATTATCTTTCTGCTGGTTGCGTACATCTATCATGACTATCGCCGTCACAAAAGACCCTTGTTGCAAGCCGACCCGCATGTCAACTATTCAGTCATCCACCATGTCCGTATGGTTACTATACCTATGCTCAAGTACCGCATAAGTTTTAAGTTTGAGCGAAATACTGGTGTTAAGCGGTTCTAACGTATAGCACGCTCGACTCGTGCCGCATTGTACTGAGATCGCTCCAGTTTAACGCAGACCTAGCTTTTTTGAACACGCCGGCCATGGGCTCCAGCCTCTTCGTAGGTAGGTCTCATATGCTTTTTGATCCTGCACGCCCGGTGGTGCATCGGCAGGATCATAGTATCCACCATAGTTAGCCCAAGTTCCGTAGTCGAACTGATAGGCACCTCGATATCTTGGATTCTTCTTATTCGCATAGTTACCACCTGCTTCACAACCACGCAAGGCAGCGAATGAGTCTTCGAGTGAACCCATAAAGTTTTTGCCGTTCGTGCCGACAACCTCAACTTGCTGTTGCGGCTTTGTTGTGACAATTTCTTGTATCTTTACCCTACTGACCTCCTTGCCATCTACAAGATTAACTTCGTAGGTAACTTGCTTTTTGCCTTTTACACCGGGTTTTTCGATTCTTTTTTGATTGGCTGCTAGATTCGCATCCTCAATTTGCTTAGTTGTGTACGCAATTTCTTCTTCAACGCTGATCGTTTGCTTTCCATTCCTAGAAACTCGAACGGTCATTCCATTTGCCAGTTTGGTTTCTGCGGCTGGCTCCAATGTCTCACCGTCTGCAACAACGACACCTTTCTCTTTTAGTAATTCTCCAACGGTTGTTGCCCGTGTCCTTACCGTTGACACCGTACCATAGAGGCTCAGCTGAACTGCTGTTGCACGCGTAACAATAATTTCCTCGCCGATTGCTCCTGCGCTAACGATGTCGACGATTTGTCTCATTTGCAAATCGTCTTCTGGATACACTTGCACACCTGCAGCTTCTGCAATTTTTCGCGGACTCTGATAACCGGTATTGATAATTTTTCTGGTAGATAACGAATCGGTGATAATAACCGGTCTTGAACGATAAATATTAACGGAAAAAGAATCCTGAAGAATCAGCGTATCTTTTGCTGGCTCAACCAAATCACCCGCAGACAGCACAATGCCTGCTTGCTTCAACAGCTCGTCAACAGTGTCAATTCTGGTCGGAACCGCATGGGTCATACCATCTACATGTATAGTCACGAGACTTGTTTTGTCATCCTTGGCCTGCGCAGTACCACCAAGTAGCTGCGACATACTGACAGCCAACAATAGAGCTACAACCATGAGTAACTTAAAAAGCACATTGTGACTTTGTCGTCTCAAAAGTGTATATTTCATACTTTAGTCGCCGGCAAAAACCCTCCTATTGCTCATAGAGTATACCATAGCTAACAGATGGGTAAGACACTAGGTAAGATAGCGTTTAGCTACACTGTGCAAAAAATAGGAGCTATCAACTGGCAGCTCGTTTCGGCTAAACCACTGCGCTTCAATTATCTCGAATTTTTGCGTCCGGAGCGCCGACTCATTGATGTTCGTCTTGAATAGATAATAGTAGTACGCTTTTTTACCACGTTTGATGTATTCGCCCTCGGCAACAAGCTCAATATCTTGGTTGGCGATATCTAAACCAACCTCCTCTTTAATTTCTCGGATTGCGCCTTCCAGCGGCTGCTCTTTTTTATGGATCCCTCCACCAGGTAGCGACCACTGCTGGCTACCAATTCGCGAGCGTACTAATAATAGCTTGTCCTCGTTTAGTACTATAACCCTGCAACGTGAGCTATCTTGTAATACGAGGTTAATAATTGGCCGTAACACAACTGATATTCCTAACCATATATTCATACGTCGACGCGCTGCCATGCCTATATCCTACGCTATATTTAGCTAAACGGTTGATGCTGGCTATTCTAGGATTGCAATTATTACTTTGTCCGAAGAGCCAGTTTGATAAACTATAGTTTCTGTAGAGGCGCAAACGCTATGTTCAGTTGCTTGCGACCACCTTTATTGAATTCAATGGTAGCCACTTCATCATCCAACGTGATTATTTTGCCGTCACCAAATAAACTATGCCGAACTCGATCACCAATTTCCAATTGCACCCGAGGCTCAGTGTCTGGAAAGGGTTCATAGCTTGGCTCAGTATATCTAGCGCCCATACTCGCGAGGGTTGGCGAGACTGCTCCACCCAATTCACTCAGAAATCTTGATGGCGGATTATGCTGCATACCACCGTACAAAAGCCGTGCAGCCGCATGAATTAAATGGAGCTCTTCCTTTGCTCTGGTCATGCCCACATAGCACAAGCGGCGTTCTTCTTCCATTTCACTTTGGTCGTATAGCGCTCTAGAGTGCGGAAATACGGACTCTTCCATGCCCGCCATAAACACCACGGGAAACTCAAGACCTTTCGCAGCATGCAAGGTCATCAGCGTCACGGCATCTTGTGCGGTATCGAGTCCGTCTAAATCAGAAATAAGCGCTACTTCTTCTAGGAAGCCCGCCAAGC
The DNA here is from genome assembly GCA_964440975.1 of uncultured Candidatus Saccharibacteria bacterium. Lineage (GTDB taxonomy): Bacteria > Patescibacteriota > Saccharimonadia > Saccharimonadales > CAZNVG01 > CAYYKI01. The sequence continues at coordinate 5,082 of CAYYKI010000023.1, read as the reverse complement.
CTAGTTCTTGATATTCTTGCGCAACCGATAGTAACTCCTTGACGTTCTCTTTACGAGCCTCGGCCTGAATACTGCCATCATCGAGATACTTGTAGTAATCAATCCGACGAATGAGCGAATCTATCAGTCCCGAAACAGAGCTATCTACTGCGACTTCCCGCAGGCGATCGAACATTTCTGCGACTTCAGCGAGTGCTCGTTTGGCCTTTGGGGTTAACGCAGTGCAATCGTTGATTCGCGACAGGCCTTCGCCAAGACGGTAACCCTGTTCGCCAGTCCATGCGAAAAAGTTTTCTAAGCTCTTTGCACCAATGCCTCGAGTGGGTACGTTGACAATCCTCGTAAATGCCGCCCTGTCGTCAGGTTGGTAGATTACGCGCAAATACGCTATCAGGTCCTTAATCTCCTTGCGATCATAGAAGCGCTGTCCGCCAACAATTTTGTACGGCACTCCGTATCTTATGAATGCTTCTTCGATACTACGCGACTGGGCATTGGTGCGGTATAACACGGCAAAGTGGTGATATTTTCGATGATACGGCACCTGCGCTTTGATGCGCTGAATTATGTGCAAGCCCTCGGCCTGTTCATTTGGAACTGGATCTATTTGAACCGGCATTCCGCCTTCTGCTGCTGTCCACAACTGTTTGTCGGAACGCTGGCTATTCTTGCTAATGATTGCGTGCGCCGCATCTAGGATTTCTTTGGTTGATCGGTAGTTCTGCTCTAGTTTTATAATTGTGGTGTTCGGATAATCTTTCTCGAATTTGAGAATATTACGAAAGTCGGCACCTCGCCACGAATATATAGACTGCCAATCATCACCGACTACGCATATGTTATTGTTCACATTCGTTAGTAGCTTAACGAGTTTATACTGGGCTGCATTAGTATCCTGATACTCATCCACCATGACGTATTTAAACTGTTGCCGCCATTTGTCACGAATCTGCGTATGCTTGCTCAGCATAGTTACTGCAACACCAATAAGATCGTCAAAATCAAGGGCAGCAGCATTACGCAGTTCGCGCTGATAGGCTGGGAACACTTGTGCTGCGATGCGTTGCGCTGGGGTGCTTGCTGTCATTGCGTATTCGTCCGGCGTAACTAACTCATTTTTGGCGCTACTTATCATTGCAGATATCGAACGAGCACTGTATTGCTTTTCACTAACTTTTTGCTCCTTGAGAATTTGTTTGATGAGATTAGTGCGGTCACTTTCGTCAAATATCACAAAGCTTCGGTTTAAACCTATACTTTCAGCCTCCTGGCGAAGCAACCGAACACATATCGCATGAAACGTACCCATAAAAGGCATGAAGCTGCGGTTGTCTGGGTTTTCGCCACACAATTTTGCTACTCTCGTCCGCATCTCTTTTGCTGCTTTGTTCGTAAACGTTACGGCGAGTATGTTATACGGTGACGCTTTGTGCGTTGCTATCAAGTACGCCATACGATGCGTGAGAGTTTTTGTTTTGCCCGAACCAGCTCCAGCTTGTATTAACACAGGGCCTTCAGTCGTCTCGACTGCGCGTTGTTGCTCAGGATTCAGCCCCTCTAGAAGATTTTGCATTACCTCATTGTAGCAAGCGAACTAGTCAATCGTACGTAATAATAATGATTACTTGAAGAAGCTATACGGCACCTTAATGTTGTCACCAAGTAGCCCGTAATCAATGGCGAGGTACACCGCTACAGCAATCATCAGCATACAAAACACAATTATCCAGGTACCACCAGCGCTACTATGTTTCTTTTTAGACCCTGCCTTAAGTGGTGGATGTACAATTTGGGTATCAAACACGCTCGGCTTGGAAAGACTGTTATGCGCACGATGATGCTCCACAAGTGCCGGATCAACATCGTCGTAATTCGGTTTGGCATGCTGTTTAATGTACCCAAGTAACTGACCATCATCGTCTTCGGGCTCAGGGACAACTTCCCGCTTTTTCTTAGGTTGTATAACTTCTGGAGGGCGAGCAACAGTAAACGCCCTTTCTTCCAGTTTGTCTGAAGGCTGCTCATCAAGGCGCATCGTAGAATCTTCGTTTATAAGCTCCTCAGCCCAGAGCTCTTCGGCGGCCGCCTCTTTTTTACTTACTTTTTTATCGTGCAAATCTAGTTCGTCAGCTGATGGCAGTATGTCTTCGGGAATTTCCTCTTCATCGGTCAACAACAAGCCAAACTTTGCTGGTGTTTTAACAGCATCTCCTTTGGACTCGAGTATCGAAGGTGTTTTGTTGACCGTTACCGTGATTTTTTCGCCCTGATCGTTGACCTTTTTTGGCGTCGACTTACGACGAACCGTAATTTTCTCACCCGTATCTTCTGCCCTAACCAACTCTTTCTTTGGTACTTTTTTAGAACTCGAGGGTGTCTTACTCGCTGGTTTTACCATCTTCTTTTTAGGAGCTGCTTTTGGGGTTTCTTTTTTTGCTTCAGGTTTTTTGGCTGCCATATTATTCCTTGTTTCTTGTTGCGCGTTCGGCAGCGTCAATAATGCCACTAAATTGTATGTAGTTGAGGCTAGCACCACCAACTAATAACCCATCAATACCCTCGACTGACAGGAACCCAGGCGCTGTATCGGCTGAAACACTACCACCGTACAATATTCGCATAGCCGACGCCGCTCGTTTACCAAACAAATCAGCCACATAACCCCTGATAACATCAACAGCTTTTTTAACTTGATCCGGTGTAGCGATGGGATGATGCGAATAGTCAGTACCATTACTGAGCGCCCAAACCGGCTCATAGGCAATCACGATACGTTTCATATCAGCTGCCGTAACTTGATGCAATCCAGCCGCAAGCTGGTCGTGAAGTACACGCTTAGTTTCGTACGAATCACGCTGAGAACCTGTTTCGCCGACACACAATATTGGCACTATGCCGTTCCGAAAGCCTGCCGCTACCTTAAATCCTATGTCCTGGTTTGTTTCATTAAATACATGGCGACGTTCTGAGTGGCCTACAATCACATAGTGCACCAGGTCACGAAGCATGGTGAAGCTAACCTCACCCGTGTATGCGCCCTCGTCTTTATGGTAGGCGTTTTGGGCAGCTAGGCGAAATTTTCGACGATCAATTTGCATCGATAGTGGCTGCAGTACCAGCATGCTCGGTGCCAATACAATCTCGACATCTCGTGTAATCCTGATGCGCTCATGTAGCCGATGGAGCAGCAAACTAGCCTGAGAAGTGTTCAGGTGCATTTTCCAGTTACCAACGATGAGTGTACGTGCCATATTACTGCTTATCCTTATCTTTGATTGTATCAGATTTATCCATTAAGGCTTCGACGCCAGGCAGTTTACGACCGGCCATGAGCTCTAGACTCGCCCCACCGCCTGTAGATACATGCGTAAACTCATTAGTCAACTTTCGGCTTTCTATGTAGCTCACCGTATCTCCGCCACCAATGATAGATATCGGTTTATGCCCGTACGAACCAAGCAAGGCCTCAACTATAAGGTCTGTGCCATGTGCAAACGGCCCAATAGGGCCTTGCAGTCCCTTTGTTTCCGTAACACCCATGGACCCATTCCACACAACTGTCTGTGCTAGTTGCGCGCCACCGCCAATAAAGGCGCCCGAAAAAGGACCTATGTCCAGAATCATTTCATGCGCATACACATGACTTGCCTCACGAGGTGGTCGTTTTGGATAATGCTCGATGTCGGCAATAACATGTGCATCCCAATCGACAACTCGCGTCTTCGCTCTATGATCCAGCCGGTCTGCCACTACACCATCTTGCGGGAGGTAGAACACAAACGGTTGTTTTTTAGATTTGGCTGCAGCAAGTTCAATAATTTCTTGCGCGAGTTCCAGGTCATCTTCATCTACCTTACTTTCACCTACTTGAATGCCCTTGCTAAGCAGAAAGGTATTTGCCATGGCGCCACCTACAGCAACGAAATCAGCTATATCGACAAACCGCCGTAGTACCTCAATCTTGTCGGCTATTTTTGCACCACCAATAACCGCCATAAGTGGTCGAGTCGGCTGCTCCATGGTATGCAAAATAGTTGTTACTTCTTTTTCTAATAGCAAACCCGCAACACTCGGTATGTAATGTGTGATACCTTCGGTGCTGGCATGCGCTCGATGCACGACTCCAAAGCCGTCCTCAACAAACACGTCTGCAACATTGGCAAGCTGCTTTGCAAATTTTGGATCGTTCTTTTCTTCTTGTGAATGAAATCGAAGATTTTCGAGTAATAGCACTTGGCCAGCTTTTAACTTACGTACCATTTGTTCGGCGCTGTTCCCCACGCAGTCTGGAGCAAATTCAACTTTCTTGTTAAGTAACGCTGAGAGCCGAGTGGCAACTGGTCGTAAGCTTAGCTCCAGGCTTGCCTTACCATCAGGCCGTCCTAGGTGAGAACAAATCACCAAACGCGCCCCTTTATCTAGAATGTACTCGATTGTCGGCAACGACTGTTTGATGCGGTAGTCATCGCCTATAGCACCGTCTTGAACAGGTACATTATAATCAGCTCGCAGCAATACAGTTTTGCCCTTGAGGTTGATATCCTTTACGGTCTGTTTATGGAACCCACCCATATATGCTATTCCAATATTCGTACCTTAATAGTGTCGGTAGTTCCTACCACGCCAGGATATTTACCACTTGCCGTGACTATACGATCACCTTTGCGTAAAATTCGTTTTTCTCGAAGCCAGTTGGTTAATTTAGTGGCCTGCTTGTCGTCAACCGGCCGAACAAACGTCATTGTGCCGTAGGCTATAGATAGCTGCTGTGCGACACGCGCAATATCGGTTACGGCTATGAGGGTTCGCTTGGGCCTGTAAGAGGCAATTGTCTCCGCAATCGCCCCAGTAGCAGTTTCGGCTACGATAGCAGTCGCATCTAGTTGGTCAGCAAGCTTAATGACGGCCGTCGAGATGGCGTGATTAATGGTTTGCTCATGCGTATCATCGTTAAATCGGGCAACTAGTGGTGCGTTTTCTTGGGTATAGACAATGATCTTTTTCATCATCTTGATTGCTTCGATAGGATATTTGCCGGCCGCGGTTTCATCAGACAGCATTACACAATCGGCGTTAACCAGC
>CAYYKI010000022.1:0-14775 GCA_964440975.1 uncultured Candidatus Saccharibacteria bacterium | reverse complement strand
CTTCAGGGATGTAGTTTTCTTCTATATAGAGTGGGCCCAAGAATACGGTTGACGCATGGTTGCTGAGCTCGGCAACGGCGTGCCCATTGCTTTGAAGTGTAGTGCCCATGGTAAACTCGCCGACTTGAGCTAGCGGCCAAACGCTTGCAACAATAGTTGCGCCCCATTCACGGAAATGGTGCTGCACTAGCAAAGCTTCATCAGTGGTTAAGGTTGGTACTGGTTCGTGACGACGAGCGAAAGCCACTTCTGGATCATCAAGCCTAAATCGCTCTAGAACATTGAGTACTTCTGGCTCTATTTCTACGCGATCATGTGGTGAGAATTCTGACATACGGTCCTCATTAGTTATCTACTTGTATAAGTATACCCCCAACACCTACGGATAATGCAAGCGTAAGGACTGCCCAAAACGAGTATATGCAACCATGCTGCTTATGCTATACTCACCCCATAAGCAAGGACCTACCAAATGGCAGATATAAATATTGATTTACAGGACGATTCAGATGAGCAGCCAAAAAACGACGGCAATTCGGTATTGTCTAAAGTAAAGCCGACGCAAAAGCCCGACGAAACGCCAGGCATGAATGAAGACGGTCCGATCGTCGAGCCAGAAGCAAAGGCTTCCCCAGCAGAAGTGCATCCTGTTGATCCGCGGGTCAATAGTACCGTACCTAAGCTACCGCAGGCGGCAAGTATAAGTACGCACAGCGAGGGTACATCCAATAAAAAGATGAAAATACTAGGTTTGTTATTGCTATTGGTCGCATTGGTCGTGGGCGGATGGTTTTTACTTAAGGCCAACAAGAAGGCTGCACCGGCCCAAAGCGGTAGTACTCAGTCGACGCAGCAGCAAACGGCTAAAAAGCAAAAACTTCTTGTCTACCAGGATCCGGTTTTGTATGCAGTTGATGGAGGCGAAAAGACAACCCTCGCGACGGTTGAGCCCAATAGTATCCCACTCAGCTATCAAACAAAGAATGGTGCAATCAGCTTTTTCTATGCTAAGCCATCAGACGGATCAGCAGCTGCTCGCTACAAGGAAATTCTTAAATCCGACGGAAAAACTGCCACATCAATTTTCACCGTGCCTAAGGATGCGAGTTATCTAGTCCTATCAAGCGACGGAGCGTACCTTGCGTACCATCAAGATGTCGACAGTCCGACTTACAGCGCCGTTCTACATATTGTCAAAACCGACGATGGAAAAGACACAACCTATGAACAGACAACCGGCAATGCGCGATTGCCAATCGGGTTTACTGATAAGGGTCAGCTTGTCATGCAGCACGTTACTTGTTATCGATGTGATGGCCCGCCCAAAGCTTCTGTAGACATCGTTGACCCCACAACTGGCAAAACAACAAAAACCTATGAGACTACATTAGCCGGAGATACTAAGGCATCAAACGGCAATGTAGAGTTGAGCTGGGATGGATCACAAGCCTACTTAATTGCTGACAGTACAATTTCTGCTATCGAGGCCACCGCTCAAGACATAGCAAAAGGCGATAGTATGGTCCAGCAGGTGGATCTTGCATCGGGTGCTGTGTCGACCATATACAAAAAGGAAAAAACCGATGAAGCTTTTCCGAATTTTGTTGGGAATAATGTGAGCACCAAAAAAGCGTATATATCGCTGAGCAAGGCAAGTGATACCGGTGCGGCGCTATTTAGTAAGCTATTGGAAGCAGATGGTTCAGGCAAGAGCGAAATAAGCTTAGAGTTTGCAACTCTCAAAAACAGCGGCGTCTTGGAGCAGGCATATAGCATTGATGGTTCGCTGTTGTACACCGTGCTCAGTACAAAGGGAATAGCAATACCGGGCAACAAAATGGCGCTCGTTAGTTTGCCCTACAAAGATGCAAATGCAACCACAACTAACATCTTTGATTCGTCGGACAAACTGGTAAAGATCATGGGTATAGTTTCAGAATAGTCGAACTATAGCGCGGTTTTTAGCCAATTCCGCAGTTCATCTGCCGTCGCAATCTGTTCGTCGTTTAGCGGATTGGGGCTGCCCTGATGGCTTGATAGTAGTGGGTTGGTGTGCTCATTCTGCAGCCGCAAGAACACATGCAAATGTGCGTGATCGACACGCTGATTAACACGCTCATCGCCATTGTTCGATAGCAAGTTGTAACCAATATATTCGTCACCGAGATTGCTTCGGACGTTGGCTACAATTTTTTGCAGAGTTTGCATTAGATCACTCGCTTCAGCAGCCCTCATTTCATCCATGTGGGCAATGTGCCGTTTAGGAATAAGCAGCAGGTGGTAGCGAATTGCAGGATCCAGCGGATAGCGAACCAACGTATGTTGGGTACTACCAATGTACCCAGCGGGATCACCGGCACCACAGAATGGGCATGTTTTATGCTGGGACATACACTTCCCCCTTGTTAACGATTCCATTTATACCTTCTCGCATGTTGTCTGTATTGTAGCCCATCTTCTTGAGTATTTGTGCCAACAGCGTAGGACTTTGTTCGTTGAACACGATGCTCGCAGTGGCAGTCGGGTCGTAGGAATAGCTAGCTGTAAGTTGCGCAAAGAACTCTTTGCTATTGCTGGATCGCAATCGCTGAATTGTGTTGTTATCTTGCTGTGATAGAAATGCTTTGGGCACTGTCATTGATGGGTCTGTCACATCGTTGACTGCAGCGATCAGATCCGGTGATAGAGTTTCGCAGAGTGAAGGCAAAAGAGCTGTGAGCGCAGCAACTTCGCCGGCTTTAATCTTACCCTTTGTAGGGAAGGTGCTGTAAGCCTCTGCTAGGAAATCGCGTGCAATCGCAGCAGTAATTGGCTTAAGGTGTATTGGACTTGCAAGCAATTCGTCCTTAGCAGGAATTGTCGAAAGGGTCGCTAATGCGTGTTCAAAGGCTTGAAGGATGCTATCGGCGCTTGCATAGTTGGGGGTGTATGAGCCGGTCTCGCTTTTAACATAGACAGCGTCTTCTAGGAGTAGTTTGGTTACGTACAATAGGTCTCGAGGGTTCTGCAGATATTCGGTGTTTAGTGAATCCAACGTCGGCGCCTTGCCGTTGGTTCCGGAAGCGCTTTCAAACCCTATCGATACACCAATGCCTGGTTGCAAATTTATACCGAGCCCGGCAGCTTCAAACGCAGCAACTTCGGTCGGGAGTAGAGGGGCTGGTGAATCGAACATGGTCAGGCTGTACCTCACCGCCAACGAAGCAAGGATGCCAGCCGAAGTCAGCGTCCCTTCTTTTTCTACTACGACGTTGTTCGTCTCATCACCAAGCATTGTCATACCTGCTCCATCGAATAATGCTAATGCCATAGGGTTGGCGAGGAGTTTTTTGTATAGCCCCCGCATTTGAGGGTCGCTATTGGCAAGCGGCAAAAGTGTGCCCGGAGCTGGTTCGATCGCTGATAGTAGTGTTTGGTACGCTCGGTTATTTGCGGTTAGTGCAAAATCTGCTGGCAGCTCGGCTGGCTTCACCTCGCCTCTTGCCACATAAGCGGCTTGAACTGCATCCACATCAAATTCTCCTGCAATGACATCAGTCATTGTGGCTTCTGTCGTCATACTGTTGGTGATTGCAAGGTGGGTGATGGCTTTGCCTACTCTAGGGCCATGATCATTTAATTCAACAATGACGGGCTGTCCGTCTCGAACTTCTGTGAGAGCTTTGGCAATCAGCATAGCGTGACCAATGTGTGGTTTTTTGGCAGATGTAATACCCACGAGTCCTGCGGATTGCCTACCTGGCGATTGATCTGCTCCATTTGTCTGGCTTTGCGTGAGCGTGTCGCCCAAGGCGGGCGGTAAGTTGGTACTGAGCGATTCTGTAGAAAGTGCGCTCTTTTCGAGCAATTTTGTAGGCACTGCTGTGCCAATTATCTTCATAGCATCAGCGAGCCCTCGCACATTTCCGTACGTTCGAATGAAAATATCCGGGTGCTGTGCTTGTAGTTCCAACAAGGCATCAACGCCTATAAGCTGCACGTTTGGTAACTTACCATCATACTGCCCACTCACAATCGCATAGTCAACAATATGCAACGCTTGAATGATGCCAAGCTCTGCAGTAAGTGGTTGGTCTTTACAGAGCAAATACGTACATGGTGCGTCAACATCCGGATAACCAAACAGCTCACCGAGTTGATATCGTTTACTCGTAGCTATCTGCGCCATATTGGCTGGGGGGTACGTCGTTGCTGGCTTAAGGTTAAAAGTGGTGCTACTACCATCGAGCATGACGTTTACGCTAAGTTTGCCAAAAGTTCTGGCAAACGCCATAGCTTGCGCTGGTTCTGCAGAAAGTGTCTCGAACATGGCGGCGTACGCTTCTTCGAGATTAATCGGCAAGCTGCCGGCGCTCGCCTTGGACAACCCGAACTGCCCGACATACGACGGTGGCTGTTCATCATATAAGGTGATAGCATCGTTAATGGTTTGTTCAGTTTGGTTGAGTGACATAGTTTTCTCCTGATTGATTACAATTAAAAAACCTCCGCGTTGACGGAGGTTGTAGATCTTTATTGTGGATTTTTAGATATGCTCAACAAGCCGCCAACGCAATATATGACTGCGGCGATGCCAGCTAGATACTAGATAACTTGGTGAGCTTGCATTACTCATGGCTACAAATATAGCACAGTCGGTAAAAATAGCAAGTAAATAATAAAAACAATAATTGTCAATTTGCAGACATTGCTTTGCTTTTGCCTAGTTTACCTCTGATATAAATGCTAGAATGCACGATATGAAAATGTTGAACGGTCTGGACATGGCCGGCTTTATACAAGAGCGGCAAGCCAAGCAGGTGCGAGGCTTGCGACAGGCTGCTAAGGTAATCCCCAAGCTAGCTGTAGTAGTCACGGTAGATAATCCGGTGATAGATACCTACATGCGTATGAAGCAAAAGTATGGCGCAGAAATACTGGTAGACGTAGACATTTTACCGGTAGACTTGTCGTCGGCGCCGTCTGTTATAGCGCAGCTGAATGAGGATGATGCTGTTCACGGCATTATCGTGCAACTTCCGTTAAGCGATCCCGATCAAACTGAGAAGATTATAAATTTGGTGTCACCACAAAAGGATGTCGATGGGCTTGGTAAACAGGCGCGCTTAGATCCGGCTACGCCGACGGCTATTTTGTGGTTGTTGGCAGGGTATGATATTAGCCTTGAGGGTAAAAAGATTTTGATAGTTGGTAGGGGCAAGTTGGTTGGTGAGCCACTTGGTCGCATGCTCGAGGCGTCGGGTCACGATGTTTCATATGCGGACCGGAGTACGCCCGACCTTGCTACTGCCTGTCGCGAAGCAGATATTATTGTGACTGCGACCGGTAGCCCGAGTATTATTTCCCCTGACATGTTAAAAAGTGGTGCAGTAGTTGTCGATGCTGGTGTGGCTAGCGAAGAAGGTAAGATAGTCGGAGATTTGGCGCCAGACGTTTATGAGCGTGAAGATCTTGTACTCACGCCCGCAAAAGGCGGCGTTGGGCCACTTACCATTTGCGCCTTATTCGAGAACGTCCTTATTGCTGCGCGACGTTTGGTAAGCTGAATGTCTCTAGTTCGCCAAGCCACGGCGTTATAATAAGCTCGTAACAGGAGAGTTCAAGTGATAGCAATCGTGGCATATGATAAAGCCTTCGCTATAGCCAAAAACGGTAAAATCCCATGGCGTCTACAGACGGACACTGCATGGTATCGACAACAGATTGCTGGCAAAACAGTCGTAATGGGTGGTAAAACAGCCTCCGGCATTAATAATTTAGACGGCTGCCGATGTATCGTGCTGACCCGTGATCCTAAGCAGACGTTTAGTTTCCCAGCTACAATTTGCGCAACAAAAGAAGAGGTGCTTAAGCTCGTTGATGATACGACGATTCTAATTGGCGGCGGCCAAATTTACCAGCTATTTTGGCCGGAAATTGATGAGGTGCTCGCGAGTGAGGTTGATGCTGTGGTTGATGGGGATGTTTTCTTTCCAAAAGATCACATCAGTTGGCCGTCAACTGTTTTGCGCGAAGTTCCGCAGAGTGATCACGACGAAAAAGCGTTCAAGATTGTCAGGTATACTCGGCCGAATAAGCGCTAATGGAATAGTCGTTGCGCTTGTGCCTTTAGTGCGACGGCTAGTTCGCGATCAGTTCGACGGTGGCCACTGCTCACGATCTGCAGAGTAGCATTTTTGCCATACTGCTTTGCCAACTCGATGGCGGTAACTGGCGGCGTGCACATATCAAAGCGCCCATTAACAATCGCGCACGTAATTCCTTTAATAATATCTAGATGCCTGAGAATATAGTCAGGTTCCAAAAAACAATTGTTTTCAAAATAATGTAGCTCCATTTTAGCGCCAGTGATGACGTCCTCTTCGCTCATGATTTCCCGCTCGATCGCAGCCTTATCGTAGCCGAGAGACATGATGCTGGCCTCCCATTTGGTCCACTCCTGAGCGTACCGTAATGCTTCGTCCGGATCGTCGCCATTTACCTTGCTTGAATAGTACGCCATCGTCTTTGCGCCTGACGTTCGAGCTTCTTCGGGTACCATGCCAATAAATTGTTCCCACGCTTCAGGATAGGTATGGCGCGGGTAGCCTTCGTTGACCCAGTCAGTTTCAAACTGACTGCCGAGATAAATACCCCAGACTAGTAAGCTGCGAACTTTTTCGGGTGCATGGATGGCGTACGTCAGGGCGAGCGTTGAGCCCCAAGAGCCGCCAGCTACATGAAACTCTGGTACGTCGAGAGTCGCAGCCAGCCTATCGATATCTTCAATGAGCTTTTGGGTTGTGTTATTAGTCGTTTCTCCTAGTGGTGTACTGCGTCCACAGCCGCGCTGATCATGGAATATCACTTGATGCACGGCTGGATCGTATATGTCTTTGTGGCCATCGTTATGCCCAGAGCCAGGACCGCCATGTAGATGTACAATCGGCGTTGCGTCAGGGTTCCCCCAGCGCTCCCAGTAGATTGTGTGACCGTCACCCACATCTAACGAGCCGGTATCAATGGTTGCAGGATCTATATATTCAGACATTGCCACCATAATACACGTCTGGTAATCAGCGGTGAAGTTTATAGTGAGGGCGGCTACTTTTTCTTCAGTTCTGCCTTCACTACTTCTGCTACTTGTTTGGGGGTCATTTCTGCTTTAACAATGTACTTTTTAACCCCTAGTTCCTTGAGTTTAGCCGGTGCCTCTTGAGCGCTCAGGTTGGTGAGGATAATTACTTTAATGTCTTTGCCCCAAGCTTCGGCTCGTACTTTTTCGAGCACTTCTTCGCCGTTCATCTCGGGCATCATGAGATCGAGTAGAATAACATCTGGCTTTTTATCTCGGATAAGCTTAAATCCAAGCAGTCCATTCTCAGCCGTCTCGACGTCGTAGCCCTCGACCTCGAATTTCATTCGATACATCTGTGCAATTGCTAGGTCGTCTTCGATGATTGCTATTTTTGCCATGATCCTTATGGTACGATGCTCGCTGGATTCGCGCAAGATTCGCTGTGTACGCAAGCCACCTCAATTAGTTTTTACTAAATTTGCTTAGCCGTTTGAGTATGTTCACGTTAGCATTGGCCATACTGTGCCACGGGTGAGATTCAAAGGTTGCAACTACCAGGGCGCATACCGGCTCGTCTTGACATCGTATGCCGTTGACTACCATGTTTATAGGGCCAAACTTCATTTGACGATTGGCAGCCAGTCCTTTGAGGCTGTTCTCTATGTCTGCGCGCACCTCACCCTCGCTGTGCCCTTCGTGCTCGACGAGGAGGCCGTGCTTTGTTTTTTCGTCTTGTATCCAGCCTATACCCGCCCAGACTTCTTGATTACGTTGAATGGTGCGCTTTTGCGCGATGACAATATATAGGCGATCGCCCCATCCGCCAGGGTAGGGTGTGGCCTTTTCCTCTACTCTCACATCGCTACCCGGAGGCAGCACTGAACTTAAGTAAATGAGGTTAAAGTTAGCCACACCAGCGTTATTTAAGGCATGATCAAACGCAGCCAACTCTGTTGGGCCTGTACCGCTACCTTTTGTAATTCGAATTTTCATAGTGTTTTGTTTTTATAGTCCTTGACGGTAAGTCTAACAGCTGGCTTCATTGGGAGTCAACCTGGCGTATTCTGCAGATCGAGCGCGAGCATATATGTGCAAGCCTTTATATTCAACTACTGGTGTTCTATTTGTACGTGCTTTGTTGATAACCGCATAAGAGCCGTATGCGCTTTATGCTGGATTCGATTTATTTTTGAAATGTAACAGCAACATAATAGGTTAGTTGGTGATATAAAATTAGGCTGAATTCTAGTGGCTTGAAACTGAAGGCAAGTCTATGGCAATATTGTATTTCTTAAGTTTAAATAGAGGCTGAAGGCTTTGCTTGTAGTATCTAATACCTTCTATGCCCATATCTTGCTGTAGATTCATGTATTTGCAGCCGAATTTTTCCTTTATGATCTTAGCAGTCTCTACTTCTAAAAATAATCCCAATGAGGGGTACTTGTAGCTGGCTTTTCCAAAATGACCTTGATAATATCCGTTCTCTTCTATTTCATTAACAGTGAATCCTATCAATTTATTTTTGTCATAGGCGCCGATAACAACTATTTTATAACCAGGTATCTTTAATTCTCGCTTGAGCGCCTTAAATTCTCTATCCCAATTCATGGCATCGTTTTCAGCAGCCCATTTTCTGAAAAGCCTGTATATTTTATTTCTGTTTTTCTGATCGCTATGTACAATAACCATTGACTTTAGATTTGGATGTTTTGCAAGCAGTTTACGTAGACTTTTCTTTTTCTCTTTTGAGCCAACTGTTGCAAGATTAGCTATCTCGTCGGTAGCAAAGACATAATCATGGTTGTCTATATCTTCGTTGACATCAGTAAGCGCTTCCCATGATGATAACATTTTGACGGTATGTTGCGGAACACAAGAAAGCTTGAGATGTCCATTGTTTTTCTTTGCTAATACTTCGGCAAGTTTTATGGCGTCTTTATTCCCTAGCAAAGTGTGGTATTTGGTACTTTTGTTGTAGTCGTTTAGTTCATAGGCAATTGCATCACCGAGTTGCATATATTTTGCACCTGGAACCATATATCCCCACATACTTACAACATTAAAATCAGAGTATGGCTCAAAGTTTAGATAGTGCTTCTTTAGCCTATCAAGATCATCTCTCTTTATCGTCTTAAATCTATACACATCCATTAACCGCATGCCTTATGTTGCAGAGGCATCATTATGATATACGTATAATGAATTGTACAATGGCTTTGAGTGATTAGTGTAAAAAATGCTAACCAACTAAATGTAACTCAGTGAGTATTGCCAGCGAAAGGATTGCATTGCATGAGTGATAATTTGGAATTTATATGGTCTGGTACAGACATCCCGTACATGTGTCTGATAGATAAACCTCGAACCCTCGCGTTTAAGCATGCTATAGATAAGGTGGTAAAAAAGGGAGACGTTGTTGTAGACGTAGGTTCAGGAACGGGAATATTGGCTTTTTTTGCAGCTACCGCCGGAGCAAAAAAAGTTTATGCTGTAGAGGTTGACCATACTCTCGCTGACAGTCTAAAAAAAAGTGTATTAGCGAATAGGCTGGAAAATATAATTGAAGTGATAGAAGGTGACATTTTTGAAATTGAGAATCTTCCGGCAAATGTTGATGTAGTTCTAGCTGAAATAATAGACACAGCATTACTAGATGAACTAATGGTGCCAGCAATGAACCACTTGGTAAGCAGTGGAGTAATTGGGCCTAGCACTACAGTACTACCTAGTGCCTATAAGACTTATTTTCAACTTCTAAATGCCTCCAATGAGTACTACGGGTATCAAATACTTGCGCCACGCGATAACTCGCTTTTCTATGAGGATAGTGAAGACTGGCTAAAGCCTACAATTACAAATCTTTCAGATAAAGTGTTGGTTTGCGACATACCTTCTTTTAAGCAAGTAAATAGTGTAGAGGTAGAAAAGGAAGTATCATTTGAAAAACTACCTTCGTCACCTGTCGTGCCGGTAAATGCCATAAGGATTTCTGGAGTACTAACTTTAACAGAAGGGCTGGAAATAGTCAGTCTTAATTCTATAAATGGCGAAAAAGTAATATTCATTAACGAAGCTTCCCTAAATACTGTTATGCGTTATTTGATCGTATATAAAATGGGCGCCGGCGTTGGTTCGCTCAGTTTTCAAGGCATCGAAAGCAATAAGCCTTAAATGTCACAAAAATACTTGCATTGCTTACTTATTACGCTAAAGTATAAGTAAGTATTGGAAAAAAGAATTGAAAGCAAAAACCAAAAACTTACTCCTCCTAACACCCATAGCAGTCTATTTTTGCTATTTATTGTGGTGGATATTTATCAACTACATTAGTTCCGATTCTAGTAGTAACTTCGATACTAGTATGAGATACAACTTCACGGATACATATGGAGTAGTTGCTTTGACTACTGCTGTAGTCGGACTATTCATATCAAGAAAGTGGGGAACATTAAGGAGTAAATTCGGTAAGACGATATTCTTCTTTTCAGTAGGCGCACTCTTGCAGTTTGCAGGTCAGCTTACTTACGCTCTTTACTACCGTATAGGGGGTGTGTATTTGGCATTTCCTAGCGTTGGTGATATTCCATACATGCTTAGCTATATTTCTTATGTGATCGCTGTCTTTTACCTGATTAAGGTTATTATATTTAACCAGAGCATTCTTAAGTCCAAGGCAATAGTTTTTTCAGGGATGCTCGCAATGACGGCAATCAGCATAATTTCCTACTTTTCTTTCTTGAACATAGCGATCAAGGATGAAAGGGGTGTAATATATCAAGTACTTAATGTGGCCTATCCGGCTGTACAATCATTGTACTTTCTGTTTGGCATAATCGCTTTGATACAATCCATTAAGATTAATCAAGGTAAATTATTTAAACCGGTTGCCTTAATATTAATTGCGCTCATTGTGCAATACGCAGCAGATTTCGGCTTTCTTTATCAAAGCTACCACGAAACTTGGAAGTCTGCTTCTATTAACGATCTTATGTTTATGACTGCTTATGTTTTGATGGCTTTGTCGATAGTGATGATTGATAGGGTGAGAAAACAAGTCGTGACTCCAAGCGAAGAGGAGGCTGCATAATGGACGTCTACTCACAAATTGCCGAAAAGATTATCGAGCAGCAAGAGTCAATAATTGGTCCAGTAGCTATTGAGCAAGCCAAGGCAGTCAGTGGCATTAAGGTTGACTGGGCTAAACACGAGGTAACAATCTCCGGCGATGAGTCGGCTGCAATTGATAAGCTGGTTGCTAAGTATAAAGAATTGTTTGGGCAAATCTCCGTCGAAGTGTGTAAGGAAGCAGCCGCTAAGTTCGCTACTAAACTTGACGCAGACAAACTACCAAAATCACTACAATAGTCAGCTAGAGAGGGTGGAAATACGTGGCGGTGGCACAGAAACCTAGGCTGATACCAACAATACAGACCAAGCGTAAAAAGCTCGAGCAAGACCTCGAACATGTTACGCAGGAGATGTACCGTAAGAACCTCGAGTTGGTGCAGACTAACCGTACCCTTTCTCTCCTAAGAACTATCGATAACTTAGTGCTTGAGTCTGACGCGGGGCTTGAGGATCTCAGTCAACAGATTTGCATGGCAATAGTCAATAACTCTGACTTTTTGACCGTCGGAATATTTGGCAAAGTAGCCAATTATTCACACATACGCTCACTTGGCTGGGCAACCCAAGGTGAACTTAAGATACCCGAAAACCGTCCGCTAAAAAATGCCTTCTTGGATATCCCTGAAGATATTGCTAAGTCTCCGAAAGACCAAATATTAGTAAGTCTCAAAGATATCAGCGACAAGAAGTTGGCGGATTTGCTGCATGTGCCCAAAGAAAACATCACGAAAAAGCGTAAGTCGCTCAACTTGCAGGCTATTCACGCCGCATTACTAAAATCTCGAAGACAAATCGTCGGTGTGATTGTGGTCGGTTTTGATCAAGATATCAAGAAACTGAGTGACGAGGACACCCTACTGCTCCAGCGTATAAGTGAAGCCGTCGGTGTGGCACTGGATAACCGTTTGTTGTATGAACAGAACCAGCTTGCACAACAGCAATTACAAATAACCAACGACAAACTACGCGCGCTTGATCAAGCTAAGGACGACTTTATTAGCATGGCGTCACATCAACTTCGCACGCCGCTTACTAGTATGAAGGGGTATGTGAGTATGGTGCTGGACGGTGACGTCGGTAAGGTAACTAAGCCGCAAAAGGAAATGTTGGAACAGGCTTTTACCAGTGCCCAAAGCATGGTGTATTTAATCGCCGACCTGCTTAATGTGTCTCGATTACGAACTGGTAAGTTTGTGATTGAAAATTCTCCCGCAAACCTAGCAGATATTGTGGAGCAAGAAGTTAGTCAGCTCGCAAAAGCTGCTAAAGCAAAGAACCTCAAGCTTATTTACAATAAACCCAAGCGCTTCAGTAGCGTTCCGTTAGATGAAACTAAAATACGGCAAGTAGTGATGAACTTTGCAGATAATGCTGTGTATTATACGCCAAAGGGCGGCACTATCACGGTTAAGGTAAAAGAAACGCCAAAATCGATTGAGTACACCTGTACGGATAACGGCATTGGCGTCAGTAAAGAAGCGCAAAAGAGCTTGTTTGGTAAGTTCTTTAGAGCCGATAATGCTAAAAAGGCTCGGCCAGATGGGACCGGACTGGGGTTATATATGGCCAAAAAAGTCATAGTTGCTCAAGGCGGTGCGTTAATATTTCATTCTCAAGAAGGAAAGGGTAGTACGTTTGGTTTTAGTCTCCCTAAAAAAGAGTCGAGTCGCCCCAAGCCTCGGGTTATTGAGGATGAAGAGCCTGAAGCAGCAGCTGTTACTGACCAGAAGGTAGCAGATGCTGCCGGAACCGCGGCAAAATCAGATGAAATTACGGCGGTGACCGAGGGTAAATAGACGCAGCTATACGCCGCATAGGTGGCAACAAACTAGTACTCGCACCCTTGTAATAAACAAAAAGCCCCACAAAGATAGTGGGGCTTTTGAGGCTGGTCAAGATTGACCTGCTACGAACGAGCGGTCAGTCTTAGGCCTTAGCCAAACCACGTCGGCTATCGAACCAACGCTTGATACCGTAAGCTAATGCGGTAACAGCGCTAAAGATAGCTACTGTGCTACCAGCACCAGTTTCTACAATAGTCGTAGGAACTTGTGGCACAGGTGGGTTAACAGGTGGTTGGTTAACTTTGATTGCAACAACACACTTGGTAGGGTCGGTTGCAGTTTTCGTCTCGTTACCAACGGTAAAGTTAACCGTTAACTTGGCGTTAGCATCCTTGTTGTATGCAACTTCACGAGAAGTTACTTCAGTGGCGTTAGACTCAATGGTTTGAGTTTCACCGTTACCAAAGTCGATAACGTAGCTTTTAATAGCTGCGTTCTCGGCAGAAGCCTTAGCACGGAACGTGTAGGTGTTCTTCTTGTTGTTAACAGGAAGTGCCTCTAGACGATCACAGGTGTACTTAGGAGTCTTAACGATCTTCTTGATCTTGACCGTCATTTTGACGTAGACACGATAGTTCCAACAACCAGGAACAAGGCCATCACCGGCTACAGAACCAATCTGTAAACCAGCACCAGAAGCGATGGCAGCACCTTGAGCAGTATTAAGGCTCACGGTACCACGGTCGATACTAAATAGCTGAACGCTACTCGTATCAAGTTCATAGGCTACTTCTTCACCGTTACAGG
Source organism: uncultured Candidatus Saccharibacteria bacterium (assembly GCA_964440975.1). Lineage (GTDB taxonomy): Bacteria > Patescibacteriota > Saccharimonadia > Saccharimonadales > CAZNVG01 > CAYYKI01. Next base: position 999 of record CAYYKI010000022.1, on the reverse strand, counting down.
TGATTTTAGCCGTATCAGTTACGCCAGGAACCGCAACACCGTCGCGATCCTTAGCACTGATAGAACCAGAAATGTTACCTGCAGATGTTGCAGGTACAGAAATTTTTACTCGGGTGTCATGGGCTACACCAGTACCATCGTTGTTGGTACCGTTGAAGCCTTCTGGAGCACCGTTGTGTACATACATAGTGATTGTGGCGTCGCCGTCACAAGCTTCGTATGTGTTGGTGTATCGTTGGCCAGATGGGGTGTTTTTACCACCCACACGAACGAAATCTTTTTCGTTACCGAAGCCTTCGACATCGGTGTAAACGTTGAACTGAGGCTTACCGTTACCGGTGTACTCAGCAGGGTTGAACGCATTTGCTACGTTCGGTGCGGCAACTACAGCAACAGCAGCTACTGCAGCACCAATAAGAAGTTTACGCATAGCATCTCCTTCATCTTATTTGAACAAATTAAATTAGTAATATTAGACTAATGCTTCTGGTTTGGCTTAGTTGTTAATGAACCGTTCGCGGCTCGTCTTGACTAATCAGATCATTACAATTCGTGGGTATTGCTAGGGGCGGGGGATTTGAGAGGAGAGGAGCCGAAGCGCCAATCATCAAATCACCCCGTCCCTAGACAGAGATCGCGAATCTCGGTAACCGACCACCCGGGGGCGGTCAGCCAATACACAGCGACGAGTCCCAACTGCTTGGGGCAAGTCTTACCAATATCCGTGAGGATACTGGGGCAAACGCGTGGTACCAATATGGACACGATGACCAAACCTTGCGGTTGGTCGAGCTAGTCAGTCTTGCGACGGACTAGCAAGCCACCACGAAGCCGCAGGGCAGCGTGGTGGGGATGCCGGGATCCGGAGCCTTCGTGGTGGGAGGGCTCGTGGGCGGCGGAGGTGGCGGAGGCGGCGACGTGGTCGTCGTCTTCGGAGGCTTCACGGTCGTCGGCGGAGGCGGAGGCGGAGGCGGAGGCGGCGGAGGCGGCGACGCGGTC
>CAYYKI010000021.1:0-16260 GCA_964440975.1 uncultured Candidatus Saccharibacteria bacterium | reverse complement strand
ACAAAAAACCATCTATGACCACGTATTTACAATTTTTCAAAGTTCTGGTACTATTTTCTAGCTAGATAGAGTTCGTTAACAAACTGACTTACCTCAGAACAATCCCCCCACCCAAAGTTCGTATTCGTTCGCAAAACTCGACAGAAAGGAACTGAGTTGAAGCGATTTTTGGTAACCATGTGCATCGTCACTGCGGCAACGCTGGTGATGATGCAGGCCGCCGGAGCGCAGGATCCCACCGAGAAGGTGGTTGCTGTGCTCAAGTCGGCCCCCGTCTACGTCGAACCTGGTACGCCCGGTACCGACAACAACACTGCAGCGTTCCTGGAAGGACAGCTCAGCGACGGCGACAACATCTACCTGGTTGTGCTACCGGCTCCGGCCGACAACAACCTGGATGCCAACGCCGTCACCGAGAAGATTGCCAGGCGCCTTGGCAACAAGGCCATCGTGGGACTGACCCTCGGATCAGAAGGAGCGGCGTTCTCGCCAAACCTTCCGGCTGGTGTTGCTGCCGATTTGATGCACCGAGCTGCTTCTGTGTCGAACGGTGACCCGATCACCATTCTCAACACGTTCGCCCGGAACATTCACATCTGGCAGACCGAACACCCCGAGGCCGATACCACGTCGCCACCGAAGAAGAAGGAAGACTCAGGTCTTCTGTTGCCTATTGGCCTCGGCACTGGCCTGTCGGCAGCTCTGCTCGGCACCGCTCTTGTCATCGGTCGTCGAAACCGCCTCGCGCGGGAGCAGACATCGGCCGATCGCACCAAGTTCAAGGTGCCAGAGCGGCTGGTCGACGACCTGGAGCGGATCGCTCAACTCCGTCGCCGCGTGCACAACGAAGCCTTCAAGCAGCAGTTGTTCACCATGTGCGACGACATCGAGCGATACTTCAGCAAATACTCGAGTAACGTTGCTTCGGATGCTGCGATCTTTGAGCAGCACCTGGAGGGCGTCGCACGCGTCTTGCAGAAGTACGTCGACGTCCAGACCCACCCCCGCGACTTCAACGACCCCAACGGGACGATGCAGCGCGGCCTCGAGTCCATCGTGGACTTCGCCGAATGGGTCATCCGATCCATCCGTAACGGCAACGACTCTGATCTGCTCGACTTCACGGTCGACACCAAGATCCTCGGCGCCAAGAAGCGCGCCTAGTAGCAACCAGACCAACCAAAGTCCTGGCACCCTGCTAGGCATCCTACCCGGAGGTTTACCAAGATGGCCGAAACCATCACCACCGAGCCCATCACGCTCGCCTTCCCCAAGACGGACACCACCGTCTTCGTCCCCACGGACACCGGCTCCAAGGCCCTCGCGATTCCGGAAGCCCCTGCGGCTCCGGCTGTTGTCGGCCTGACGGAAGTCGCGGTGTCCGAGTCCAGCCGCTCCACCCTCTCCTGCAGCGCCTTGCTGCAGGGCGAGACGAGAGCTCGGGCACAGGCGGAGGCTCTCGACTTGTTCGACGAGCTGTTCGCCAACCAGGCTGCCGCATCGGCGTACGGCCAGAGCGCCCTCGACGGCGTCAACCGACTCGTTGACCGCCTGTTGCACGAGAAGCAACCGGTGCAGAGCGAGGAGGTGCGCGCCATCATGAAGGACCTGTCCCGATCGATGCGCGGCGTCGGTGCGAAGTACGACCCGAGCGACCCCAAGGTCCTCGAGAAGTACGAGCAGACGCGAGGCAAGATCAAGCAGCTCTTCAAGCTCGGGAAGACCTTCATCGAGGAGTTTCTCGATGACATCAGCAGCCTCGAGACCAAGTTCGACAAGGTCATCGAGGGGCTGAACGGTCACGAACAGCGGCTGCTGCGCAACGTCGTGTTCTACGACGAGTTCTACCAGCTCAACGAGCAGGAGATCATCAAGCTCATCTACGCCATCGGCGTGATGGAGCTGATCCGCGACGAAGCCGCACGCCGTGCTGAGGCCATCCCGGTCGGCGACGCCAACCAGGGCGACCGCGGCAGCGAGAAGAAGGCCAAGATGGCCGACTTCGTCACCTTCTGGGAGACGAAGATCGCGTCCTACAAGGGCCGGCTCTGGGTGGCGTGGTCGATGGCTCCGCAGATCCGCATGTTGAGCAGTGTCAGCAAGCTGCTCGCACAGCGGATCAACGAGACCGTCCACGTCGGCATCCCGACGATGAAGGCCACCATCGTGGTGTGGAACACCATGACGGAGGCTCAGCGTGCCGCACAGGTCAACGCAGCGGTCGAGGAGATCATCAACAACGCGCTGCAGGGGTTCGCCCGTGCCGCCGCTGTGACGGTCCCGATGATCGCTCAGGCGACCCAGACGCCGTCGCTCCATCCGGAGACGGTCACCCTCATGGCGCAGTCGGTCGCCGATCAGGCCGAGGGCATCGTCGCCGCCATCGAGCTCGGAGTGCAGAAGCGTGCTGAGCTCGATCAGGCCATGCTGGAGGGCCAGGCGATTCTCGTGGACGCGACCAACAAGGTCTCGGAAGCGCAGATCGCTCGTGCCCTGCAGGTGGCTCGTGAGTCGCAGGCCATCGAGGTCGCCACCAGCGTCCCGGCGGCCTAGACACCTGTTCATATCCATTGGTGCGCTACCTAGTGCACCCTTAGTAAGTCATACACCCCCAAAGTCCTGGCGCACCCCGCACCAGGCATCTCACTCTTAGAAGGAGAGTGCAATGTACCGAAAGCGCATCCTGCGCATCATCGCCACGCTGTCACTGACGATCGGCTTGCTGGGTCTCGCTTCGTGCGATCAGCCCACGGACGCCCCGACGACGACGGCATCCTGCGCCTTCATCATCGGCGACGGCATGGAGGGGCGCGACGCGACCGTCCACGACGTGCTCTACCCGGGCCAGAAGATCCGGTTCGAGCGCGACGGCAACGGCACCAAGACCGAGCTGGCGAAGTACGTACCGTGCAACTCGCGCACGTACATCATCAACAACGGCAAGGTCCGCAACGCCAACGGCGATCGGGTCGGCGACCGCTTCAACCCCATCGAGGCCTACACCGAGAGCGGTACCAAGATCCTCATCCACGCCCGTGCGGACTGGACCCTGAACCAGGACGAGACCGCCATGCGCAACTTCTACACCATCTGCTTCAAGTTCACCTGTGCGGCGAGCCAGGACCAGGGCGGCGGCGCCAACTTCTCCACGAGGGGTTGGAACGGCATGCTCGGCGAGGTCCACAGCGACGCCATGGATGGTGTCGGGCGAGCGGCTGGCTTCAAGGTCAACGATGACATCTGGAAGAAGCACGACCCGGAGCAGTACGAGCAGCTGGCGTCGGAGATGTCGGCGAACTTCGCCGATGAGATCCGTAAGTACTCCGGCTTCCCGGAGAACTTGTTCTGCGGCTCGGGCAACTCCGGATGGAGGGACCCCAGCAAGCCGGGTGAAGGTGAGTTCAACTGCACTCCGGTGCGCATCACCGTGACCCGGGTGGACCGTGCTCCGGTCAACAAGGAGGATTCGTCCTCGGAGTCGGCCAAGAGCTTCAACGACGACCGCCTCGCGGCCGCCCAGGCGCTCTACGGCGAGTCGGCCGGTTTCTGGCTGGGTGTCATGGACGCCATCGAGAAGTGCAACACGAAGGCCACCTGCGTCTTCAACATCGGTGGTTCCGGCGGCGTCAGCGTCCCGCTTCCCGCCACGGCACCGGCTGGCGGCTGACGCCACCACAAGCAGTAAACCCTACGCGTGTGTAGGTACTTCAATCGTCTAGGCCAACTCGTCTAGGCTAGGAATCACGCTGGTTATCCGGACCATCTCCGGTAGGGGAGCTGTTCTTGTCGGGATCGCAACCGCGATCTATACCAAACGACAAGACAGCTCCCTGACACAACCTTATTAATCAATCCTATTCTCAATATTTATGACTTGCTCGAAAACTGTTATACTAATGCTAGGACTGCTCAACCACTCCGCAATAACAGCAGGCTACTAAACAAGAAACCCAACCTATGCCCTACCTAAACGTCGTAAAGTGCAGCAAGGAAAACTACTGTGTTACGCCGTAAACAACGTCGCATTAACTTTAAAGAAGTCGTCGACCAGGCATACGATCACATTATTGTCACCGACAAGGATGGCACTATACTATATGCCAACCCTGCTGTTAGCACCACGACCGGTTTTTCGCACAACGAAGTAATCGGCAAAACGCCGCGCCTATGGGGTGGACTAATGCCAAAATCATTCTACGCTGCGCTCTGGAGTACCCTCAAGCATGATAAAAAGCCCTTCATTGGTGAGATAAAGAACCAGCACAAAAACGGTACATATTATATTGCAGACGCGCATATCAGCCCTGTATTGTCACAAAGTAAACAGATCAAATATTTTATTGGCATCGAGCGAGACATTACTGCCATCAAACGCCTCGACGACAGCCGTAGTGAATTTATCTCGTTAGTGTCGCATCAGCTCCGTACACCTTTGTCGACCCTTAACTGGTATACCGAATCTCTTTTAGACGGCGACACAGGCAAGCTCACCCCTAAGCAACGCGACTACACCCACGAGCTATACGATGCAACACAGCGCATGATTAAACTTGTTAATGACTTGCTCAACTCGACACGTATTGATTTCGGGAATATCCGTCTTCAATCTACAAGCATTGATCTTGCCGAAGTAGTTACAAATATTTTTAGAGATTGCGAAGTTTCCCTAAAACGCAAACATCTACACGTAAAGAACAATGTAGACAAAAAAGCCACCTATACCATCCAAAGTGACCGGCCATCCGTAACGGTCATCCTTGAAAACATTATTACCAACGCCATTAAATACACTCCGCCCCGTGGCACCATCGAGGTAGATATTACAGATTCTCTTCAGGGCTACACAATATCTGTCAAAGATACCGGCTACGGCATACAAAAGGATGATTTAGAGAAAATATTCGAAAAGTATTACCGCAGCGAAAGTATCAAACGGGTGTCTACAGATGGAACCGGGCTGGGCTTATATATTACAAAATCATTTTTACTACTACTCGGTGGCAGTATTAAGGTAAAATCATCTAACAAGGGGACCACATTCTACATAACTATCCCCAAGGAACTGGCAACGAATGAACAAAAGTAGTACGGCTAAAAAAACAGTGATGGTAGTTGAGGACGAAGAGCCATTATTACAGCTCATTTCGCAGCAGCTTAAAAAAGCAAACTTCGAAGTAGTCACTGTCAAATCGGTCGAGCAAGCCCTTAACTACATAGAGGAGCTCGACAATATCGACCTTATCTGGCTGGATCATTATCTAGAGGGAGACTACGACGGCATTGCCCTTGTTGGAAGATTAAAGGAAATGGGCTTCTCTATTCCTATCTTCTTAGTATCCAACACTAGCTACCCCGATAAGCACCAATCCTATATCGCCATGGGTGTCGAAAAGTATTACACAAAGTCTAACTTTAGGCTTTCGCAGATAATTGGCGATGTCAGAGAGTACTTGACCGAAAACCCATGACAGCCAAGGTAATATTAGCCAGAAGCAAAAAAATAGTCATCGTTGAAGACGACCCTTCACTCAGTAAGATTCTGAGCGACAAGCTTATCGGCTACGGTTTTGACGTAACAGTTGCTACTGATGGTGACAGTGGCCTCTTAAGCGTCCTACGTCACAAACCAGATTTGCTCATTCTAGATATTATGCTGCCAAAACTTGATGGACTTGAAGTATTAAAAACCCTACGTAAAAAGAAATGGGCAAAACAACTACCTGTTATCGTATTAACCAACGTTGACAACATTGAAACCCTCAGCACTTCTATGCTCCATGGGGTCAAGTTTCATTACATCAAAAGCAATACAAGTATAGCTGCTGTTGCTCAGACCGCACGATCAGTAATTAAGGCTAGTTAGCCTTGCTGTCGGTAAGGTACTTATTGACCAACTCTATAAGCTGATTCTTGGTCATGTTTACTTTAACAACGTACTCGTCTGCACCCTCAGTTTCCATATCGTACTCCCGAGCAGGACTGTCCAAATTGGACATCACCACAACGGGAACATTCTTCATATTTTCGTCTTGTTTAACCACCCGCAGCACTTCCCAACCAGTCATTTTTGGCAGTAACACATCTAACAAAATAAGAGCAATGTCTTCTGATTTGGCTATATTTACTGCCTCCTCACCATCAAAGGCGACTGCAACATTGTGGCCGTGCTTCTTTAATACATCACTTATGTAGTAATTTAATGGCTGATCGTCTTCTACAACTAAAACTTTTTTTTGATTATTCATACTGCAATTTTAGGTGGCGATGTAATAAATAGATAACATCAATTGGGGGTGTATCGTTGTAGTTTTTGCTACTTCGAACACAGAGACGATGTTCACAGTCGATTATTAATACACTACGCGTACGGCGCATAAGCATACTCGTAGTTGCATAATTAGCAAAGTGCGCTCATACTTATACGTAAGCAGAATAAAATAACAATGCGTATTCATAAAATCGTTTCTTGGATTACAGTTCAAAGTATAACTACCGCAGCAATTGGTCTGCTGTTTTTGTTATCACTTGCAGCAGTACCAATCAGTAAGGCCTTTGCTACAACTACCTGTGACCAGTCAGGTGCGATAGGTAATGCATCTAAAGATTTTACGGTCCCAACTGGATCAAATGGTACGTATAAGGCATGGCTGGAACTATATGGTAGCGCCACATCGACGGTGGGCGTTGAAGTCCTCAATAATTCATGTACAAAGAAAACACTCTCTAATCTTCCGACAAGTTTTGGCTGGGTAGATACAGGTGTAGTGTTTGACCTTACTGCAGGTACGAAAACATTTAAGCTGACCGCCTATAGCGGCGGACTGACGGTTCGAAATGTCATGCTCATAGCCAACGAGGACTGTAAACCAGTTGGTGCGGGCAATAACTGTGACACAGTTATTGTCACCCCTCCGTCGCCAGACCCAACGCCAACTCCGGTGCCCACTCCTACACCATCACCAGCACTACTTACTGTTGGTACCCATGACGATAGCGTATTTACCTACTCAGCTGGCTGGAACTTTGCTTCAAGTGGGCAAGCTGAAAACAAATATCAGGGCGGTGATTATTATTCAAATACGGTAAATTCCACGGTAACAATTCGATTTAAAGGCACTGCTATACAAGTATTCGGCGCAAGAGCGAGTTGGCATGGAAAACTTAAAACTCAGCTAGACGGCGTCGCAGGTGCTGAAATAGACCAGTATAATGCTACACGCCAAGATCAGTATGAGATTTATAGTAAAACCGGCCTAGCTAACAGCGAGCACACCCTGATACTCACTGTCTCTGGCACCAAGAATGCAAGCAGTGCTGGCACCTACGTGTCTGTAGACAAGGCAGTTGTGTCTGCCAGCGTCATACCGTCACCTACGCCTATACCCACACCCACCCCAACACCAACTCCTGTCCCTACGGTTGTCGATCCACCCACTCGTCTTCGGGCAAGTCAGAGTAAGGGATGGTGGTTTAGCAACCAAATCACTTTCTCATGGGATAAACCCGCAAACTTCACTAGCAAGGATACCTTCGAAATTTCGTTTAGTGGAAAGAATGGCACTAAAACAAATTACAGCCAATACACCCTTACCAATGCACAGTATGGCGCTACCTACGAATTCTGGATAACAACGGTTAAACAGGATGGCAAGCGATCAGATACTGCTAAGTTGCGTGTAACGGTAAATTGTAATTGGTTCTGGTGTACGAATTAGGAGACACATGAAAGAAATAAATTCCCACTCCCCTGTCGACGCAGCAACAACAAGGCGTAATAGGTTACTTGCATTTATTGGCCGCAACCCACTGGTCCTTAGTTTTGTTTTCATTGCTGTGATTGCTAGTTTAATAGTTGTTGCCCAAGCAAGCAGCCCAAGAGTAGGCATACGATTTAGCTTGAGCGGCTCTGCAACTGATGCCGGGGTTGCCTTTAATCCGCCCAGTGACCACCCCCCGCACTCTAATGGTAGCTTTTTAGCACCAAACAAAACACTTGGAGACAGGATCGATGCCTATGCCAATACTCCTGAAGCAAATATCGTTCAAAAAGTTGGTGACAACTTAGACTCTAAGCCAGACGATCCCGGCACCAAGGACGATCACGGTAGGGCTGGGCAATTCCGTACATACTGCCAGTACTCTCACTTGAATTATGACGACCCAATTGTCTACCCCGGCAAACCTGGAGCAGCCCATTTGCATATGTATTTTGGTAACACGCGTGTTGATGCCAACTCAACCAACAGCAGCCTAGTGAACACAGGTGGTGGTACATGCGAGGGCTACGAGCTAAATCGTACTGCCTACTGGATGCCAGCAACCCTCGACGGCAATGGCAAAGTTGTGGTGCCTAAATCCATGGTGATCTACTACAAAACTGCAGATGATTACGACCTCACCAAAGCTACGAAGCCGATGCCGCAGGGGCTGAAAATGGTTGCCGGTAATGCTAACTCCGAAAATCGCACACCAGAACGCACTGGCATACAGTGGGAATGTTATGACGGTGGTACCAGCTGGTTTTACGAAGGAGCTACTATTCCCGATAGTTGCCCTCCTGGAATCACCTTAAGCTCGATAGTCTACTTTAGACCTTGCTGGGATGGGGTAAACCTAGACTCACCGGATCACAAAAGCCACATGGCGGATTGGGTTCGTGAAAACAATAAGTGGAAGTGCCCTGCGACACACCCCGTTCCACTGCCACAAGTTAGCTACCACGTATACTGGACGGCCGATACCAATTACAGCAAATGGCACCTATCTTCTGACCGTCACAACGGCAACAATTTCCCTGACGGCTCAACACTGCACGCTGACTGGTGGGGTGGCTGGAATAAAGGAATCATGAACGACTGGACAAACGGCTGTATCCTCAATATCTGGAATTGCTCGAATGGAATCCTGACATTCGGTAAGCAACTTCGGGAGATCCCCACTGACTACATTGGACCAAATCCGCTAAGTTTATAGGAGAGCAGGGGCGTAACTGTATAGCAAAAAACCATCCCACAAATAGCCAAAAAAGTATCGGAAAGGATCTAGCCATGGAAGAAGCACGGAACAACAACGTAGTCGCGAAGCAACAAAAGCCCAAGAGGCTGCTGTATGTTGCACTAATCACTATGACAGTAGGAGCTGGTACCCTTGGCCTACTACTTAAGAAGGAGGCCGATAAGCTGGGCTCTGCTGTGCGTGAGCTGCAAGCACAAACAGAGATCGTAAATAATAACGCTCAGGTCATACGGGACGCTAAGCTTGAGCCATCATTCCGAAGCGTAATGCAAAGTAGAGCGAACGAAAGCTGCACTGGCAGTACCGCTGTATTATTCAATATCGTTACATCTGAAGAAAAGGCCAACAACCAACTCAAAAAGTACTTTGCAGTTGGCCAGTACTTCTGCAACATTGGCAACAAGGCGCAGGATAGCTATATCCGCTTTATTGCTTTCCAGTCGAACAGCGAGGCCAAAAAGTGGGACTTTACCTACGACTCTGGAGGCAGCAAGGATACCGCATCAAGTCTGCCTGGCTACATCTATAACACCAACCCTGCGCTGTACAAAAGAACATATAATAACCCAAAGGTATTCTAGGGAGGGGCCATGAAGAAATTTTTAGCACTCGGCGTTCTTATAGGTTTGTTACTTGCTAGTGGTCAGCTGTTTTATGTGCGCAGTGAAACTCGGCCGGGACCAACCTTTGACATGCGCCAAAATGACCCAGACGCCTATGGTTGTGAAGGCCAGAAGGTCATTACCTGCGGCTATTGCCCACCTGAGCGTCTCAATGGCGACTTCTGCACGTCAGAGCCATATAGTCAGACCGTTCGTGGCTGGCCAAAACGCTGGGATACCTATGGAAGTAGATTCTCACTGAACAAGACTGACGATTCGTCTGTGGCGTCCACAAATGCAGCGCTGTTATTTGCAGGCAGCTTGGCTGTTTTTGCCGGTATTGGCTACGTAGTAAGTTCGAAAGAGCTTGTCAAGGCCAAGCCCAAGTCAACCACAAATAAACGTAGATAAGCCTACAAACGAAAAAAGATCAGCTTTGGCTGGTCTTTTTATTTGGCGAACCACATCAGTACGAATTGGCACCAAATAAAGATAGAGCTGCTTAACTACTACCAGTTACTTACCAGTTTACAGGTATCAACCTTATCCCAGGGTTGATTGGAACCTAGCTTAGATATATCGCTTTAGTGTTTATAGCTAAGGCGTCAAGATTGTGAGGGTACTTTTCGGGTAATTCTTTGCCGTTAACTTTATAAGCAACGTAGTAGCTTAGTAGATCTGTTACCTCAAGTTCGGCGCGGCTTAGCATAATAATTTCATCATCTTTAAGCTTTAATTTTTTAATGTTTGCTATTTCTTTTGGTGTAAAGTCGGTCAACTTGGCGAAAAGTAGCTTTGCACGTAAGCCGCTTTCATCAAGGCTTTTCTTTACTGAAAGCAGTTTTTTCATTTCCGAATAGGTAATTTCTTTATTTGTCTTACACTCTGATACCGCAACTACGTTTGCAATGGCGTGATTATTTATATTTCGCTGCTGACTTAATTCAAGTACCGTAAAATCAATGTCAGTTAATTGTTTTTTGTTCTGCTTTAAGTCCAACGCATACTCATACGAATACCCATAAGGCTCTAGTTTTAAGTTGAGAGTTTGTATAGCTACCAAGGTAGTTACAACGCCTTCTTGGTGATTGCTTGGAGAGAATAGTCCAGACTTGCGATAATAAAAACTATTCTTTTTTCGATTGACGGCAAGAGCAAGTTTAAAGTCATTACCGCAATACTCACATGCAACATGGTCCGCTGCATTTTCAAGCGTGACCCACGGCTTTAGATTGCAGTTTGGACATTGCGGTAAAAAGCCAGCTTGTATGACTTTTTTCTTCAGCAAGTAATCTATAGTATCGGCTATGGTAAGCTCTTGGCTTGTCCTAGCTTCAATATATAGGTCTTTAAAATCTTCGAAGGTATTTTTCCGCAGTGTCTCATCATAATCCCTAATCAGGTTTGTAAGTTCTTGCTCGGAAACAGCCTTGCCGCTCGGTAGCACAAGTACTTTGCGCACCCCAGTAATTTTGAAAACCCGACAGCTTTGGATACCACCCATTTGATCAATTATCTTCTGGGCTAGAGTATTGGGGCTGTTCGCTTGTGTTTTCAAGCCAGCATTTCTATAAAGCTCCTCGAATAATTCACTACGCTTGATAGGGTTAAGCCTGAATATATGCTTTGTATCGTCCTCAATGAAGCTAAGTCTCTGGGGGTTTATTCTGAAATTACGCAGGTCTAGTTTTAAATTACGGCCATACCAACGATTTAGTTTTTTTAAATATGGCAGTTCAAGCAGATGATCCGCACGATCATAAGTTACGAGCCGGTTAACAACCTCAACCACCAGCTGCTGGCCGGTATATCCTTTATTTGTCTTAAAAGGTAATTCAGGTAGAGCAAAAGACACCGTATTATGGTCTTTGTTTAAATCATCATCTGCCATAACACTATGCTCGTCTGCGTGAATTTCTGTGTAAGTGCTACTGGTTTTAGGGTAAAACTGCTGAGGATAGATATGCGTGAACATGTAGGCACGACTATTAAGCCCCATTTCATCTAGAAGCGGCTTAACGTCTTTTTCGTCCTGTCCGTCTGCCAACCATATGCCATAAGGGTAGCCCGTGAAGTGCTTCTCAATACTTTTCAGTGGTGCTGTGTATGACTTAATGTTTTCGATTGCGATAAACCGCACATTTCGATTAGTTGCCCGTATATTCCAGAAATTTATTAAGTCCCTAAAGGAAGATTGACTACCTACAAATATGCCAAAACGCATACCACCAAGCTCTTCATTACTCTTCGTCAGGTCAACATCTGTAAGATCTGTACGGTGCCATACTTCAAACAAATTTTCGGGCTTCTCTGTATCAGTTTCTAGATATAACTCTTTTGGTTTATACACTTTCTTATACGCATATTCATACCTGTCCTCATTGCCCTTGAGTTTGGGATATTGACCATAGCTTAAGGTATAGGCAAGACGCTCAGGGTCGTCCTTGCCCCATGTGGTTAATGCAAAACTGCTTTCTCCCGGCTTCATACTGGCAAAGGTGTCGTAGTCGCGCTGCATTATATTCAGAACATCGAATACGTTAAGTTCTTCTTTTTTACCTCTTGGTCTTACGAGCTGCCCTTTATAATTTTCCCACTCAAGTTCTGGATAATTAGCAATAAATTTTTGTATGGCTTTGTTGTTTGTAACAGGATAAAGCACATCTACCTGGTACTGCTCAACCAGTTCATGAGCACGGCTTGTAAGCTTTCTGTCGCTTGCGGATATGGGAATAATTGGATTATAAATCCCGCCCCATAATGCGGTACCGTAGGTTGCAGCTAGCTCAAGTGCTTTTTTATTACCCTCTTGCACACATAGGCCTATCCGCAAAGGCCGGTACTGTACTCTGAGTGTTATAGCAGACATATTAGCTATATAGTACCACCTCTGTTAAAGTTATTTGTATAAACTAACTCATACTCAATGGCAAACTCAGAAGTTATTAAACCCGGAACTACTTTTATAAATAGGCGTCCTTAGATATAAAACTGGAAAAAACTAGGTATCAAAGAAATTGAGGGTAGTATGACGTATGTTGATGGAGGTAATATTTACTTCTTTGACGAAAGATGCACAAGATAGAGTAAGCCCATGACTACACCGCCAGCCATCGTGGCTGCAATAAGAGCATTTCCAATGCTGTCAGTTGTTGAGTTCTTATTATTCATAAGATCAACAATTACCCATAGAGCACCATATAAAATAGCTGCGCCCATAGTAAAGTACTGTGCTGCGTTACGATACATTTCTAAGTTACTTTGTTTTGCTTTTGCCATTATTTTATTCCCTTTAAGCTAGTGAATTATATTTATGGTTAAACAATACTACAAAAGGAAAACACCCTCAAGCTAGAGAGTGTTCCATGAAATATTTTTGGCTTGAATTGGTGAGCTTGATAGGCTCGAAATGGAACTTAATCAAATCTGAACTAGTAGCCATGTGGGAGATAGTTGGCAAGGTTAGAACGATGGAAATTGTTTGACCTTGAGCGATGAGGATTGAACTAGTGGCTGGCGCTTATTAAACTAAGGCGCCAGCCAGCTATGCTATAGAAAGCTAACCACCTCTTCTGGTATATGCTGAACTCTTACCTCAATCTGTCCTCTGGGTTGCAATTCAGCAAATACACCTAGTCCGATTTCCATAGCGCACTTACCCACCGCCGCCCATGCCACCCTGTCAGCATCAGGCAACCCTAGTCTTGTTCTCTCATTGCTCACAGGAAAGCATTGCGTCCAATCTTTAAGTGATGGAAAATCTAGAATGACAGTAGCCCAGTCTTCGTCACCCTCTACTCGGCCGATCACCCTATCCTTATACCCAATGATCCTACTTAACTCAGTGACCAGATTTGGCCAATCTGCTTCGTCCTCACTCCAGCCCATCCTGTCTGCTCCACCACGCTGCGGTGCAGGTAAGCCAGTCGCTTGCACCAATCTAGGATCCCAAGGATCTACCCATTCAATAACTCGTTCACATTTACTTAATCTATTTAAAATTTCTGACATAGAAAAACTCCACAAATTACGTTAATACTGCAGTTATTAAAACTGGATTAACGATCTGTGGAGTTGTAGTAAGGCATTGATACAAACATCTTATTTATACTATACCATATTTTCTAAACTGGTGACCTCAAGGGGAATCGAACCCCTATTGCCAGGATGAAAACCTGGTGTCCTAACCGTTAGACGATGAGGCCACAACGTCCGTGATTGTACCAAATAACAGAGGTTAGCGCTAGTCCTAAACCGCAATTGCCGCTTTTTTGCCGCTAGTCGTCCAAATCTCGTACCCCGCCAAATGCAATCCGATCCAGTATCACCTCATCCATTTCGGCCATAAGAGCTGGCGCAATGGTGAATTCCCCATATCGATCGTTTACCACGTCGCAGGTGTCGGCAATGGCTCGATTATCCAGCCTCGTGGCATCAAAGAGCCCCATCTGTACCGGTTCGGTAGGCGTAAGCCCATACACCGACACTGACATAGCAATGACACGCTCAAATATATTAGCTTCGTTGAGTAGCCGCATCGCATGCCGGTAAATGTCCTGCGTGGCATATACTGGCGCTCTTGTTTGGCGGCCATGCGCAAATCGCGTTCGATCTTCAAAGCTCAACGACAAATGCACCCCACCGGCCATGTAGTGCTTGTTACGAAGCCGACGACCGGTCTTTTCGCACAGCTTCATGAGTAACTTGGCCAACTCCTCGCGGTTATCAGTCTTTTTGCCAAGCGCATACTGATGGCCAAAGCTCTTGCGGCCCCATTCTACGGCATCCATCTCCCAGCCACGCAACCGCCCATACCAATGCCAGCCAACAACGCTCCTAAACACCTGTTTCTTGAGATAATCAGCCGTCGAGTTGAAAAACTGCACCGGCGTAAATATGCCATGAGCATTCAGTCGAGCCTCATATCGAACATTAATGCCCGTAATATCCGTGAGCTGCATGGTTTCGTAGATTGCCAGTGCATTCGCCGCCGTCATCACATCAAGACCGTCCGGCTTATTAAGCCCGGCTGCAGTTTTGGCCCAAAACCGATTCGTGCCAATCCCCACATTAACAGTCACATAACTCCCAAGTCTTTGTTTGATCTTTTCTTTAATCTCGTAGCCAACATCAACCAAGCTGCGACCCTGCTGCAACACATTAGAGCCGGTAAAGTCGATGACGAATTCGTCGATACTACGCGGATTGACATCGCTGGTATATTCCAGCAGAACCTCCTTAAAGCGCCGGTGGGCCTCACGATACTTTGCAGGGTCTGGTGTTAGCACCACCACGTCTTGCGCTAGCTGGCGGGCCTCTCGTACGTTTACACCCAACTTTATACCCTTTGCCTTAGCTTCGTAGCTGCTCGCAATTACCATGCCCCCAGGGCTATCGTAGGCCGCTACCGCAACCGGCTTATGACGAATCAATGGATTAGCCTGTTGTTCGATGATCGCAAAACACGAGTTCAGGTCGATGTGCATAATTTGAGCTGGTGCCTTGTTAAACGGTAGGTCGATAAGCTTCATAGTTGACCCTTGCGCCAGGTCTGCTGCGGCTGATTTCTTGTGATGCTTAGCTCGGGTGACGGGTCGTGTCTTATTCGATAGGGCCTGGGCTGGAGCCCTAGCGAATAAGATATGCCCGGCAGGACCCGAGCTGTATGCGCACTCATGATCCCACCCCATCGCTGACAGCCTCAAGGGTCCAGCTCAATACTTCGGTGTTAAAGTTGAGTCGGAAGGCCATAGTTTGCTTGTCATCAACGCACTCAAATATATGGTGAATGACCCGGCCCTCGCGCACTCGATGGTGAAAGCCAATTTCGCCCACCATGTAGTCGCGATTTTGCCAATGCAACATATGCGGCTGGAAATGCTGTTGTTTAGCCGAGTAGTACATGACTACCGATATTGGATCGTTTAATTTCTGACGCATGTGAATCTCCTTTTTAGATATAAAGATTCATTCGGCGGAATTGAATTGTGTGGTTATAAAGCACGCCAAATGAATGGTTGGCGAGAAGTGAACGGGTGGCCATCTGGATGCGATCTTCTCGAGCGTCGCAGCAGACAAGTCGGCCAAAGGGTAAATAAAGCTCGCGAGTGGAAATTTGCCATTGCTGTAGCGCAAAAGTACTCACGTAGCTACCTATGGTTATATACCTCCCTGCAAGCGAAAGCAATACAAAAACTAGGTTTCCAGGTGTCATTCAACCAAGCGGTTAAATACGTTTCTCTGCAAAGGTCACTAGTGCTAATGAACTTTGGTGAGAGACAGAGCTTACGCGTATAGGTGTATGGCAAATGCCACAAACAAATACGAGACTCACACCCCTTGCAACCCGGTGACCGGAACATATCCCGAAGGACAGCGGTTCCAGCCACCGGAGCTGCATGGAGAAGACCGCAACCGATCAGCCGGTGGGCTCCATGCCGACCGAGGTGGTGGGCGGCAAGAAGACGCTGGGGCTCACCGTGGTGGGCGGCGACACGATCGTGGTCGTCGTCGTGGACGAGAGTGGCGAGTACAGCGGTGCGTTGGCCGTGGGCTGGTGACGGGTGATCACCTGGCTGTCACGGAGTGTGCGCCGCGCCTCGTAGTCCCCATCGTGGTAGCCCTGGCGGCAGGTCGTCGGACG
>CAYYKI010000020.1:0-17024 GCA_964440975.1 uncultured Candidatus Saccharibacteria bacterium | reverse complement strand
CCTCGATGAGCGTCGCCGACGTTGAGGTCACGACCGTGAATGCCTCGCCGTAGTCCCGGACCATCGCCAGGTCGGTGTCCGCAGAGGAGTCGCCGTACATCTGACCGCCTCGAAACGCCGGAATCTCGACGAGCGGCGGCAGGTCACGGGTCAGGTCCAGCATCATCGTCGACGTGCGCTGCGGCCCGTCCACCAACTCGATGAGCCGGCCGGGGACGTGCAACAGCATGCAGTTCGGACCCTTGCCGAGGTTCTCGGCGTTGATCTGATACGACGTGACGTGGGTGGACTCCGGTGTGTCGTCATAGACGACGGTCGTGCAGGCCATCGGGCCCGACATTCGTGAAGGTGCGCTGGTGACGCACATATGGTTCTCCTTGGTAGGGGGCTTTCGCCCGTGGTCTGGCCGCGTATGCGACTAGGTGCCGCTAGCGCGGTTACAATATACAAGTGTTTTTCTGTACTATAACCGGGCTAGCGACGTAAGGGCATAACCAATCCAGCTAAGCTATAAAAGATCTGCCCTACGATGATGTAAAGCTGTAGGATAATATACCACTTTTTATATATAAATCAACCCTAACACTGGTTGAGTTTACTTGCTATTTCGATATACTATTCACAGTTTATGCTCCACCTCTCACCAGTGCGACACACGATCGCCAGTCTCAGCACCGCACTATTCGAAACAGTCCTTTTTGCACTGCTCGTTCATACCACATCTATCACTCCAACCATTATCAATCCAGCAACAATACTGATAGGAACAACGGCTAACTTTTGTATTAATAAATACTGGGTATTTTCTGGGTCAAAACGCGCCTGGCATCACGAAGCTATGCATTTCATGGTTATCTCAGTCTTTTCATTGTTTGCCCAGAGTTTGCTATTTACCGTTATTTTTAAAATGCTACATATGGCAATCATGGCAAAGCTCATAGCTCTAGCTCTAGGATTCTTGCTGAACTATCCACTCAAACGCTGGGTTTTTGGAGCAGAATAAAACTGTACTGATAACAGCAAACCTAGGCAGATTGCACAAATTTAATAATCTGCCTGAATAGCGGAAGGCCGTACACAGACGATAATTCCAGCGGGGAGCCCTTTCTAAATATTGACATTTATAGGTAAATATGCTAATATTGCTGCTTGGTAAGTAAGTTTTGCTTGTTTACCATCAAGCATTGATCTGTTGACCCGTATCTGGTCGCTTGGGCAACAAGGAGCTAGTAGCGAAACCGGGATGGAATGCTAGATTATATCCGCTCCTGGTAGCGCAACAGCGACCAGGAGTTTTTTGTTGTCACTACTACCGTTAGCGTTGTTTCTACGGAAACGACACTACCCGTAGCGTACACCGCTATGGGTAGCGTATCTAACAGAGGCGACAAGCAAAAAAGCTCATTAACAAGTCAGGCATGGAGATATGAGACCCGTTTAGGAGAGAACGCGCATATTACAGAATACTGAACATTGCCATATAAACAAATAACGAACATTTATATATGGCAGAGTAGGGAAGCGGGCAGTAACTGCGCAGTTTATCGTAAGAATTATGACTAATTCTCGCTTAAACGGGTCCCATATCCAACAAGCATTCAGCAAACCCGACCCTGCAGTACCACCCCCCTATGTGAATCGAGTTTCCCTCAGGTCACCCGACCTGGCTCGTGCAACAGAATTGAGCAACTGAGATGAAGCTGATCAAGCGAATCCCCGCCGTCCTCGTCATGGCCCTCTGCCTCCTCGGCCTCACCGCCGTGGCCGCATCGGCCCACGAGAACACCACGGTCGACATCGGCGCCCTGTGCGACGAGTCCACCGGCCACCTCATCGGTGACGTGACCATCATCGGCAACGAGCACCCCACCAACAGCACCGAGCTGCCCATGCAGCACTGGCGCATCGAGGTGAGCGGCCAGTCGCCTGTCGAAGGTTTCTTCCCGCAAGGTGGCGGCATCACCAGCCAGTCGTTCGACCTCGGGCTGGCTCCCGTGCGCGAGACCGGGGTGACCGTCACGCTGTGGTTCACCAACACGCACCACGTGCCGTGGCAGTCCACGCCGGACGTGCGGAACTTCGTCATCGATGGCGACTTCGACTGCACGCCGGTGGAGGTCATCACGACGACCACACCCGCAACGACCACGACCAAGCTGCCGGCAACCACGACCCCGCAGTCGACCACCACGTCGACCATCCCGGCCGTCGTCAGCCAGAACCCGCCGACCACCATCAAGGCATCGGTGCCGGACACCTCGGCCTGCGTCGAGCGTGACTCCGTGGGTGGACAGATCCACAACTGCAGGGAGCTTGCCCTCACCGGCAACAACACGATCCTGATGAGCATCATCGGGCTTACCCTGCTGTTGGCTGGCATCGTCTGCCTCAAGCTGCGCGCGGTTCGCTTCGGCGAACACTGACGGCTGCAGCCGACTGCTTGAGGAGGGGAACGGAGAGCTTGAGCTCGCCAGGGAACACGTCGACGATTCGACCCCCTGGCCAGCTCGCCTCCCGACCCCTCCTCACAACCCTATGCCTGACTTATTTTTATAACCGTCCAAGCTTTGTATTAAAAGAAGACTCGTTTCATGACTTCAGCAATTGCCGCTCCAAATGCCACCGCAAGTGAAATTCCAATAATGCCGCTTGCAACCCCCATCAAAAATATACGACCGTCCCGCAAAATATAACCCAGTGACATGACCACTACACCAAATGCAGGCAACGTGTCTAAGCCAGAAAATGCTGGCGCAAAGAAAGCTGCAAGCGCGTACAGCAATACCAACACCCCCCAAACCCTGTTAAACATTTTCTTATCGAACATTCCTTGCAGGCGCGGCCGAGCAAATCGTTCAAACCAACGAATCCTCTTCAATAAAAACGGCAGTACTTTCTTGGTTGCCAAATCACCAAGAGGTCGATTTTGAGCTTTGTCTGGCAGCCATATCTTATCCCTACCTATAATCAGTTCCAGGGACAAAAGCATCGAGATTGGTAATAACACAAAGTGAGTCACACCTCCGGTCGGTATCGGCAGCGAGGGGAAGAACATCAGCATCATAAAGACCACTGCAAAACTGTTCTCGTCAAACACCTCTATGAGATTGGCGAGCGTTTTTTTGTTACTACCCTTAAGCCACTTCTCTATGTCGTTACTGAATGTGTGATTTGCCATACGCCCATAATAGTTGTTTTATCCACAACTTACCAGCCCGCAAACCTATCTGGCTACTATATGAGGACCAGAACGCCCTACTCTGCTTTGACTGCAGCGGCTTTTTTGTCAGGCTTAATAAAAACAGGAGTCTTTTTAGCCTTATGGCTTTTTATGATCACCGCTATTAACCCAACTATAACGACAACGGCAATTGCGATGGCAATAAACAGAATGGTGTTGTTACGAGGAGTGTCATTGATTGATTTGAGTGACAAACCATTGGATGTCTGCAAATAGCTGTCTTGAACTACTGGAGCAGAGGTATCGAGTGGATTATCTTCGTTGACAATTTTGATTGGCTGCATGAATCAACTTCCTTTACTTAGCATCATTTTAGCATGCTTTACACCATAAGCGAGTAGAACTCTTACTGTAAACTTATCCACTATTTTTAATGTTTTAATAATTTACTACACCACCAAGCTGCGATGCATGCTACAATCTTCTTTAACATAAGCGGGGGTTCCAGCATGAGCGAGGCGCACGAGCACAAAGGAATATCAGCCATTTGTGATGAAAAGGCGCAACGTTTTACGGCCTGGAATAGGGATGGACTAGCGCTTACCTATGCCGATGTCACCCTCCAAACGGAGGCAAGCGAATTCTTCCCGCATGAGGTAGGCATCTCCAGTAAATTTACTCGCGAAGTAGGACTCAAGGTACCGATTGTGAGTGCGGCTATGGACACCGTCACCGAAGCAGACATGGCGATCGCCATGGCAAAGGCTGGCGGCATTGGCGTCATACACACAAAACTTAGCGCCGAAGGTCAGCGTGATCATGTACGAAGAGTGAAGTATCACTTGAGTGGTTTCATCAAAGACCCCGTCACCTATCAGCCCGAGATGTCCATTGGCACCATCATAGATGATCGAGCGATGCGGGGATATGGCTTCCACACCTTTCCTATCGTGAATAGTCGTGGGCAATTCGAAGGACTCCTCACACGAACCGAATTTGAGCTGTGCTCAGACCCAAGCGTGCCTGCCAGTGAAAAAATGACGAAAGCTATAGACGTTAGCTCAATTAACCACATGGTGACCGTTGAGGAAGCACATAGACTAATGCAACAGAGTGGCAAAAAAACGCTACCCGTTGTCGATACAGACGGTAAGCTCCAGGGCATGTACGTATGGGAGGATGTAGACAACATTGTCCGCGGCAATCGAGGGCAGTTTAATTTAAACAGCGCGGGTCGTCTCGTGGTGGCTGCAGCCGTGACTACACGCAATGCGCTTGAACGACTGGATGTATTTGGCCACCATTTGGATGTGGTTGTTATAGATACCTCAAACGGAGACGGCAAGGCGGCCCTCCAAACCGTACGCGACATTAAATCTACCTATCCTGATCTACAAATTGTGAGCGGTAACATTACTTCCGGTCGATCTGCAGTCCTGTTAGCAAAGGCGGGTGTTGATGGCATCAAAGTAGGACAAGGGCCCGGCGCAATTTGCACAACGAGGCAGGTAACCGGTTATGGCACGCCGCAAGTTACTGCCGTCTATAACGTCACGCATGCCTTGCGCGAAGCAGGCTTCGCCGACATACCTGTTTGTGCAGATGGTGGCGTCACTGAGCTTGGACATTTTTCCAAAGCCATAGCAGCTGGTGCTGGCAGCATCATGGTAGGCAGTATGCTTGCAGGCACTACTGAGGCTCCCGGCGATATCATCGTGCTCGAAGACGAACGGCGAGTAAAAATATACCGCGGTATGGGATCAAAGGAAGCCATGGAAGACTCCCCAGATGCTCGAGCTCGTTACTCCAACGACACTTCCAAAGTTCCACTTGCACAAGGAGTTTCAGGATTCAAGCCATACAAAGGCCCGGTAGCCCCAATTATTGATCAATTTGAGGAGGCCCTACGAACGAGCTTTGCGGGAGTAGGCTCGGGCAGTGTCGCAGACCACCAAGCAAACGCCGTGCTTTGGCGTCAAACCAATAGCGGCGCGACGGAAGGCGCTGTGCACGATTTAATCGTCAAGAACTAGTCGGCCAAAACAGTGCGGCGACGTATAACCTGATTTCGCTCATAACCAACGCCCAGCTGCGTCACCGGTAGACCAAGTTGCTCCTCGGCCAACTCAACAAACGTGTGGGCTGCTTTTGGTAGCCGCGAATACTGTCTGGTTGTAGAAATTCCCGACCAAGTATTCAGCGGCACATATTCCGGTACACAGGCTTCGAGTTCGGGCGCAGATTTTGGTGCCATAGTTACCGACTCGCCATCAAGCATATACGCAGTCGCTGCCAACATAGTTTCGCCAAACCGATCAGCGTGGTCCATCTTGGACAATACTACCTCGTCGACACCATTGCCGCGGACCGCATTACGTAGCTGTACAAAGTCTGGGTAGCCTACGCGTCGAGCGCGTTTAGTGGTAGCACCGTACTCGCTGTCAGGCGCATCTCTTTCACCGCGCAACTGTAGGGCAAGCTCTTCGTCCATCACTTCGGTAACGAACGGCCCCCCGCCAACATGCGAGGTAACCACTTTCGCAACGCCAGTTACTTTATTGATTCGTTTATGCGAAACTCCAAGCCCATCCATCAACCCATTTACTGTTGTTGATGATGAAGTCACCATTGGGTACATACCATGGTTAATGTCCAGCCAGTAGGCCTGGGCGCCTTCGGCCAGTACTTTTTGACCCTCATCAAGTGCTTCGTTAATAACTTCGACGGTATCGGCCATAAATGGCTTCAGTAAATCAACTGCCTGCATCCATTTGTGAATACGCCACTGATGCGCTCGTCGGCTGAGTTCTGGCCGAACACCAGCATACTGTTCACGTGCATGCTGATATAACCCGCGCGGATCACTCACTGCTGACTCCAACCGCATACCGATGCGCTCATACTTGTCACTTGCTACATAAGCAATACCTGCCTTGGTGCTCCCTTGAGCACTGCTGCCACCTTCGCGAAAACAATCCAGTACGACGTGATGTGGCATGACGAGGTGTGCCATATGACTTATAAGCAAATTGTCCCGAGTCACCTCAATGCCCTTGGACTGGAGATCCTCCAGCTCAGCAACTAAACGCACCGGATCAAGATACACACCGTTGCCAATCACATTGAGCTTGCCTCGATAGGCAATCCCGGATGGCACTTGGTGTAGTGCCAATTCAATCATCTCTTCTTCGACAACCACAGTATGCCCAGCATTAGCTCCCCCGTTTCCACGAGCGACAATATCGTAGTCAGCGGCTGCAAGGTCTACAAACCGACCCTTACCTTCGTCGCCGCGCTGAAGGCCAACAATCACATCAATCATTACTGGGGTAAGTCTACGGCATACTTGACTATTAGACAAGCCCGAGTTTTCATATTATTTGCCGCTCTACGACGGCTTGTTTGATGAGCCTTCTGGAGTATGTAACGTTGTGCGATATGCGTTGTAGCACTGCACGCATAGATGGTACTTCATAGCTCTATTGTCTGCATCTGGTGGCCCGAGCAAAATAGCGCCAAATTCTGTGAGCTCCTTGCCGCATTTATCGCAAATAGGATGTATCGCCATATGGTAAGTATACCCCCGATAACGAATACGGTGGTATGCAGTCTTTGGCTTAAATTGTCAGTTCGCTGCGCGCTTGTTGCGCCTTAGCTCGGACATCTTCCACCGAATCACCCAAGACAGTGATGTGCCCAATCTTGCGCGCTGGTCGTGAAGACTTGCCGTAATAATGTGGGTGAGTATCAGGCAATGCAAGCACCGTTTCAACGCCTTCTCTTTGGAGTGGTTCGTCGCGTGTCCCAAGAATATTTATCATTGCAGCTGCCGGAGCGCGCATATCGGTTGATCCTAAAGGCAATCCCGTTATAGCCCTAATGTGCTGCTCGAACTGTGAAGTTACCATTCCCTCAATAGTTAGGTGCCCCGAATTGTGTACCCGTGGAGCAATTTCGTTTACACGTACTGTGTCGCCCGCGACAAACATCTCGATGGCAAACACTCCGGCGCCGTCCAGCAACTCCATAGTCGCTCGAGCAATTTTTTTTGCTGCTTCTTCGGTATGCGTCGGGATGTTAGCAGGCGCAAACACTTCATTGCAAATGTTGTCGCTATGAACCGTTTCTACCACAGGGTACAAAGCAACACGACCTACCGTATCTCGCGCCGCGATGACCGCGATTTCTTTGTCAAATTTGACTATTCTTTCCGCATAAACAGGCCCCTGGGATTGCTGCATCTCTTCGATCGCTTTTCTCGTTGTGGATGTCAACGTATCCACTCGCATATTACCCCTGCCGTCATAGCCTCCCGTGCGAGCCTTAACAATAAACGGAGTGACACCAAGTTTCAACGCATCTTCAATGACAATATACGGAGCAATCGGAATGCCAGCTCGGCGCAACATTTCTTTCTGTAAAAACTTGTCCTGAATCTCTGCAAGGGTGGCTGGGCTTGGTTGCACGTTAAAACCTTCCTGTGCAAGTGCCATTAAATACGGCGCAGGAATATGTTCTATCTCCCAGGTCAACACATCAGTTCGTTCGGCAAGTTCGCGGATAGCAGCTTCATTATTAAGTGGCGCCTGTATTTGTTCCGCGCCAACTTGAGCAGCTGGACACTGTTCTGCCGGATCAACTACCACAACTTCAAACCCGAGCGGTGTCGCTGCTTCAGTAAGCATTCTGCCTAGCTGACCCCCTCCTACAACCCCAATTGTTTCAATCATAGTAATCAATCCTTTTGTTATGTTAGGCTTAATTCTCTTTTAGGCAGTATCTAATTGCAAGCGTGAGCAAGTTGAACTATGCTCCCGTTTCTGGGAAGATTTTAAGGCATCCTGTGCTAGGATTGTATGTCTCATAATTATGGATCACCATCAACCACACCAATTACAAAAAACTCGTCGCCAGTTACGCATCGAACGACAGCAGCGGCGGCGGCGCTTATTTACCGCTACTGCCATAGTGCTTGTTGGTTTTTTTGGCATCCAGATTTTCCGCACCTTGTCGCGTAACCATAGCAAAGCAGTGGCCGAGCGTGCAGCAGAGGTTGATAAAAAAGCAGCGGAAATAGCTCGCCAAGCAGCACTTGCAAAACAAGCTGAGTTGCGTCAAAAGATTACCGATATTATTGCCCAATATCCGGACCTACAAATCGGTGTTACGGTTGCAGATATCACGAATAATATTAGTGATACTATTGGCGTAGACGCTAAATACGAAGCAGCCAGTATTTCTAAGCTCATAACTGCCACACTTTTCTTGCATCAGGTAGAACAAGGAACCTACAGCATAAGGACACCGATTAATGGCGATACCGCCCAAAACCAGCTCGAACGGCTGATCGTAGATAGCGACAATAACGCTTGGGAGGCCTTCAATATCAAACTCAAGCGACCGGCCTTGGAAGCATGGGCAAAATCAAACGGCCTCAATAGCTATACCGCAAAAACAAACACCGTGAGCGTCACCGATATTGGCACACTACTTTCCAAATTACAACGACGTGAAATTCTTAATGAAGAGCACACGGCACTGCTGCTCAGTTATATGAGCCGAGCCAATTACCGCGATTATATTATCAGCGCCATACCCGATGGAGTGAAGGCCTACCACAAAGCTGGTGTTCTGGATGACCGCATTTTAGATGCTGCCATTATTGATGGCGGACAACCCTATGCTTTGGTCATATTTACCAAGGCAGATGGCGCCTACGACAATGCCACCGAAATTGAAGTGTTTCAGGCAATAACCAACGCAACCCTACCGTACTTTGGCATAAAAACCGATGCCTAAATAGCAGGTCAGAAAACTATACCGGCTCGGCCATATGTAATGGCAACTCAGCCTAATTAGCCATAAGCTGTTACACTAGCTACAATAATGACAAAACTTCAGCTGGCTAAGCGTAATGTACGACTTTATATTTTTGTAAAGATATTTGGTAAACGCGTTTTTTTGCCGCTCGCGGCTATTTACTTTATGGAAGTGGCTGGAATGTCTTTTGCAGAAATTGGTTTAGTAGGTGCGTTATACGCAGGAGTCCTATTGTTGGCAGATATACCCACCGGCATATTTGCCGACATACATGGAAAGGCTACAAGCCTCCGCCTTGGAGCATTCTTGAATATCTGCTCTACCCTTACCTATGTATTTTTACCAAATAAAACAATGATCTTTATAGCAATCGCAGCCGAAGCACTCGGCTATGCATTCTTGACTGGTGCAGGCGAGGCGCTAATCCACGACTCATTAGAGGTACAGCATAAATTATCAAGCTACTCTAAAATCCTTAGCCGTACACAGTCCGTATCATTGATTTTGAATGCGGCAATACTGGCGGTTGTCCCACTAACATACGGCGTCGATAAGCGCCTCCCCTTCTTAATAGGAACCTTTGCCTACACCTTCCTATTCATAGTAAGCAGCTGTATGAAAGATGTTGCTACGCACAGTGTTGAGTTAAATCGTTTTAAGAATATCCATACACTACTACGCTCAAAAGGATTTGCGCTATTTGCTTTGACGTTTGGTTTGATCGGTGGGTTATACACAGCGCCGAGCGACATGGTCAATATTGCATTTAAGGAGCTAGGTTTAGCACCAGGAAAAATTGGTTGGGTGTTCTCTGCAGCGGCTTTATTGGGTGCTTTTTTTGGAGCGTTTTATCATTTGACCAAGAATCTGCATGTACGGAGCTACCTTTTTTTGGATGTAAGTTTTATGCTATTTCCAATCGCTATGGTTTTTGCACGCTCTTTACCCGGCCTGATATTTGCCATACTGTTGTGCCTTATGTTTTGGAGATATCGTCGCATTTACTACCAAGAACATATGTTACAAAAATTCCCAGATGTGCCTAAAGCAACTCTGTTGTCTATTCTAAGCAATAGCGAAAGTGTACATGCGATATGGATTCCAGCTGCCTTAGGGTATAGCGTTGCTCAAACAAATCTATCACATGGGTTCGGCATTTTGTTTGCCTTTAGCTTAGTTGCATCCGTTAGCTTTATGTATGCAGCGAGTCGGTTTTTATGGCCAACGGTACGTAGTTTCTAAACGCCCGCCAGTCCACGCTCAGCCATAAATCTAAATAGTTGTATAGCTATGCGTTCGTCAGCATCAGGCTGATCAATAGCTGCATCGGATAGATCCAATGTGGTAAATTCTGATGCACTTCCTGGCTTGTAGTAATCGAGCAGTTCACCAAATGTGCACAGTTCAACCGTAGAGAAATCGCGAGTACCATTAAGAACGATTGTGTCGTCAGTAACCTCAGGAGCGGCAAGGAGGTGATCACGACATAAATTGCAGGGGTGCAAAGTTTTTGGTTGACGAGTAGAGTCTCCATCGACGCCAAGCAACTCGCCCCAAACGGCTATTGCCGCCAAATGTCGATATCCTCCACGGCGAAGTTTAGCAAGAACCATTTGTTCGGCATGAATGTTAGGCCCGTCATCACCATCCATCGGTTTTACGTTAAAGCCGCTCATAATTGCCAAGGCGCCGCGCTCGGTATCAATCGCAAGGCCTGCGGCACCAACGTTAAAGTTTCGCCACGACCAAGCGTAGTTTGCAGTTTGTGCAGCTTTTCGGCTTAACCAAACTACGTTATTAATGGCGTTTCCCGCTATATCTCGTTCACTGATAGAAACATGTAAGCTAACCTCCGTGTCAAAAGTGCTGTCGGTAAGGGTGAGCATATGTTCGGGTACTTCACTGAGTCGTTTCATCTGATCAAAATAACATATTTTTTGCAACCGACAACCACACGGTGCTTCAGCAAAGAATTATTGCAAGCTATAATTGCAGTTTAGCGTACTATATTTTATAATTATAATCATGGAATATTCTGATTTTGCTGAACGCGAGCGCCATGGCGAAGTAATCGTCACGACGCCAGCAATGGAATTGCTTTTGGACCCCGAGCAAGCAGCAAACATGTGGCCAGATCTCACAAGCGAACCCGCATTCTTATATCAAATAAGCCAGCGAGCAGAGCTTGCGACCAATATTGATGCAGTTGTCTCCGCACTCCCCACTCCAACCACGCCAATCCAATCCGCGGTTGAATCGGGTGCGCTAGAATCATCTGTGGTCGCAAACGTATACACCGGGCTAGCTAACTTGCTGAGCGACCCAGACTATATGCATGCCTTGTTGTATCTACCCTTTGAGTGGATTCCATCGAGCGAATGGCAACCAGCTGATGATACATTGTTTGATGCAGTTGATGGTTTTAAAACAGCTTATATGCGCGCCTGGTTTCAGCAGCTATCGCAACACAATGCACGAGCAAACTTTGTGGACGGTGACGTTCTAGAATCTGAGCTACGCACCACCGATATTGAACGGGTTGTTAAAGTCTCCCATCTGATACCCCAGTTGGTGCAATGCGGCATGTTAACCGTCGACGAAGTTATTAATCAGCTTGATATTAGTCGCGATACACTGCTACGCAGCAATCTTCGGGACATGCTCGTAGTGGTCGACGACATGGGTCTGCTCCCTGACCATGCGTTACAGCGGCTTTCCCTGTCACCGATAGATTATGTTCGCTCTGCGGCCGAGCACATACAGGTCGCTCGCGATAGCGATTTATCCACAGGTACTACCCATAGCGTGTCGCCACAACCTGTAGCGTCAATGCAACCATCCTTAACTGCTCGATTGGCATCAGAAGAAGATCAGGCCGATGCATTTGTGAGCGAAAAACGACTGGCGTGGCTCAAAAAACGTCGGACCGAAGAAGCCATAGACGAGTGGTCTGATCGATTATGCGACACCCTTCTCCAGGCACAGCAGGAGCAGCAACTTGAGCCAATACAAACCTATCGGGGCAGCAGTTTGGC
Organism: uncultured Candidatus Saccharibacteria bacterium; assembly: GCA_964440975.1. Lineage (GTDB taxonomy): Bacteria > Patescibacteriota > Saccharimonadia > Saccharimonadales > CAZNVG01 > CAYYKI01. The sequence continues at coordinate 4,988 of CAYYKI010000020.1, read as the reverse complement.
GAGTCAGGTGTTTGTAAACGGTATTCGAAAGACTATCGAGCAGCTTGCAATAGATGACGAGCATCCTGCAGAATTCTTTGCGCACTATGAGCTGGTGCTTGAAAGCATGTGGCAGAATCCCGACGATGCTGTTAAGCAGCAGCTTGTAAAACTCTATCGACATGCGCATGCACTAGGTATCGTTACTGACGAATTTCTGTCCGAGCGATTCATCCACCACCCAAACCTTAGTGCACCGTTCTCCGCTCACCTTGCACAAATAGAGCCAGAAATCCATCGCATCCGCCATAAGATAGAGGCGCTGGATCCGCACACAGAACTCGGCGAGATGATTTACCCAGTAATTTCGATCAGCGGCTCTCGACTAAAGGGGTACGGTGATGATGACTCCGACATAGACGTAGGTGTATTTGTGCGCCCGGATGTTCCATTTGAGAAGCGGCACCGCTTACGTCAGCTACTCGCAGAAGTATTAGCCGATGAACCTAGGTTTGATACGCCCGTTGAGTTTTGGTTGATGGATGATGGCGAATCACTATTGGTACAAGATATTGCTGAACCAGATTTTCCTGTCGCCAGCAGTCATCTAACAAATGTTCTATTCATGTCGGTGTGGGTCGGTGAAAAAACTGCTGCTCTGGAACTACAGCAACAACTTTTACCTTCATACTTTTATGAAACTGGCTACGAGAATGGGGTGCGGGCACGCACTCGTTATATTGAAAGGCTCGAGCAAGACAATTTACAATACCGGCTGATGCATAAGGGCTACGACAAACACTATCCTCGCGTTTCACGGCCCCAGACACATTGGCTGGATCTTATCGATGGGACGAGTGCATTTTGGGATTCGGGTTTTCGACAAATGGCAAGCCAAATGTTCGTGAATACGGTCTTCCTCCCACGACTCGGTAGCTAGATTGATAAATAACGTCGGGTAGCAGTGCTTTTTAAGCTAATTATAAGTAAGGGGGTCCTAGTAACGCATTGCGTTTGCTAGGACCCAATGGGCCCGGGAGGAGGCGATTGCGCGCCGCCACCCGGGCCCCGTTCGGGCTGGTAGTTGTGTGCGATCACGGTTGCCCGCGATCACCTACCAAATCCGACGCCGAAGCGTCAGGGGGCCCAATCGTCACCCAGGCGTGTGGTCTGTCGGAGGGTGGTCTTGCCACCGATGGTGGTGAAGCCGTCATCCGAAGATCCGTAGCCCAGTGCGCCCCAGTCGACCTGGGCGCCCAAGGCGTACAGGTCCTGGAGGTAGTCCTCCTCCGCCTGACCACCCGGCACGTTCTTCAGCTGCATCACAGCCAGAACGAACTGGGTCAGGTTGAGCTCGAGACGCGGCTCAGCGGCGCTGACGGCGACACCGAGCTGCTTGAGCATCTGCTCGCGGTTGGCGGCACCGACCAACGCCGGCAGGCGCCCGTCCATGAGGGCGGTGCGCACCTGCGCAGCGTCGTAGGCGACGGCGGCAGCGACCTGCACACCCTCACCAGCAAACGCCTTGTTGATGGCGTCGGTGAACTTGTCCGCCTGATCGCGCAGACCACCCGTGTCCGGCGCAGTCATGCCGATCCGAGGACCACGGCCGCCCGAAGCGAGCATCCGCATCATCGCACCCGGCTTGTTGCTGCTCCGGTCCCAGAGATCGAGCCACGTCTCCAGGGCGGCGTTGAACTCCGCTCCGGCGGACACGATGTACGTGCCGACACCGAGGTAGAGCTGGTCCCTCGCCTCCTTGGTCACGCTGCGGCCGTCGAAGTCCTCGATGGCGGCGAACAAGTCGCCGTAGGACCGACGGGTCGTCAGCCTCTTGAGCCTCCGGTAGGCCGGGTCGACAGGGAACTCGTCGGCGATGGCCCGGTCGTAGATGGCCTTGGCCAGCTTGGCCGGAAGATCGAAGAGACCCGACCGTTCGGCCAGCCAGCCCTGCACGCCGGCGATGACGGTCGACTCCTCGACCCTCAGCACACCACCCGTCTTGAGCATGCCGAGCAGCGACTCGAAGTTCGGCACCGTCGGCAACGTGCTGACGATGGGAGCCCCGGGATCACCGCTGAAGGCCGGGAGAATGCCGTTGCCGAACTCGGCCATCAGCTTGCGCAGCTGGGCCGGCTTGACGCCCGCTCCTCGGTAGTCCTCATCGGTCAGACCGACGAGGTCGTCCAGAGTGTTGGCGCCGAGCGCGTCCTTGACGGTCTCGGCCAGTGCCGAATCGACACCGACCTCCACCAGCTTGGCCACGACTGGGTCGCCAGAGTCCGCAGCCGAAGCTACGGGGGGCGTCGGCGGGGTCGCCGCTGCCTCGGGCGCCGGAGCGCTCGGCAATGCCTCCCCACCGGCCGGCGCAGCCGTGGTGGTGTCGTCCGGAGCCGTGGGCTCCGACTTTTCGGTTGTGGGTTCATCACCCATGTCACTCTCACTTTCGTTCCCCCATTTCGGGGCTTGTTTGTTTTGGTTGGTTAGATGGTGAGCTTGTCCAGCTCGGTCTTCCCGAAGGAGACCATGCGAACTGGCACATTGACGGCGTCCTCGAACACACCCGCGCACACCCTGAACAGGTCTTCGCGGGATGCGTTTGGATCGAGGTCGATCGTCGATACTTGCGGTTGGGACGTGAACAGCTTTTGCGTCAGAGCAGCTTGATGCTCCTGACTCGGCGGATCGCACACCAGAATCTCACCCTCAGGCGAGAAGAACTCCGGGTCACTTGCATCGTCGTAGCGACGACACACCTCCCAGGCCCCGTTGCGCTGAACCTGATCAAACCACGTCACACCAAGGGCGTTAAACGCAGTTGGACCACCGCACGCCGAGATGGCGTACTTCAGCAGCACGAGGTCAAGAGGACCAACTCGGATCTTACCTTGCCAACGATTCTCGGCCTTATGACTGCCTGGAAGCAGCCGTTCGGCCATCGCTGGATCGGCCGTTGGCATTGGTCCGGCGCCGTGGCGAATGCTGTAGGCGCGATGGATACCAATGTGGGCAATCTCACCCGTATACCCCGCTTCCTCGAAGATGCTTTGCGTGAAGCTCGGCAGCGTCCGAATGGCGCTGGTGTGTGGGTGAAATCCAACAACACGATCAGAGAGCACCCCATGCGAGGTTTCAACGACGGCCACGCCATCCTGGGTCAGAACTTCTTCCGCCAGGTACTCGTGACCAACGACTCTCACACGCTTGCCTGCCTCTACGAACCGCTGAACGACGAAATCGAAGTAATCGTTGTCGGTCAGCAAGTTGAATTCGTACAGGAGTTGGCCTCGGTCTTCGGGGAGAACCCCGACGTACCGACCGTGTAGGGCAGGGTCTAGGTCGCCTTTCAACCGAGCCCGAACAGCCGCCAAGCGCTGGCGCAGTTCTGATTCGGGCCTCGAAAGGTCCCGAGCAAAAATGGCCAGCTCTGGGTGACTCTTCAGGTATCGGTAGGCTTCACCCACACCCGTGCCCACGGTTCCCCGTGGGTTGTTACCACGCGCCAGTTCTTTGATGCGCGATGCCAACCCATGAAAGTGCGTCGCACAGAGTGCGCCTTCGTCCACCGTGAGGAGGTCGTAGGCATCATGCACGCCGTGCTCGTAGATCAAACGATTGCCCTCGTTCAGGAGTCCTTCCGGAGCAACAATCATCTGATCGGTGAGGTGCGTTGGGATTCCCTCGAAAGTGCCGCATCCCCATTGGCTGAAGTGGGTTCCTTCACCCTGGGAGTTGGCCATGCCGTGGCTACCCTGCGCACCGCCACGCTTGATGACGGTATGTGCGTTCAACATCGTGGCGATCTTGTGCACCACACCGCCCTTACCACCGTCACCAACCCCGAGGTCGGTGACGATGTAGACGGTTTCCGTGCCCATGTGTCAGCCCATCAGAGCTTCCACGTCGGGCCGGACGCTGCGGGAGCATCCTCCTCGCCCGTCCGATCGGCTGCACCGGCTGCCTCGTCGAGGTCCTCGACGAAGATCTCCGGCCACAGATCGGTCTTCTTGGCAAAGAGGTCACCCTTCTTGGGCAACCGCACCCCCTGCTTGAACGGCAACTGGGCGCCGAGTGGGATGTTGACCAGCGAATCGCGGATCCGCTTGGCCTCCGACTCCTCCACGTTGTTGCGCGTCAGGAAGTCGACCACCTCGTCCAGCGTCAGCGTTCCTTCGGTCAGACCCATGATGGCAGCCTGGATGTGGGGGAGCCGGCGCGTGTCGGCGATGCGCACGATGCGGTCCTCACCGAAGATCGGCTTCCAGAAGTTGGTCACGTACGAGTCGTGATCGACCTGCAGGAAGAAGGCATGCGCCTGCTGCAGCAGATCCTCCAACACCTCGGGGATCGACGGCAGGTTCTTCGGGTCGACCGAGAATCCGTTCTCGGCCACCTTGTCGAAGACCTCCTCACCGAACACCCGCTTCAGCACATCCACGTCGAACCATGGGTGGGCGTCAGCGTCCGTGGTCAGGAAGTAGTAGCGCTTCAGACCGATGCGATTGATGTACGCACTGGTCAGGTAGGCAGCACCGAAGATGCCGTAATGCGGATCCTCGGCGCTATCGCCGCCGCCACGACAGGGAACCAGCATCGTCTGCTGGTCCATGATGCGCTCGGCCAACCGCTCGTACTGCGGCCTGCAGAGCACCACCCGGTCCACGCGGTCGTTGAAGACACCGAGCGAGTACTGAACGTCGTACTCCGGCGCTGCCGCACCCATCAGATCGGGCACGTCGGGCAACGCCTTGACGATGATGTCGACGTTGTAGCCCATGCTTCCAGTGGTGTCGGTGTGCGCCTCCACCGTCTGCGGACAGCCGACCGCAGCGCGCCACATGCCCTTGTGAGGGCCGGACGCGACCTTGGTCAGCGGGATGTTGGACGGTCGGATGACGCCCATGGCCGACGGATCCACCAAGGGATCCAACGTACCAAGGTCCCGCATCCGCTGCTCTCCACGCAGGGTGGAGGGCCCGGACTTCGGGATGTACGTCTCGTACGCCTTG
>CAYYKI010000019.1:0-17749 GCA_964440975.1 uncultured Candidatus Saccharibacteria bacterium | reverse complement strand
AACCTCTTCTCGCCTCCCCGCATTAGAGACACCCCGTCTGTAGCTGTTTCGCCCCCTGGCTTGCAGCGCAGATGCTACCCGCTCACTCAGTGATCGTGGGTTCGAATCCCACCTGGCCCACAAACTTGTCGACCTACTTAGGTTGCGCACGCGATCTAGGTGCAATATGGTTCAGGATGAGCGTCCTGACAAACTAACTTGGTGCGGCGTTTAACGCTCAGATCTTTACCTATAGATCCGTCGCACCTTCCTTTATTACAATGCAACAATCATTCGATACCGGAACACAACAACTAAAAATAACTCAGTCACAGCACGAGTTGATGCAAAGCTATGCTGATAAGACGGCGGATCCTCTGGCTATTGCAGCCGCTGAAGTACTGGCCGAAGCTCAATTAGAAGCTTTTTATGCCTTAGCTGAGCAAGTTGAAGCAAATCCCGATATTACCGCATTTTGTGTCCAGGCTTTGCAGCGCGTTGAGCTCGTAAGTCACGTTATCGAAAGTCAGCACACTGCAGGAGTTGACCCAGAAGCGCTCTCATTACTTGGGCAGCTGGCGACAAATGCTAGCCAAGAAGCAAACTCTTTGGAAGCATTCTTTAGTTTATTCGCCGCCGATAACGACTATTACGCCGGTTATTTGGCGCGCAAAGCAGGTACAGCAGTAACTACAGCGGGACCTAGTGAGGACGGCTTACGAACAGTTGCAGCACATGAACAAGTAACCCCAGAAGCACCAGCACCAAGTGTCGCGGCTGCAGATAGGGATGAACCAGCAGGAGCTATTACTCAGTCGCATGCAAATAGTCAGCCAAGCGAGCAAGCGGCAAGCAGCGCAGAGGCTTTTGGGGGACTGCGAAGCTCGCTGGCCCGCGAAGTTCGTATTAATGGTGAATTAGCCACGCTTAAACCGATCGAAATTGCACTACTGCAACATATGTATGTGCAGGGTGGCACATCCAGAGTTAAAGATATCATCGAGGATACTTTATTCTTGGCTGCAGCGGGATATGCGGGCAAAGACGACATCGTTTACTCAGCTAAGGTGCAGCGTACCCGTGGGGCTACTAGGCGTATCGATGATCAATATCCGGGCCTAATTCTTTCAACGGGTTCTACCACATCGGTTCGAAAACACTTAAACCCTGAGTATACCTTGGAGTTCATCACTGGTAATGCGGTTGAACATGGCGTGTCGGTGGATGGCGAAGTTGCTCCTACTGAACGAAAGGCATCGCAACATGGAGGCTCAGCAGTTGCTGGTGCAGCTAGCGAAGTAGAGCCACGTCCGCACGTATTTTCGCCAATTCGTCAAGTACAGCGCACAGAAGGACAATCGTTGGTCGAAGCGCAACCAGTGCGTATGACAAAAGCAACAAAGTTGCTACCAAATGGCTTTAAAGTCGATAATGCGTTTAAGCCGTTTAGCGAAGAAGAAGCGTTATTAATTGGCATGCTCAACCGAGCGCAGCGAAAACAGCCGATTACGGTTGGACACCTTGCAGCTGAGTTGCGTGGTATGGGGGTTGGTGCCAACTTGAGCGACACTGAGGTTGATCGAGTGTTAATTATGCTTAAGAGCAAAATGCCAAACGGCTGGCTGCTCAAAGTAAATGGCAACGACCAAAACAGTGCGGGTTGGCGGCTCGGTAAAGGAATCCGTGTTGTACAGCAACGTAATAGACCTTCTCGTAAATCTAAAGCAGGAGCACAGGCATGAGCGATCAAATTAAATCACCCGTCGAAGCTGCCACCGACCTAGAGATCGCAATGGACTTACTCGACCCAGATACGCGCGAAATACTTCTTCGTGATCGCGCGGAACTCAAGCTCCATACGGCCATGGCTTGTGTGGCGCTTGCTAGAACGGTAGAGCTAGACAGGGAAGTGAGTCGAGCAATAGCCCAGGCGCTTAACGCACATCTATCTCTACTTCCCCATGATCAACATCGCCGAGTTAATAGCTATTTAACAGGTGTAGTAACCGAACTCGCAGTATCGACGCAACAATCAGTATTCGTTGAGACGGGAGTCGACGCGGTAGACACTTCATCGCTGCGTGGCGCAGACCCAATTGGCCCGATGGTACAAAGTGGTGTCTCCGCGACACAAGCTGTAGAAACACCAGATTCACCGTCAGAAGTAACAGAACCTGAAACCCACAGTACTGATACTGAAACAGGAGAAGTATCGGGTGTGGCGCCAGCCGATAACACACGCAGTTTGCTTGATAGAGCATTGGAACGGCTGCCAGAAGTTGTAACCCGATTGGCAGCAACTCCACCAAGCCAAAATGGCAATACAGCACCTGTGGCTGCCGAACTTGTGTCACAAGAAGCAGCCCAAGTGCCGCAGCCGGAAGTATCCCGTCCTGCCGTCGATGTATTCGCTAAATTGGGACTTAAGGAGTATGATACGATTCCGCGTCCAATGCGCGAGTTTATAGAGCGAGTAATGCCAAAAGGTGTTGCAGGGCAGACAGAAGCGCTTACACAGCGCGGCGCAAGCCTGGTGGCGTACATGCTTATTTCTGATTACCTGGTCCATGGCGTTCATACACGTATATCGGATGAGAGTCGTAGGCTAAACACTATTTTGCTGACTCGTTTTGTTGGGCTAAAAGAACGCCCACATAGCATGGCGGATCTTGGAAGGGCACGAAATATAACTGGTCAAAGTGTTAGCTACCGACTGGAAGGCGCGCAAAAAGCACTCTATGCTCATCTTCCCCAAGAACGTAGACAGCAGATTCTAGAAGCTGGGCTGCAGGAGACAGTAGTACCTGATTTGCTTCAAAAAGTGCTTGGGGAGGGAGCGCTCGCTGCAAAAAAATAACTAGTCGTGGCGAAGATCATGACATCGCACCAGTTCGGGTCGGTGATACGCAAATGGGCGCAGTAAGTGATGTAGTGCCGCAAGCTGAACGTCCAACCCAGTACCACCGTATTGCCGATCGTCGTCGGGCTGCGAAAGTACGGCGACGAATCTTTGCACTTATGGGTGAACATCGTATTGGTGACGACGCAGTTGATACAGCAGTAAGAGAGCTTATTGATATTTATCGTGATTATGCTCCACGTAAAACTGAGGAAGAAGATCCGCTCGCTCGAGATATTCGTTCGATGGCATTTGAAGCCATCCATGCCCATGCGCAGCCTCTTTTTTTAGCACGACTTCGTAAGTCAACCTCTGACCCAGAAGTGATGTCGGTACTAAACAGTGGGCTCTACAAAGCCGTGGAACGGTTTGACCCGACATTCCCTAACCCATTCTTGGCATTCGCTGCATCGACAATGGATGGTGAGTATAAGCGACATATTCGAGATAGTCGTCGAGCCGAAACAGGCATTACGCGAACAATGGGCGAGGAGTACACAGCGGTTACTATGCTGAGTAATCAGGGCCTGACGGACGAGCAAATATGCGAAGTACTAGGTATTGACGAAACCGAAATTGAACGTCGTCGTTTTGTTGCATCTCGTTCCGTATCCACAGATGTGTCTGAAGTCGGATACATTGCCGAGATTACTGGCGCTCGTCGTAATTTTACACCCGAAGATCATTTACTCGGTAAGGCATTGCCGCCATCAGTACAAGCAAGTCTACAGGCCTTGGCTATTAGTGACCGTGATGCGTATATAATGCAGCATCGGTTAGGGTTGAGCATAGACCAAGACGGTTCGTTCTACTTTGACGCTGATTTTGTTGAGCTCAGTCAGACAATGATCGCCGAGGTACTAGGCATAAGTCAGGTGCATGTCAGCCGCATCGCTAAAAGGTACCTTGATATCTTCAAGCACCATGCACCGGGCAACGCGTAGTATTTAGACCAGGTGGTTTTACTTTTTAGATGAGACGGTGATTTTCTTTGGTTCAGGAAGTGGGGTAAGTGGCACCGTAACAACGAGGACGCCATCTTCTAGGTGGGCGTCGATACTCTCTGCTTCAGCGCGCTTTGGGAGGGCTAACCTTCGATAGAAGCTACTTGAGCTTTCGCGAACAACGTATTTCTTGCCCTTGTCTTCATCCTTTTCATGCCGTTCTGCGCTAATAATCAGCGCCCCATCTTCAACTTGTACGTTGATATCTTTTTGGTCAAAATTTGGCAGATGGGCCTCAACAACCAGTTCGTTATTTTTGGTATAAACGTCAGTGGTTGGAATGTTGACTCCTTTGACGGGTGAAAGCCAGTCATCACCAAAAAATTGTTTTTGAAGTGCGCTTAATTCAGCGAATGGATCCCACCGTACTAGATTACTCATACATTTCTCCTTTCATAGTTATATGATGTAGAGAAGCATAAAAGCCTCCAATGCCATTGTAGTAATCTGGCACTCTCGTGTCAAGAGTGCCAACTTTCTAGGAGGTGATATCTCGACGCCGAAACACCAAGTTGGACAGAAACCCACAGAGACCGATGACTCCTATAATGAATAGGATTCGGCTCCAATGGTATGTGCCGCTGAGAATTTCGGCGGGTCGATAGTAATCAAACGGAAAGAACTTTGCTGGCCACTTGAGCCATTCGGCAGCACTTTGTAGTGAGGCGATGATATATCCTCCCAGGGCGAATAAAGTCGCGATCCCCAAGCTTGCTGCGCGTGCACGTCCGGTGGCTGATAATAGGAAGGCAACCGAACCCAAAGCCAGCGCCAAAACAAAGGCGGCTGTTGTTGCAAGAATGATTTGCTTTGAGCCAACCTGAAGGCTAACGGCCTTTGCCAGTAGCACTGTTGTGATCATTGCTGTGCTAGCTGCTATCAGAGTAATAATACTGCCGGCAATGGCTTTTCCGGCAAGCAGCGAACTGCGTGACAACGGTCTACTTAATAACAATTCAACGGTTCCCTCTTTTTCTTCCTTTGCTATCAGTGAGCTGCCGAGCGAAATGCTGAGGATGCCAAGTAGTAGCGGAAGCATAAAGTAGAATATCTGGCTGCTCAGGTAGCCAACTGGAGAAAAAAACTCGCCGGTGTCAGAAAATAGCGCAATGGCTGAGTCGGGTAGGTCTTGGAATGCCTTAGAAAGTTCTTGTGACTGATCACGGAATGATGGGTAAAAGGCAAGATTGATTGCAATGAAAAAACTTATACCAAGCACCCACCACATAATTGACCAGCGACGCTGCCATAGCTCCCACTTAATAACATGCATCATCGCTGGACATCCGTTTCATAGTACTTCATAAATTGCTCCTCAAGTTTCAACTCTCGTGTGGCGAGGTGTGCAACTTGTTGTTTAGCGACAAAAGTTAGGAGCGGCGATAAATCACCATGGACATGCAAACTGAACCCTGCCTGTTGAGCTGTTACTTTCTGTACGCCCGTAATGGCACGAAGTTGCTTGAGGGTCACTTTGTTTTTAAATGTTACATCAAAGGTTTGGGCTGCTTCGAGGGCTAGATCGGCAATTGCGTATTCACTGACGAGTTTGCCGTCACGAATAATACCCACCCGATCGCACATCTTGCGAACCTCGGCCAAGTTATGGCTGCTAACAAATACGGTCGCTCCATTGGCCTGAACTTCATTGACCAGATTATAAAAAGCCTCTTGCATAAGTGGGTCTAAACCGTCAGTTGGTTCATCCAAGATGTACATTGCCGGTTCATGCATAAAGGCTTGAATAATACCGATTTTTTGGCGGTTTCCCTTAGATAAATCTCCTATCTTTTTATGAAGATTTGCCCGAAATGTTCTCGCTAATTTTTCCCTATTTGCTTTGCTTTTTGGTGGCTGCAAGTCGCCCATATAGTCTAAAAATTGATGACCAGTCATTTTTGGATAGGCGTTGAAATCTCCAGACAGGTAGCCGATATTCTTTCTAATTTCGACGCTATCTTTGACGATATCCATGCCGAGTATTGTCGCGGTTCCAGAAGTAGGCTGGATAAAGTTAAGCAGTGTGCGGATTGCGGTAGACTTGCCAGCGCCATTGGGCCCTAAGAAGCCGTAAACCTCACCAGATCTCACAGCAATACTTAAATCCTTTAGTGCAAATGTCGGTGAAGAGCCATAGCGTTTGCTTAATGTGGTGCTGCTAAGTGCGATATCCATATACCTTTAGTATACACCGCTGGATTTGTCGCATCAGAGTGCCCATGCTATGCTGGCAGCATTAACAATGTAAATATAAAGAGTGCAGTGAGAGACCTAGCTTTGTGACCTGCACAGCAACCTGCCCATTCGGGTGTTGGTGCTCCATCTAGCCGCCTTGGCGGAAAGATATGAAGTTCTTCATCCTTTCTGGCCGAGAGCAAGAAAGGTTTTTTTATGTCAAAATCCAGAACACTATTTACCAGCGAGTCGGTTTGCGCTGGCCATCCAGACAAAATTGCCGATCGTATTAGTGACGCAATACTTGACGAAATATTACGCCAGGATCCGCACGCTCGTACTGGTATTGAAACAGTAGCCGGTGCAAATAGAGTAGCTTTGTATGGCGAAATAAACACCACAGCCAAAGTTGATTTTGAGCAAATCGTTCGCACTACAATTAAGGAGTTAGGTTATACCAATCCTGAGTGGGGATTTTCTCACGAATCCGAATTCGAGAATAATATACACCAACAATCTCCAGAAATCGCCCAAGGTACGACAGATGACACGGGAGCGGGTGATCAGGGTATGATGTTTGGCTTCGCTGTTAACGAGACACCCGAACTTATGCCGCTACCAATTGCTATAGCGCACAGCTTAACGAGACGTCTCGACCAGGTTCGGCAGGATGGGGTGCTTGATTTTATTCGACCGGATGGAAAAAGCCAAGTCACCGTGCAGTACGAAGATGGCAAGCCGGTTGGTATTGAAACGGTAGTGATTGCGACTGCTCACCATGAAGATGTAGATGATCAGACGGTCGCAAGTTCAGTGTATGAGCATGTAGTAGCGCCAGTTATTGAAGAGTATGGCTATAAGCTGGAACCGAGCAAGTTGATTGTTAACGGAACCGGCACATGGTATATTCCCGGGCCAGAAAGTGACGCTGGGTTAACCGGACGTAAAATCGTGGTAGACACGTATGGCGGGTATGCTCGTGTGGGTGGCGGTGCATTTAGCGGCAAAGATCCCAGTAAAGTAGACCGTTCAGGTGCCTATGCTGCTCGTTACATTGCAAAAAACATAGTAGCTAAGGGCTTAGCGACCAAATGTGAAGTTGGCCTTGCGTATGTGATTGGTCAGCCCAAACCGCTTATGAAAACTATTGATGTGTTTGGTACCGGCGCGGTACCGCAAACACAAATAGAGGCCTTCGCCGAAGAGCTAATAGACACCAGCGTAAGCGGCATTGTCCAAAAACTAAACTTGCGACGACCAATGTATCAGGCAACAAGTGCCTATGGGCACTTTGGAAAGAAGGACTTTCCTTGGGAGCGTCTAGCTGACTAGGCTAGCTGACGAACGCTGCATGTTTATGTGACGTTATGTGACCAAGCAAGCAATGTAGCTATCAATGAATCAATACTCAATTTGGCTGGGGATGAGGGATTCGAACCCCCGATCCTGGGACCAGAACCCAGTGCCTTACCGCTTGGCCAATCCCCAGTAACAGAGTGGATTATACGTTAGTTTGCATACATTTGGTAGCCGCATACCATCGGTTATGGGTAGATCTCGCGGTCACGAATAGCTACCTGTGGTCTTGGTATTGAGTGAACACCCTAATGATCAGGTCTCCAAGTATTTCGATATGCTGGCTCTACCACCTTTGAGCAAAAGCTTTTGTACTCTGTATTTTAATTTCGACTAGATTCCTCGCAACGCTGTGGTATGCTGTAAGCATAACATCTATATATATGAAAAAATTCAGCACAAAAACCAAACTCTTACTAATAGCAATGTTTGCCGTAATGGGTCTTTTTGCACTGCCGCACAAAGCCGAAGCAGCAACGGTCACTGTTTCGAGTAACTGTACCGTTAGTGAAGCGATAGCTGCTGTAAATGCGGGTGCTGACGGCAGTGACGGCTGTGCGTCAACAGGTGCTTATGGCACAAGCGATACTATAAGCATCCCTGCAGGTACCTGGACCGAGGCCGAGGATCTCACCGCGATAACAAAGCCGGTAGTGATTAATGGCTCAGGTAAAACAACAACTACTATTGACCTCAACAATCACGCGGGATTTACAACAAATTTTACATCTGAGCCGCTGCAGCATAACGTCACTATTAGCAACCTCACTATCACTGGTGGAGCCGGGTTCGGGATACGTATTTCGCTTGCAGAGGAACTAACGTTGACGTCGTTAATCGTTAACGACTCTGAAGGTGGAATTGACGCCTCCGCATTTAAAATAACGGCCCAGTACTTGCTGATAGAAAATAACACGATTGCGACTACCGGCGATACCGACTCCGCAACAGGTTTATCTTTAGGCTCAGCATCACTAGCAGCCGATCAAAAGCCTGAAATACTCGTCACCGATAGCATTGTTCGCAATAATACCTCTACGGCAGAAAATAATCGCGCCAGTTCAGCTGGGTTAGGACTGGACGTCAACACGCGCACAGTTGATGATAGTGCCACGATTCAAGAAGTGAAATTCACTGCTCGTAACCTAACCGTTACTAATAACACGGCCGAGACATTCACCGGTTTTACAATGCTCGACCAGGGCGGTCCGATAACACAAACGATTGTTGATTTGCAGGTTGATGCGACGACCGTTGCAAATAACCACACCACGCCTGATACAGCACAGATTCTCACTCAAGGACAATCGGGCATACCTCTGGTATCAGGTGCATATATTTCAGGAAAGCTTAAAGAAGCGAATACATTCACCAATGTGACCGTTGCAAATAACGTGACTACCGTACCGCCGACTGATAATCGCAATGCTGTAGCAGGGTATTTTGGTGTGCTTAATATTGATAGTGCACCAATGAAAATCGTGAATGTAACAGTCGTCGGCAATCAGCTAACGCAAACTGATGGGCGCGTGCAATATAGTGCTTTTAGCGTCATGAGAGTTGACGTTAATCTCAGCCAGTACCCAACTATAACAATCGACGAAGTCACCGGTGGATCCAGTTCACTAAATGGGCTTATAGCGCATAACACGACAAATGGTTCGGTATTGAACTGCAGTCAATCTATTGATCTTTCTGTAGCCGTCGTTGGTGCGACCGGTGCTCTCGATACCACGCCGACAAACCTAGGGTACAACCTGTCTGATGATCAAAGCTGTACAGGCTATACCTATATCCCAAATCTGTACGACACTATTGCTCATGAGGTTGCCGATAACGGTGGACCGGTTCCAACCATTGCGCTCCTAGATGGCTCACCTGCGATTGATGCTGGTGGACAGGTTCAAGGTATAAGTACCGATGCTCGTGGCGTTACGCGGCAGGGATACTACTCAGTTGGCGCATACCAGGGCACAATACTCGCTGCTTCAACCACGAACACGGGTGCAGGTCAGCTCGCTAAGACTGGTGTCTTTGTCGCCTTAGCCTCGCCGCTCGGATTGTTCCTGATTGCTGCCGTCATTTACTCCTATTACGATTACCGTCGCCACAAACAGCCACTGCTCGAAGTTGATCCTAACGCTAATTACTCGTACTTCCATCACCTTAAGGTTGTGAGCATTCCGCTAGTACGGTACCGCCTTTCGGTGAGCGTGGATAAACAAGTCGGTGACAAGTCAGACCACGTCAGTAGATATTAGTGCATGTTACTCAGATTAGTCGTTGATCTTTGCTACAGGCTATGAGGTGCAGATAGCAGTACGCCGTATATCGCAGCTATGTATTACTTTTTAAAGCGGATACGCTCCATTGTGCACTCGGGGGTAAATTATTAATAGTAAATAGTTGTAAGAACGTCCATTAAGTAGTAGAGTAGATAGTCTAAGAGAGGTTTTTACACATGCCAGAACGGGATGATCTATTCGAAGTTGCCTTTGACGCTTTTAAGAGCGATAGTTTTGAGAGCGCTAAAACTGCACGACTAGACGATGTCACGCAAGAAGTTGCTCACCGCATGCGCGATGACTCTGCACTGCGAGCTCTGGCGATTACAATCAGGGGAAGCGACGTATGGGACGAGGTGGCGCCTTTTATCACACGGCGAGAAGATTTCCGGGCTGAGTATGACGTGCCAGGTCGCGTGTTTGCACCGATGCTTGCAGGTATGCTCCGTGAAGCGCCCGGCATGGTAGACCTTGCTATTGCACAATCGACTGAACGAAATAGTACCTATATTTGGGAGAAGATTGGCAGAGATCGATCTGCGTATATACCGGTGGTTGTTGGCGGAACTGGCCCAAGTGGTCAAATATTTGTAAGTCAGTTGCGCAATGCCTACGGCGCAGTTGCAGATTACACGGCTAGTGTCGATAAACGGCGGCACCTTGGGGGAACCTTTAGGGCGAGCGCTGAGGGTAGCTTTGTGCTCAACAGTCGCACTCGTCCGCAACTGAATGAGCCACCAGTACCCGGTACCCAAGCCAACATCAATGATCTGCGGCCGGGTGTCCTGACGCCGGCTGATATAAGTAATTGTGCCTATTTAACCGCAATGGAGCTAGGGAGAGTAATTGCTGCCAATCAGGCTTTGCACGCGAACCCGCTCACTGCTACCGAAATTGTTAGTATCTCCCGTAACTTGTCTCCAAGCCAAGATTTACCTGGCCAGCTCATTATGGTGCTGGAGCGTGGTGGTGAACGAAAAGTAGTAACTACCGATGAGTTTATAGATACCTCTGGTTTGAATGAGCCATCGTTACCAGTTGATACGCCAGAGTTTCTGGAGTTGATGCAAAAAGAACGAGCAAAGCCGCTTAATGAACGTAGAATTGTTACCGGCGAGGAGCTGAATCAACTACTGGGCTCGAACGAGGTTGACTTTCCGTTGCAAGGTGTAAAGGAGGTGGCAGTTATTGGCGACCGCGACACCGGTTCGGTCGCAGTGGGTTTGCTAACTGGCCTTGAGCCGCGCGTGGACAATTCGGTGAGCCAAATTGATTGGGTTGAGAAAATATACTGGTATGGTCAAACAAAGGAAAATCTTAAAGAATATGTAGCGGGTAGCCGCCTTCGGTATGCGCAGCTTGGTCTGGAAATGCGACGTGATGGTGAGCCGAGTCGCTATTCGCGCATCAGAGCACGGTTAAAGGCAGATTATATACAAGAGGATGAACAAAGTAACCGAATAACTGTTGACGGTGAAGCTGTCGACTTGGTTGTACTGGCAAATGGCTACAAGAACGATCCAGTTGAACATCTGCAGGAGCTTGTACTGGCACCGATAGATGTACGTGAGCTAAATCTATTTAATTTAGACGGTGATTTGCTAGAAGGCAGCGAGGAGTTGATCAACACCATCGCCACACCAGGTCGGGTATTTACGTATGCCGACGGGCCACTCGCTGCTATACAGGTGGTGGGCAGGGGACTTGGCGGAATCTTTGTTACTGTACGAGCAATAGATCGCGACGGCAACTGGTCTGAGCGTGAGTATGCGCTGAATGATATGGAGTTCCTCGACTTGTTATCACCAAGAGGATACTTTGAGGAGTCGCAGTTGCGTGCGCTCCGTGGGACACAGCAGCTGGGAGAGATGGTTGATGGGGCCATCTGTACAAAGGTTCCGCCAGGAAAATATAGCTCAGTTGGCGATGCGCAGGAAGCCATAAAGGCTGACCTTGTTGCGGTATTAACAAACTCTAGGCCGTACTTTGCCTTTTTTTCTGATTCCAACCGCACTTTTCGCAGGTTTGATGCGTCAAGAGGTCTGTTCGATCCCCAAAGGATCTTTAACCCATACAATGAAACCTATTCTCGGACTTTGATTGCGTTCAAGGGCGAAATAGAGATACTGGATGAAACAGTTGTTTTTAATGCGGATGAAATTCCGGATCAACTGCGCGCAGAAACACTGCAGCCTGGCGACGCGTTGAGCATCGAATATGATGGCTACTGGGTGCTCTATGTCGTGACTGGAGTTGACAATGCAGAACAAGTTGCAAGCTTCGTGCGGGTGCAGGATAACAGTGAAGAGACAAGCTCGGAAGAGATAAGCTTTGCATTTAGTACATTCAACGACATCATCGGAATTGTAAAACAGGAACCCAACAGACGGGTGCGAATTTTATCCAAGAGCCTTGCTGAGCGACTCGAACAATCGTCGTCTGAAGGTCAGCCAGCGTTGGCGGCACCAATAGCAGTTCTCACCGGAACTGCACTCGAAAGTAAGCTTACCGACGAACCTAACATGGAGATCTTTAAGCCGGGCGGCATTTTCTTTGAGCTTGAGTCTTCATCTAAAACTTCGCGATACTTATTCATTTCACCGAATGGGGATAGTCTCGAAACTACGCAATACACATGGGACAAGAGCAGCTTCGATTCTGTCGGGCAAGGAATCGGCGCGATAAGTTGGCAGGAGACGGTTAAAATAGTCAAAAATGGGCAATATGCCTATGTGCCAATTGATGTGTTTGAGCCATATGAGAACACCGAATATATTAAGCTGAAACAGACAAGTTTGGATGGGCTATCGGACAGAGAAATCGTCGACTTGTACGACAGTGTATTGCCTGGTTGCGCATTAGAAGTGGCCACTCCCGCAGGCACAGAGAATGTGGTTATCAAGCTAAGTAGCTCTCAAGCAGTAAAGTTTGATGATAGTGGCACGACGTTACTCAATTTGTCTAGTAGTACAGGATCACGACGAGCTAGTGTAGTTGGGCTAAGCGGGGAGGGATCCAAGCTTTCCGTGTACATACCATCGACTTATGGCGAGCTTAGGCTCAATGAGCCATTTAGTATCCCGCAGGCAAACATCGAGCTAACTGATGTTGTGTCAACCAAAGATGGTAGCGTCATCGCACGGCGTATGCCGGATATGCCCGTCACCATCGCCGGTCCAGCCGCTGGGCTGCCTGTTGACGAGGGGCTCACTGGCGTGATCCCAAGGATTCCCGAAAATAGTGCGGGTATCTTTACGCAGGCAGGTAGGTTGCGTGAGCTTGCCATGCAGGTTGGGCAGCGGGTCATGGATCGTTTTAGCATTGCAGCTATTGCCACAGGCGAGAATTTCACCGAGGAACTGACACGGCTGCACTCCAGTGGCCGCGATAGGCTCACCGCTCGACGGTTGCAAGACCAAAAACGTCGAAAACTCACCACATTTAAGCCGACTAATACATCAAGCGCGTTCTTTGGGAAGATACTTGACAGCGATCCAGTCCCAATACGGGTTGGAGCAGGTGTGCGAGATGATGATTTGGTGCGCTTTGGTTTAATTGAAGGCGCACTACATGCCGACATAACCGCGGAGTCTAGCGTTGAGTATCAGATTACCTTTACTGGTAAAGACGATAAGCTAAAGATAAGCCAAATTAAAACCAACCAAGCAGAGGCAGATGACGAACGTATGCCCACTATCTTGCGGCCGCTTGTTAACCAGCCGCATGTACGTGCCGGTATAGAAGCTATTGCAAAACGAGATGCTGCCATCACCCTTAGTTTTACAATCGATAGCCGCGGTGTAAACCCACACTCCGTGGTAATAGCTAAAGTACCTAAAAAACGCTCTTCAAAGCCGACTATTCCTAAACGCTAACCAAGCCCTATATGGTAGAATTACTGGGATAGCTACTCAAATGGCGCGTTGGCCGAGGAGTTAGGCAAGGGTCTGCAAAACCCTGTACACCGGTGCGACTCCGGTACGCGCCTCCAGTTGAAATCTACGGGCGAGTGGCGGAATTGGTATACGCGTTCGACTTAAAATCGAATGTCCAAAAGACGTGTGGGTTCAAGTCCCACCTCGCCCACCAAGCATAAGCGTTGAGTTCCAATTTCGAATTATGAAGTGGCCTGCCCATGAGGTAGGCCGTTGATAACGGTTAGCATATGCTATGATTTAAGCATATGCACAGACTACAACGAGTGTTTATTAAGGTTGTAGCAGCAGCAGGCTTTGTTGTTGTTTTTAGCATAGCTAACGCAAGTGAGGCACAGGCAGCTACGCTTACGGTAAGTAATGACTGTACGATTCCCGAAGCAATCCAGGCAATTAATGCAGCAGCAGATGCAGATGGGTGTACCGCAACAGGTTCCTATGGTAGCTCAGATACGATCACCATCCCGGCGGGCACTTATACGCTGACTGCCGATGCACCTCAGTTTGATAAATCAGTTATAGTCAACGGGGCTGGATCATCAGCTACGACGATTGATTTTGGGGGCAATAGTGGCTTTTCTGATTCCGTTGGTGATGTTCCCCTAACCGCCAACTTTACCGTGGCTGGTGTACGATTGACGAATGCTGTTGATGCTGGAATTTATTCACGTTTGGCTGCGAGCTACACTGTTCAGGATGTAATAATAGACAACTCTTTCAAAGGGTTGTCATTGAATAATATTAAACAAGTAATCATTGAAAATTGTGTCATTCAAAACAATGCCGTCACGGATAACAGCGAAAGTGGTTCAGGTATCGGAGTGTATCTTTCGGGCTTAGTTGAAAGCGACATACCCTCGGTAAGGATAACCGGTACAAAAGTGCTGTCGAATAGCACCACTAATACTATTGGCGCAGCAGGTATCAACATTACCATCACTGAATCGACCGCTACTGACGCTGA
This sequence comes from uncultured Candidatus Saccharibacteria bacterium, assembly GCA_964440975.1. Taxonomy (GTDB): domain Bacteria; phylum Patescibacteriota; class Saccharimonadia; order Saccharimonadales; family CAZNVG01; genus CAYYKI01. The sequence goes on along the minus strand of CAYYKI010000019.1, from coordinate 3,152 downwards.
TGCAGATGGCACCAAAGTGAGTGGTATGGATATCGATTTGCAGCACGTCACTATTATGGGTAACCAATCCAAAAGATTAGCTGGCCTTATTATATCTGGCGAAAATGGCCCGACGAGCACGGTACCAATGGATTTAACTGTGGATGCTAGTACAATTGCAAACAATAGCGTATTGGGTACAGTAGCGGTTGTACTTCAAGGCGGCGACGTCAGTGTACCTGCGGTTGCAGGGGCTATGGTCAGCGGCCGGCTGTCGGAGCGACAGAATTTTACAAATGTTACAGTAGCGAACAATACCGTATCGCTACCAGCAAATGATAATAATGTCGCTGTAGCCGGCTTTTATGGTCTAGCAAATAAAGACAGCGCAACACTTCGTATTGTAAGTACAACCGTGGCGGGCAATACGGTTACTCAGCCATCCGGTGACGCAAAATTTGGTGCCTTTGCAGTCGTAATAGCCGATATAACGATTGGCCAGGATTTAACAGTAGTAATAAACGGTGTCTCCAACGGTTCAACTGCAGAAAATTCTTTGGTAGCACATAATCTATACAACGGAGAAACATATGGGTGCCTAAACGAGTTCAATATGTCTAAGTTTGGCTACAATACAAGCCTTGATGCCACACCAGCTAATGCAGGACATAATATGGCTGATGATCAACGCTGTACGGGGTACACCTTCGTTCCAAATATATGGGACACAATCGCCCATGCAGTAGCAGATAACGGTGGACCAGTGCCCACGATAGCACTTCTCGAGGGTTCTCCAGCCATAGACGGTGGCGGACAGGTTCAGGGCATTACAACAGATGCTCGCGGGGTGGTACGCAGTGGGTACTATAGCGTTGGAGCCTATCAAGGTAATCTGCTTGCTGCTACCACCAATGCAGCATCGCAACTAGCTCGCACTGGTTTGTACATTGCATTAGCCTCGCCTTTTGGTGTGCTCCTCATTGTTGCTGCGGCGTACACATACCTAGACTACCGGCGCCATAAGCAGCCCTTACTGCAAGCTGACCCAAATGCTCGATACTCGTATTTCCACCATCTTAAGGTAGTTAGCATTCCCCTCATTCGCTATCGCCTTTCGGTCAGCGTCGATAAGCAACTTGGTGAACAGTCCGATGAAATTACCCGCTACTAACGTTTGATTCTAGTCAGTAATACAATAAGTGGTACAATATAAGCACTAAACAAGGACCTTTTCTCTATGCCAATTATTATCATTCTAGCCGTACTTGTCTTGATTATCTTGATTGGTGCCGGCATGTACAACGGGTTGGTTCGTACAAATGTTCGCGCGGAAGAAGCGTTCAGTGATATAACCGTGCAACTTAAGCGACGTGCCGACTTGATTCCTAATCTCGTCGAGACCGTTAAGGGTTACGCAAAGCACGAAAAAGAAGTATTCGAAAATGTCACTAAAGCTCGCTCAGCTATCATGGGTGCAACGGGTGTTGAAGATACTGCACAGGCTGACAATATGTTTACTGGGGCGCTCAAGAGCCTATTTGCTGTTGCCGAAAACTATCCAGACCTTAAGGCGAATACAAACTTCCAGCAGCTACAGGCAGAAATCACCGACACTGAAGACAAAATTCAGGCATCTCGACGATTCTACAATGGTGCTGTGCGAGACCTGAACACTAAAATCAAGGTATTTCCCACCAGCATTTTTGCCGGTATGCTCGGATTTAAGGCTCGACCATTCTACGAGGTTGACGAGGCAGAATCTGCTGCCATTGCCAAGCCGACTGAAGTTAAATTCTAAGGAGCACGGTGTTTCGCGCAGTTCAGAGCTACAAGCAAGAGTTTGGGCAGTTGTTTGCCGATATGCCTATTGACGAGCAAAGTGGTGAACGCTGGTTCTATGCTCCTTATGGCAATACAACTTTTACTATTAGGCAAATAGAAGATAATGATGACGTGTTCCATATAGATGTTAGCGTTGGAGCTTGGCGCAAGCGTACCGTGAAGGTATGGGAAGATGGGGAGCTTCGTGAACGAGAAGAGGCGATCCCGTATGGCAGGATTCCAGTCCTTGAGCTAATAGAGAAAGATGACGAATGGGCGCTCCACGTTACTGATGATCCGGACGCCTCAATGGGCGTGGTGCCGCGTATGTTTTTTCATGAAGCCGAATTGGTGTTCCCAGCATTATTGCGCAGACAGATCGAAATTCAGGCGCATGTCGCAGCTGTTGCCGAAGAAGTGAAGGGGCCTGCCTAGTATGTATTCCGCTATTGCGAGTAATAAGCGAAAGTCTGCGCTAATATTGGCGTTGTTCGTCGGCTTTACGGCCGCGATTGCGTATTTGGCAGGCCTCTATCTCGGCGGCGATTCTTTCGCGCCGTTTGCTGTTCTGGCGGCCTTGGTATATGCGGTCGTTTCATATTACGCATCATCGAAATTGGCGCTAGGTATGAGTGGGGCCCACGAGATTTCTAAAAAGGATAACCCGCGCTTGTATCGGATAGTAGAAAATCTCGCCATTACCGAAGGAATGCCAACGCCGAAAGTATATATAATTGATGATCCGGCACCCAACGCAATGGCAACAGGCAGAGACCCACAGCATGCAATAGTCGCTGTTACGACTGGCTTGCTAGATATGATGACCGACCATGAGCTTGAAGGGGTGATGGCGCATGAGCTTGGACATGTTAAAAACTATGATATTCGTGTCAGCATGGTCGCGTTTGCGTTGGTGGCGGTTATAGGTATTATTAGCGACATTGTGCTGCGTTATATGTGGTGGGGTGGCGGGGATGATAACGACAACAATAACAGCGGCAACGCTGTATTTATGGTGGTTGGAATTGTTGCGGTGGTACTATCTCCCATCATAGCTGCCCTTATTCAGATGGCAATTTCTCGTCGTCGTGAATATCTTGCAGATGCTACCGGCGCGCTCACGACCAGGTATCCCGAAGGGTTAGCGTCAGCGCTCGAAAAAATCGGCGCACATGGTTCGGTTATGCGCAAACAAAGCCCATCGACTGCGCATTTATTTTTTGCAAATCCACTTAAGAGCGGTGGGCTTGCCAACATGTTTTCTACCCACCCCCCGATTGCCGACCGTGTCGCTCGACTCAAGCAAATGGGGCGTCAGCTGTAATGGCCAAAAAACGAGAGGTACAGTCGCT
>CAYYKI010000018.1:0-20370 GCA_964440975.1 uncultured Candidatus Saccharibacteria bacterium | reverse complement strand
ATGCAGCCACAGGCTGCAGCCATCGCGACGCCCGTCACGCCTCCTCGGCAGTGCGGTCGAACTGTGGGCTACTTCAGCATCCAGGACTTGTTGACCCGACAGGTCCTGGCGTCTTTCCAGGCGGCGGTGCGTTGGTGCCGTGATCCGAAGAACAAGGCCAAGCCCATCCGGGTTAATGAGCGCCCCGAGCCAACGCAGTGGGTCTCCACCTTCGGCAAGCTCATTGGCTACGACTTCGACAAGATCACCTTCGAGGACACGGTCAACAACGCGAGCGGTTACGTCTACCGCGTCACCGGCAAGTTCGACGCCGGCATCCGCATCTGGGACATCCAGTCCTGCAATCTCAAGATCCGTCTGGAAGTCAATCCTGACGGATCGTCCAAGGCGTCCGCCGACGGCAAGTGCTAGGAGGAAGAACATGCTGACGATCATCTCAACCATCGTGGCGGTGCTTTCGGGTGCCCAGGTCAGGAAGACCGACCAGTCCGGAAACGTCAAGGCGCGCAACACCTACGTGGTGATCGCCTGCGTCTCTGCCCTGGTCGCCATCTACAGCTTCCTGGTGCTCACCGGCGTCCTCACGACGTAGCGCCATCACGAAACCCTAGCTTGGCCACATTCACTGCTGACATCACGCCGTCAAAAATGTGGTAGGTACGACCCTGGTGGTCTACCTCGTCCCGAGTCCCCAGACTCTCGACTAAACATGAGCTGCTGCTGGCCTCCTGGAAGATCCAACCTTTCCAGGGGGCCGGCGGCTCTCACACTCGATAGCTCCTGCGAGCGACACGTACACTTTAATACCTGTCGCTCGCAAAACCCCTTTATGAAACTTTTATCATACAGTTAGCGCACGACGCTTTTGTATCACAATCATTACAGACAAGAATCAATTTATTACAGGCTTTGTTTTCGCAGTTTACGTAACTACTTGTCGCCTGTTTGCAGTGCTCACAACGACCAATGTCCTTTGCTTGCTCTGAAAAACGATGCTGCATACGTCCATCAAAGATATGTAGCACACCTTCCCACTCTCCAGTGTCACCATACTTTTCACCATATCGCACGATGCCGCCGTCCAGTTGATAAACGTCTTCAAAACCTCTGTTCTTCATCAGCACACTAAGGATCTCGCAGCGCACACCGCCTGTACAGTAGGTAACAACGGGCTTGTCTTTAAGTGCGTCGTACTTGCCACTTTCGAGCTCACTGATAAAATCTCTGGTTGTTTCTGTGTCTGGGACTACTGCATTCTTAAATTTACCGACCGATGCCTCATAGGCATTGCGTCCATCAAAAAATACGACATCATCTCGATTAGACAGTAGCTTATGGAGGGCTTCTGGCTTAAGATGCGTACCGGTTCCTCGCACACCATTTGAATCCACCGTAACTTCATCGGCTGCCCCAAAGTTAACGAGCTCCGCCTTCACTTTGACGCTAAGGCGAGGAAATTCATCACCGCTACCGTCGCTCCATTTATACTCTATCCCCCTGAACGTACCGGATTTATTCATCTCACGCTTATACATCCGTAATGCTTCAATGCTGCCGCCAAGGGTACCATTAATACCCTGAACGCTCACTATTATTCGACCTTTTAGTTCCAGTCTGCTGCACAGCTCTTTCTGCCACAGCATTGTCATTGCCGGATCCTGCAGTGGAGTAAATTTGTAAAACAATATAACTTTGTTCATCAATGTTCTATATTAGCATAATTACTCTTGTAAAATGCTTCTGCAAATGGTATGTTAAGGTTCAACACTACTAACGAGGCGGCAAAAAACAAAACAAAAAGCTACAAAATAGCTTATATAAATGCAGCAGGAGGCTGCTATGTCTAATATATCGATCAATCGTCGGACGCTGGCGTTATTTTGGCGTTTTACTAAACCAAATGAAGGACTGTTTTGGATGGGGACCGTCGGTGCGGCCTTGGGCGTCATAGTTCAGGAGCTTATTCCACCGTTTATTTTGGCGCAAACGTTTAACAGGCTTCAATCTGCATATTCTGCAGGCGGCCCGCTACTACTGCAGGATTTCAAGCCCTACTTAATTGCCTATGTGGTTTGTGCGCTGGTTGGGATAATACTATGGAGAACGCAAGTGCTATTTGTTTGGAAGTACGAAACGTATACCCAACAGAGAATTGCCGAGCATATATTTGATCACTTACAGCGACAAGGGGCACGATTTCATGCCAATCGTTTTGGTGGCGCCCTCGTATCAAACGTTAATAAATTCATTAGTGCCTACGAACGTGTGGCAGACGAGTTCACATGGAGCATAACCACGGGCGTAGTTGCGTTTGTTGGATCGATGATCGTTCTGAGTCGTACTGCACCAGTTTATGCCATCGTGCTCGGTGTAATTAGTTCAATCTATTTTATAGTCATGTTCCGGCTAATGAAATTGCAGGCTCCTTATGACCGTCGGGTGGCAGTTGAAGAGAGCACGCGCACCGCAAAAGTTGCCGACACGATAACCAACATTGCGAGCGTCCGAGCATTTGCAAACGAGCGGCACGAACTTGCACTCTTCCATAAGCAAACCGAAAAGACTAAAGAAGCCAGCTTTGGACTCATGTGGCGAGTTTTTTGGAATGATATGTTCAGCCATACTGGCACGGCAACAATTGGTGCCCTTGCCTTTATTATTAGCGTCGTAGCGGTCACAAACTACGGAGCACCCGTCGGTACGCTGTACCTTGCCGTCAGCTACACAATGGGTCTTACGCGCAGACTCTGGGAAAGCGGTAGGGTCATGCGCAACATAAATCGCTCATTTGGTGACGCCGGTGATATGACTGAGATTCTTGAACTCGAGCCTGAAGTTCTTGATCCAGCTAAACCACAGAAAGTCACTATCGCCCGCGGCGAGGTTCGCTTCAATCATGTAGATTTTGGGTATCCCGAGACAAAAGACGAGCTTTTGTTTAAGAATCTAGACTTCAAAATTAAACCAGGTGAAAAAGTAGGCTTAGTCGGACATTCTGGTGGAGGTAAAACGACCGTTACACAATTAATGTTGCGCTTTATGGAAATAAACGATGGGACTATTGAGATTGACGGTCAAGACATCAGCAAGATAACTCAAGCCGACTTACGAAGACACATTGCATATGTCGCCCAGGAGCCATTGTTGTTTCATAGGACACTGCGCGAGAACATTGCATACGGCAATAAGGACGCTGATATGGATGCTATCAAAGCCACCGCCAAGCTTGCCCATGCCCATGAGTTCATCGAAAAACTACCAGAAGGTTATGACACACTTGTTGGAGAGCGTGGCGTCAAATTAAGTGGCGGCCAGCGACAACGTATAGCAATAGCTCGAGCAATGCTAAAGAACGCACCGATTTTGGTGCTTGATGAGGCGACAAGCGCCTTGGACTCCGAAAGTGAATCGCTCATCCAAGACGCTCTCTGGAAGCTTATGCAAAACCGCACAGCAATTGTGATTGCCCACAGACTCAGTACAATTCAAAAAATGGATCGGATTCTCGTTATGAGTGAAGGAAAGATTGTTGAACAAGGAAGCCACAAGGAGCTTATCCTTCAAGGCGGCGTATATGCAGATCTATGGGCACACCAATCTGGTGGCTTTATGGAGGACTAGTTACTGAGCTTTGAAACCACTAGGCTTCGCTAGTGTCAGCTGCCTCGTCGCTACCATGCTCGGACGGAACATCCGCAGCATCCGTGGCTTCGCCTTCAGTTTCTGCTTCCTCTTCAGCTTCTGCTGCAGCATGTGCACGAGGTTCATCGACTATAACAATTGGTAGTGTGGCTTCCGTGATAATCTCGACATTTGCCGGAATCTTCAAATCACCGACAACTACTTTGTCATGCAATTCAGCAAGTGTAGAGCCATCAATAACAAATTGGTCTGGTATATCTTGTGGAAATGCCTTAACCTCAACTTGATCTAGCTGTCGGAGCACGATTAATCCGGCGCGCTCCGCAGGTATCTCACCTTCGACTACAACAGGTACCTGAGCCTCAGTTTTTTCATCTCGGCGCACTGCTCCAAAAACAACATGTCGCATTTCGTGCCTGAGCGGCTCAAAATCGACTTCCTTAACTAAGGCAAGTTGATTATTTCCTTCAACGTCGAGTTCTATTGCATGGTGTTTTCCTGCTTCGTTCCATACGCGGCGCAAATCTGAAGTTGGCACCGAAACATGTACTGCTTCACCGCGGTTATAAATGACGCCTGGTACCAAATTTTGGGCACGGAGCTGCTTGATTTTTTTACCGACAACGTCACGGTTTTTGACAGAAAGTTTGATAATATCTGAACTCACGGAAGAACTCCATTAATTTCAATTACTGATTATACCCTAAAATGGTGATGGTTACCAGCTGGTAAATTATAATGCTCGGTTGGGTACGTACATACAAAATACGATATACTGAACGCTATGCACATAGACATAGAAAGCCTTATAAAAACTGTAGGATATATTGGCGTCGCCGGTATCGTATTTGCCGAGTCTGGATTATTGATCGGTTTCTTTCTACCAGGTGACAGCTTACTCTTTACAGCCGGATTTCTAGCCAGCCAAGGTTTCCTTGATATCCATTTGCTTGTACTTTTATGCGTACTAGCTGCCATCATTGGCGACAATGTTGGCTATGCTTTCGGCCATCGTGCAGGAAAACGACTCTTTAAAAAGAAGGATTCCCGCTTCTTTAAGCAAGAGTATCTTATGCGAGCAGAGGAATTCTATAAAACGCACGGAGCAAAAACAGTCGTCATCGCTCGATTCACTCCCATAGTTCGCACATTCGCACCAATTGTAGCTGGGGCAACCAATATGGATCGGCAGCGTTTTGTACGTTACAACATTATTGGCGGTATCTTATGGGGTGCCGGCATTACCTATCTCGGTTATGGACTGGGAAGCAAAATACCCAATATAGACAAATACTTACTCCCCGTTATAGTTGCCGTCATCGTACTATCAATTGCTGTGCCCGGATTAGTCCACTATTTCATTGAACTACGAAAAAAACGCCAAGCCAGAAGCAAATCTCCAGATGAAACCATCAAAGAGATTCAGTCTGCTATTGAAGAAGACGGCGCTAGTCAGCCTATAAAACCAGTTTCCAAAAAACGGTAAGTTTTTCCTCGGCAACCCTGTAGTCTTAAGTGTTAGGTTCTGGGCTAGTTTAACAGTTTATTTAGAAAGGCTCCTGTGTGTGAGGACGGGTTCTTTGCGACACTTTCTGGCGTGCCCACAGCCACTACCTGACCACCACCCGCACCTCCTTCTGGTCCCATATCTATTAGATAGTCGGCAGATTTTATGACGTCAAGGTTGTGCTCAATGATTACCATGCTGTTGCCCGTATCAACTAAAGCTTGTAATACATCTAGTAGCTTGGCAACGTCGGCAATATGAAGGCCTGTTGTTGGCTCATCGAGTATATACAGCGTCTTGCCAGTTGCCCGACGACTCAGTTCCGTCGCCAGTTTTACCCGTTGCGCTTCGCCACCTGATAGTGTTGTTGCTGACTGCCCAAGCGCAATATAGCCTAAACCAACATCAACCAGTGTTTGCAACTTACGTGCAATGGCCGGGATGTTACTAAAAAAGTCATTTGCCTGCTCCACTGTCATCGACAACACTTCACTAATATCCTTACCTTTGTAATGGATCTCCAGCGCTTCACGGTTATACCTTTTACCATGGCACTCTTCACACGGCACATAAACATCAGGTAGGAAGTGCATTTCTATGCGAATAATGCCATCGCCAGCGCAATTCTCACAACGTCCGCCTTTCACATTAAAACTAAAGCGTCCCGCTTTATAGCCGCGAATTTTTGCTTCTGGAGTACCGGCAAAAAGCTCTCGAATTGGCGTGAATAGACCAGTATAAGTTGCGGGATTGGAACGCGGAGTTCGACCTATTGGAGACTGATCTATGATTATTGCTTTATCAAGATGCTCGATTCCCTGAATGTCATCGTGCTTACCAGGTACAACATTTGCACGATGCAATCGGGCAGAAAGCTCCTTAGCCAAAATATCATTGATAAGGCTGGACTTGCCGGAGCCCGATACGCCAGACACAACTACAAGTTGCCCCAAGGGAATCTCTACCGTTACATTCTGGAGATTATTTTCTCGTGCACCTATAACCTTCAGTGACTTATTATTTCCAGGGCGGCGCTTCTTTGGAGCTTTTATTTCTTTTTTGCCACTTAAATATTGACCGGTAATAGATGCTGGGTTTAACGCAACTTCATCAGGCTTGCCGGTAGCAATTACTTCACCACCATGAATCCCAGCTCCTGGTCCAATATCAACAAGGTAATCGGCTGTGCGAATCGTATCCTCATCGTGCTCGACAACTATAACCGTATTACCTAGATCTCTAAGGTGTTTGAGCGTACCGATTAAGCGCTCATTATCCCGTTGGTGTAGTCCGATGCTTGGTTCATCTAGTACATATAGTACGCCCATTAATCCTGAGCCAATCTGGGTTGCCAGACGAATACGCTGTGCCTCGCCGCCAGACAGCGTGGTGGCACTGCGATTTAAACTAAGGTAGTTTAGTCCGACATCATTTAAAAAACCAAGCCGAGCTTTGATTTCTTTTAGTATTTGAACAGCAATCTTTGCATCACGATCATTCAAAGCTAGCGTGTCAAAAAATGCAACTGAGTCATTAACTGAAAGCTCACAGATATCAATAATTGATGCGTCCTCCACCGTAACAGCGAGCACTTCTGGCTTTAGGCGTTTGCCGCTGCACGCGTGGCAAGGTCGCTCAACCATAAACCGTTCAATATCGCGCCGAATAAAATCACTGTCGGTTTCTTTGTGTCGCCGTTCTAAATTAGGAATGACGCCCTCATATGTAGAGTCAAAGTGTCTACCCATAGACAAGGTCAATCGATATTTTTCGGTTCCCGTGCCATACAAAATAAGTTGAATCTGTTCGGGACTTAGTTCACCGGTTTTTTGATGAACACTAAAGCCGTGCGCCTCACCTACAGCAGTAAGCTTTTTAAGCCACCAGGCGTCACTGTTGACACGGTTATAGGGTCTGATAGCCCCTTCTGCAATAGTAAGGTTGCCGTTAGGAATAACTAAGTCAGGATCAACCTCTTGCCTTGTGCCCAGTCCAGTACATACTGGGCAAGCGCCATGTGGCGAATTGAACGAAAAAGTACGTGGCTCAAGTTCGGGAATGGCTATGTCGGGGTGATCAACGCACGCATACAGCAAGCTATACAGGCTGTCCTCGTCTTTCTCTGCGTCGTTAACTATAAGTACACCGTCCGCTATATCGAGCGCTTGCTCAACAGACTGGCTTAGCCTGCTTTGGCTATCAACATCGTTAACCAAACGATCAACCACGATTTCAATAGTATGTTTGTATGCCTTATCGAGAACCGGAAACTCGTCTAATGCGTAGACGACACCATCAACCCGTGCGCGTGCAAATCCAGCTCGCATGAACTGTTCAGGTATGTGTTCAAACGCCCCTTTTTTGTCTCTAATGATGGGTGCGAGTATTTGCAGTTTTGCGCCTTTGTGTTTTTTTGTTACCTGTTCCACTATACCGGTGGTTGTCTGACGGCTTACTGGCTTACTACAAACCGGGCAGTGCGGCACGCCGATGCGCGCATATAGCAAGCGCAAATAATCATAAATTTCAGTAACCGTAGCTACCGTTGATCTTGGGTTTCGACTTGTTGATTTTTGATCTATCGAAATGGCAGGACTCAAACCGTCAATCTGATCAACATCAGGCTTTTCCATTAATCCTAAAAATTGGCGAGCATACGAACTAAGCGATTCAACGTATCGGCGCTGACCTTCCGCGTAAATAGTGTCAAACGCGAGCGAGGACTTTCCGGAACCACTGAGTCCGGTAATAACAACGAGCTGATTTCGCGGAATTTCTAATGACACATCCTTGAGGTTGTGTTCGCGAGCTCCTTGTACTCGAATGACATCTCCCATGCAACCAAGTATGCTAGCACATTTTTGTTTATATTTCGAGTGTTGTAAGGGTATACTTAGCTGTTATGAACGTTGCTATTCAAGGAATTACGGGATCTTTTCATGAGCAGGCCGCGCTCTCGTTATTTGGCGCAAGCACAAACATTGTAAGCTGCGAGCACTTTAGAGACGTGTTTACTGCGGTGCAGAACGGAGATGCGGAACGAGGCGTTGTCGCCATAGAAAACTCCTTGCACGGCCCTATTAATCCTGTATATCGGCTATTAAGTTCCGAGAACTTGTGGATTTGTAGTGAGGTACGACTTCATATACAAATGTACTTAGCGGCATCTGCAAAAGTTAAACCGGCATTACCACAAATTAAGCGAGTAATTAGCCAGCTTCCAGCTCTTGAGCAGTGCGAGAACTGGCTCAATACGCACATCCCTGACGCAATACGTGAAGAGGCAAACGATACGGCAGCGAGCGTACAGCTCGTAGCAAGCAAAGAAGATCCAACCTTAGCTGCCATTGGTAGCATGCAGGCAATTGAGGCTTATGGTGCCACTGTGCTTGCAGGCCCAATCAATGACGACCCACACAACTATACTCGCTTTGTCTGTATCGCTAAACAATCGGAGATTCCTGCTCAAGCCAATCGTACCAGCATAATCCTTACCGAGCAGCGTGATACGCCTGGCGCTCTGTATGCAGCCCTTGGCTACTTTAAAGAAGAGGGGGTTAATCTATCAAAGCTCGACAGTCATCCATTGCCAGGCGCAAAACGAAAGTACGCCTTTTATGTAGACTACGATATCGCAGCTAACTCAAACAGCAGTCGGCGTATATTGAAGAAGCTTGAGGCTGATGGCTGGGATGTGCAAATCTTGGGAAGCTACATCGCCAACGACAGACCTGCTTCCTAAACACGCTGCTGCTTATGCGGGTTCAGGGAGTATGGACTCCACATATAGTTGCAAATCTGTTAGTAGGCTCTGAGAAGCATCGTCCTTTAGCTCGGCGCTTAATTGCTGTAGTGCTTGACCAAACTTCTGTACCTCACCTCGCTGATAGAACTTGTCGTTTCGGTATTTTTCCCAAGCAACGTGCTCTTCTTCAGTCAGTGCTTTAGGGAAGTTTCTGGCCTTATACCGGAAACTCAACTCGCCCAAACGGGCATCATGAAAATTGGGTGGTGTACCAAGCTGGTCTTTTGCAAGGACAATTTGGTTGCAAATTGCCCTGTCGTGATCATCAAGGAAAGATCCGTTGTATAGTGAGGCGTCGACATCTTGCTCAGAAGAGGTCGGCTGATTGGCGTGCCATGCATCGAACAAACGGCTAAGCAGACCCTTGTCAGAGCGCAGCGCTTGTACGTTTTCCTGTATCTGAGAAATTGTTAGGCGAATGTTTTTGCTGGCGCTCTCGTCAAGAACACCAATGGGAGCAAGCGCAGGGCTACGATTAGTATGCACCGCCTTTAGCGGCAGACGTTGATTATTTCCCAATTCTTCCTTTGTAACAAATAGTCTGTTACGCAAATCTTCAATACTCAGCTTGCGAAAGTCACTCGGATGGTACCGCAGGTCCCAACATACAACCTTTGACGACATCTTCTTATCCTCAAAGAGTGGCAGAATTGCAGTTGTCGATAGGAATTCTGCGCCCAACATGCCAGAAGTGTGCAAAATTGGCTGAGTACGTTTGGGGTCTAGCATAGCACTCACTGTTTTTTTGTTACACATGGAAAGTAAATATTCAAATAGCTTGGGCTGCTTCGCTTTAATGAGTTTTGCTAAATCTATGGTTGCTTGTACGTCACTCAGTGCATCATGGGCGTTCTCATGATCCAATCCATTTGCTGCTGTCAGCTCAGTCAGCTTATTGACCGGGGTATCGTCTTCAGTCACCGGCCACATGATACCCTCGGGTCGCAGGGCTCTCGTCATGCGCACCACATCAAGCAGATCCCACTTGCATCGATTGTCACGCCACTGCCAGTCATACGGATCACGCAAATTTCGCCATAATGTAAATCGCATGAATTCGTCATCGAAACGAATGTTATTAAATCCAACGATTGTAGTGTCGGGCTCCAACACCTTTAAGCTAAACTCTTCTAGAAATGAAGCTTCAGAGACTCCCTTCTCGAGCGTTACTTGTGGTGTAATGCCTGTTAGTAGTATTGCTTCTGGTTCGGGCAGCACATCATCACTCAGCCGAATGTACCGCACTAGCGGTTCACCAACTGGGTTGAGATTATCGTCCGTACGTTGCCCAGCAAACTGCATAATACGCTGAGACCGAGGATCTCTCCCGCTTGTTTCAAGATCATAAAAATAGAAGGTCACGACTGCAATAGTGTAGCAGCTAAGGCCAAGCAGGAGACACTAAATATTTGTTAACTACGTGGTTTAATAACGTACTAGTACTCGAAGAACTGTCGCCCTATGATGACATGATCACCCTGTGTAATCCCTTTGCGCTCAAGTTCATGCAAGATACCCATCCGTCGCATGATATCGCGTAAGCGTCGAACACCTTCTTCGTTCTCAAAATTAGTTCTAAGCGCAAACTTCTCAATTCGATGCCCAGTAACCTCAAAACCAGCCTTAGTCTTTTGTACGTTCCATGGTTTAGCTTCTGCTAGTTCGTAGACCGGAAGTCCTTCGTCAACTTCTGCCTCATCGTCTACAACTTGAGCTCGTACTTGCTTAACAAGCTCGCGTAACACTTGGGTTCGCAGCGACTTGTTACTAGACGATAGCGTGAGCATTGCCGTGCCTTTTGGAACCACCGTCTTCAGTACCTGTAACTGCATTGCAACTAAATCCGCATCAAGAGCATCTACTTTTGTTAGCACTACTATCTGTGGTCGACTGCTTAGGTCTACTTTATACGCTGCTAGCTCCTTTTGAATGGTGGTGTAGTCGTTGGCAACCTGATCTGAAGTACCGTCAACCAAGTGCAATAGCACTTTTGTGCGCTCAACATGGCGCAGGAACTCGTCTCCAAGACCCTTACCCTCCGCGGCCCCTTCGATAAGCCCGGGGATATCGGCTATAAGTAATGAGGTGTCATCTATATCTGCAACACCAAGATTTGGTTTTAAGGTAGTGAACGGATAATTTGCTATTTCGGGCTTAGCACTTGTTACAACTGACAGAAACGTTGATTTGCCTGCATTTGGCAATCCGACTAAGCCAACGTCGCCGAGCATTTTGAGTTCAAATGTGAACAGTCCTTGTTCGCCAGGTTCACCCACCTCCGCCAACCGAGGTGTCTGGCGAGTAGAACTGACAAAATGAGCATTCCCAAATCCACCCCTTCCACCATGCGCAACAATAGCCTCTTGGCCTTCATAGGTTAAATCAAACAGCAACTGGTCGTTCTTAAGTACCTGCGTCCCCACAGGAAGCCGCACAACAAGATCCTTTCCACCGGCACCCCTCCGACGTCGCTTTGCTCCATTGGTTCCCGGCTGTGCTTCTAGTTTAGGATTAAAGCGAAACTTAGATAGGCTGCTAAGGTTGTGCTCAGCGACAACTATGACGTCACCGCCCTTACCGCCGTCACCACCATCTGGGCCACCTTTATCAATATATTTTTCATGCCTAAAACTAACAGCGCCATTGCCGCCCTTGCCTGCCTGAATAGTTACATCTACTTTATCCACAAACATGATTGACCTTAATCATAACTGATTTTGTGGAAATTACTACTGTTAAATCAATGATATATGTAATGTTCGTACATGGAGGCTGGCTCCCAATCAGATCGATACACCCGATTCCAGCCGGCTCGCCCATTCATATCGGAGTATTTAATCATGGTTCCATCTTCTGACACTGCCTCAACGACAGCAACGTGTCCTGCAAAGCCTCGTCGTGTCTGAGCGATTGCACCCGGACGCGGACGAGAGCTCACTGTCCAGCCACTAGCAGCCGCACCTCGATCCCAAGTATTTGCATTACCCCAATTACGAGGCACAGCAATTCGACCAGCAACGTAGTAGGTGCAATATCCGTAGGAATACCCATTTCCGCCATACAGTGGCTCGTTCCCAAACGCAAAGCTGAAGCTCGAACCTGAACTTCGGGTAGATGATGTTGTTGAGCGAGCGACAGCAGTCTGCACTGTTCCGCCCGGTATCATTATTTTGTCACCGGCCTTAATGCCACTGAGCTCAATATCATTAAAGAAAATGATCTGTTCTTTGCTCGCTCGATACTTGTCAGCCAGGCTATCCACCGTATCCCCAGCCTTGACCGTATAGTAAACGCCGTTAATTGGGGGGATGACTAGCTCTTTGTCCGGCTGCAACGCATCGCCAGTTATGTTGTTGGACCAGCGAATTGTCTCGGAAGTAATATTAAACCTTGCGGCCAAAGACCCTACCGTATCGCCGGCTACAGTCTTGTACGTAATAACATCCTTGAGCGTCTTCGTGTCTGTAACAACTACCTGCGGCTTAGCAAGGTAATTCTCGTTGACTTGCGCCAAATTTACTTGGGCCGCCAATGAGTCCGCCTGGTTTGTCACGATATCTTTTTCGAGAATATTGGTTGAATTGGCAACAGCTGAAGCTATGCCTGCAGAAGCAATCTCATCAATCGCAGCCGGGGCCTCTGCCTCAACAGCACGCGGAATAACCGGTGCAATACTTACGCTTCGGTGATGGGATGATTCGAAAATATATACACTGAGGGCCGCGATAACTACAAGGTGAGCTACCAAGAAATACCGCTTTGTTAACGGTTTAATGCGCTTGGCAACCGCCTTAGCGTGGCGGTGTAATATACGGCGTATTGGAAGATTTGTAACTGTTTTCATGGGTTAAACAGCGAGCGTAGGCTGGCGTGGTGGTAACTCGCTTACCATGGATTATAGCAAAAGTTATACGTACACGCTAGGCTGTTTCGCTATGTTGTTGCCGCCAATGTTCTATTGCCGCGTGGTTGCCGCTGAGCAGCACGTCTGGCACTTGCATGCCATCGTAAACCTCTGGCCGAGTGTACTGGGGATATTCAAGAGTTATCCCATCACTAAACGATTCTATCTCAGCACTCTTCTCGCCACCAAGTACTCCAGGAATTAACCGTGTAACTGCATCGATGATAATCATGGCTGGCAATTCGCCACCAGTCAGAATATAGTCCCCACACGAAATCTGTTCATCCACAACCGCAGTTATTCGTTCGTCATATCCTTCGTACCTACCGCATATGATAATGAGGTCTTGTTTATTAGTGGCCAGTGATTGTACTTTGCTTTGCGTGAGCCGTTCCCCTCTAGGCGTCATGAGGACTACTTTGGCATCAGGAGCCATACTCTTTGCTGCCGCTACGGCAGCAAATAACGGCTCAGGCCGCAACAACATTCCGTCTCCACCACCATATGGCGTGTCATCTACTTGCTTACGTGGTCCTATACCATAGTCACGTAGCTGTATCAGTTTATATTCAACCAGCTGTTTATCCTGAGCTTTCCAAAGCATGCTTGTATTAAGGACGGGCTCAATCATTTCAGGAAACAAGGTTATAACAACGAATTTCATGACTCTAGTCTAGCTTTTCATATCTGTTGAGGCAAATAACACTACAACCTAAACTTGTTTGACATTCAATAGTACGCTATAACCAAGGTATGTTTGAAGGCTATGAATTTGACGAGGTGCTCGGTACTCCACGTCCGATGCATTCCTCCGCGCAACAGGAGTCAGCGATAGACCTACTAGGTGAAGCTCCTGAGGGCGATGAAGACTACTCATTCTGTCCAGGAGTTAGCGATTTGAGAAGCGGCCCTAATCTACTCTCCTTATCGCGCATCCCAGTGGCACTCCGTATGCGCACGGCGATTAAAGAAGATCGCTGGGCAGAGGTGCTGGCTGAAGGCGCCTATTTGGCGGTTGCAGATTATGCAGACGGCAAACTGAAACGTTACTTAGACGACGAGCAGCATCAAAACAGATTCAGTGCCTACATGCGCAGACACTTTCCCGACCCCGGAAATCATAACGGCATTGTATACGATCCCGGTGCAGACAGAGTGTCTGCCGCCATTGTCGGTTACGCCTTAATGCAAAAGGATGTTTTACCTAAGGATATGGCAACTCCTTTTCTATTAGAAGAATTGGGCACATTAGCAGCGGCAGCAATAATCGTTGTGCGTTCAGGTGATGTGCGCAAAATTCAACCAAATATGGTTGGTAAAACAGGCGCTGCCTTAGTGCAGCTATCAACGCCAGTTTTGGCAAAGAGCAAATCAGCACCTGAACAAGCAGCTAAAAAGTTAGATGTACTCGGCAAATCTATGCTCGTTGCAGGAATTATGGTCGGTGGACTTGGTCGGGCGCTCCTAATGAAAGCCAAGAAAACAACTGGGTTTTTGCAACCTACAGCTTTGCCCAATCCTGGCTCTTAGCTCTATCCAGCCCAATAACTGTTCCTGTCGCATCTTTTGAGGCTTGGTAGGTTCTGAACAACACCTCACCAGTATCGTTAATTGCAAATATTTTATGATCGACAATATATGTTAACGGCAAATTCTTACCGAGCTCTGCCTTGCCACCCACACTATTTGCTACGGCAGGATTTGGATACGCAAAGCTGACGTCGTTATTTTCGTCTTTGAGTATGAATCCATCTTGCGCACTGTACAGTTCTTTTTGGTCCTTAATAGATGTCAAAACACTTGTATCAGTTACCACTCCAGTGGCGTCAGCCTTAAAGAGGCCTATGTCGTTTGACTTACGAATGCCATAAGCACTTACTCGGCTTATGCCCGCTAGACCTTGAATCGTCACAGGGTGCGCACTTTCACGGAGCTGCGGTATGGCTACAACAGATTCCTCACGAACAAATGCGACCTCGTTGTAGGCTGCGCTTCCCAGCATTGAAACTGTGCCTTGTTTGTTCTCAAGAATAATTTGTCTGCCAAAGTTATCAACTGTATAGGCAGACAGCAGATTTTGGGTTGCACGGTTATTGGCATCAATGATCCCGCCCCGCTTTTTATATACAATCTCTTTAATTTCACCAGAGTTTGCACCATTACTACAGGTTGCCATATAGTACGCCTTGTTAGACCCCTCTTTCTCTAGTAACAATGTGGCATCGCAAGTTGCATCTGCTGGTGGACTCAGTGGAGAAACGGCAACAACTTGACTCCATGAGCGTGGCTGGTTAGGTATAGCAGCCCAAACCGCAGGTGACGTCTTGCCAGCTGCGACGATGCACTGTGGAGTGCACGTAATATTCGTT
The DNA here is from genome assembly GCA_964440975.1 of uncultured Candidatus Saccharibacteria bacterium. GTDB lineage: Bacteria > Patescibacteriota > Saccharimonadia > Saccharimonadales > CAZNVG01 > CAYYKI01. The sequence goes on along the minus strand of CAYYKI010000018.1, from coordinate 5,143 downwards.
GAATAGGCTTTTCCATCCCGGCCCAGCGCCACGATATAGTAATCGCTCTTTGAGCCTGACCTTGCTGCAATAGAAGGATTATCGTATGATCCCTCCAAATTCAGCCAGCTGCTTGATTTGCAGCCAGTAGAAGAAACTTTGTTGTCGCATTCGACTGAATTGACCCATACACTTCCCGTATTTGTCGCTATGACAATTACCGCACCCTTCTCAGTTTGGGTCGCATTAATAGACACTGCGTTCAACGGCCGCTCGACGCTTGCAAAGCTATAGGCAGTTAGCCCAATAGCGCCAACCAAAAAAAGAACACCAGCAATTCTTTTAGCCCATGACCGCGAAGCGATTTTTTTACGCTCAGTCGAAGGATTGACGTTTTGATGCTCTTGGCGATACATAAAGTGCGGGTCTGCCATACAAGTACCATTCCTGTGTCTTACTTGATATCAGTATACAGCAAGCGTAAGGATTACGTACTATAAACATGGCCTTGCAGCTCGGCTGCTACGGCGCCAATATGCTGTCTGGTGACAAAGTTGTTTAGCGCATACGGGATGGCTGTTTTTTCAACGATTTGCGTGCGTGCAAACAAGCTCTCCGGCGTATCTCCCTCCAGTATGTCGACGGGGTGCTCAGCTAAGATTGGCCCAGCATCGACAGCCTGGGCAAGTAAATGCAGGGTGTGCGCCGACCGCATCGACCCTAATTCATCACCGCTAGATTGAGCGTACTGTGCGAGCACCTGTTCGGCAGCTTGCGCACCCATAGTATCGGCAGTCAACGGAAGTGGACCCGGGTGAGAATTTGTTGCCCTGGCATCATACAAGCTTTTTGAGTGGCCTGGTACATAGCCCCACTCAGTCACGTAGGGTGCGTTTGCAATTGTCATATAGCCAAGCTGGGCAACGTGATCGATTTGGTGTGCCTCAAGTTCACGGCATATTTGAGTGCTGGCTTCAACTGATTGACCACGATCACGCGCCCCGCCAGGAAACAATTTGTTGTTAATGATGCTGAATCTGGTACTAAAGCCAAGTTCTGTATTCCAACGGAGTACCCGCTCGTATATACCTGCCTGTGGGTTAGTGGCAATAACGAGAGCAATTTCACCAGGAATTTGACGACGCGAGATAGCTTCTGCCAGTGCCTCGGCCGTAGAACCACTACCGGACGCCAGCACCGCATAACGGGGTGAAAAGCTTGACATGCTTCTATGATGGGACAGCGTCGCCGTAAAGGCAAGCGCTACCAATATCATCTCTTGTGGCAAGCAGCGGCTTATGCTATAATTTATGCAAGTTAGTGCGCACTAGGCGCACTTTTTAAGTAGGTAAACCATGCAGGATCCATCAAAAATTCGAAATATTGCAATCATTGCCCACGTTGACCACGGTAAAACCACACTTGTTGACGGGCTACTTAAGCAATCGAAAGTTTTTCGAGACAATCAAGCTGAAATGAACCAAGAACTCATCATGGACAGTGGTGACCAAGAAAAAGAACGCGGCATCACAATCACCGCAAAGGTTACTGCGGTGCAACATGACGAGTACCGAATCAATATTATTGATACACCTGGTCATGCTGACTTTTCAGGCGAGGTTGAACGAACCCTCAATATGGCTGATGGCTGTATTTTGATAGTCGACGCCCAAGAGGGTCCTATGCCGCAAACTAAATTTGTACTTAGCAAAGCATTAGCGAATGAACTCAAACCAATTGTCGTTATAAACAAGATAGATAAGCCCGCATCTCGCATTGCGCAGGTAGAAGACGAACTAGCAGACTTATTTTTAGAACTTGCCGTTCACGAGGATCAGCTTCACTATCCAGTTTATTATGCGGTAGGTCGCGCTGGCAAAGCATGGAGCGAAGTACCGTCTGACTCTGAAGAAGAAGCAGATTTAAGCGGCATATTTGAAGCAATTATTGAGCATATTCCTGCCCCAAACGTAGAAATTGATAAACCTTTTCAGATGCTTGTCACCGCACTCGCATTCGATAGTTATAAAGGTAAGTATGCCATCGGTCGCATAACACGAGGCAAGATCACCAGCTCGGATCAGGTGGCTGTTTGTCGCCTCGATGGATCAATTGATAAGTCGAAGATCGACACCGTGTACATGAGCCAAGGAGTATCTAGGTTTGAGGTACCCGTGGGGGTTGCTGGCGACATTGTGCAGCTAACAGGCATTAATGATGTACAGATTGGTGAGACAATTGCCGACGCGGCAAATCCAGAAGCTCTGCCTGTTATGGAAGTAGAAGCACCAACCTTACAAATATATTTAGGACCTAATACGTCTCCTTTCAAAGGCACTGAGGGAGAATTCACGACCAGCCGTCAAATTGGCGAACGACTACAAAAAGAACTTGAAACTAATGTTGGTTTACGAGTAGAGGATGATGGCATTGGCTTCAAAGTATCCGGTCGAGGCGAATTGCACTTGAGCGTTCTTATTGAAACTATGCGTCGTGAGGGGTACGAATTCGAAGTAGGAAGACCGCAAGTTATAACTCACGAAGAAAACGGCAAAACTGTTGAACCAGTTGAAGAGCTTATCATTGAAGTTCCTGCAGAATACGTCGGTGCAGTCCAGCAAGAATTAGGCACACGTCGCGCTGAGTTGCTAGAGCAATTTGCAACGCCAAAAGGAGTCACCAAGTTAGTCTATACACTGCCCACACGAGCATTACTCGGGATACGTACTATTCTAATAACAGCCACAAAAGGCACCATTATCATGAACAGCCTGATGACTGGATATAAACCACTTGGTACGACCCTGGACCAAACTCGTAATGGCGTCCTCATTGCGTATGAAACAGGAACTACAACGCCGTATTCATTACAAACAGCCGAAGACCGTGGAACAGTATTTGTAGGCCCCGCTGTTAAGGTATACGCAGGACAAATTGTCGGCCTCAATAAACGAGGGGAAGACATGGAAATGAATGTCTGTAAAGCTAAGCATCTTACAAATATGCGTAGCTCGTCTAGCGACGGCGTCGTACAACTTACTCCACCAACCATCCTCAGCCTCGAAGAGTGCATTGACTTTATTGAAAATGATGAGTTACTCGAAGTAACGCCGCAAAACTTACGACTTCGCAAACGCGAGCTTGACCCAAATAAACGTAAACGCATTAATAAATAAAACTCATTGCACTTTTAGATCAAATTTACGCTCCGTCAAACGCAACAAGGGCCCGTACCGGCACGCCACCGTTGCGTATCCTTTCGCTCCCACCAAGCCCTGGTAAGTCAACGACAAACGCAGCCTCAACAACTTCTGCACCAGCTTTCCGCAAAAGGGTGATTGCAGCTTCAGCAGTGCCACCGGTTGCAAGTATGTCGTCTATCAATAACACTCTTTCGCCAGGCGCGACATCGCTGGTCTGCAGCTCTAGGCCAACATTTGATCCATATTCCAGATCGTACGTTTCACGTAATGTTTCACCCGGTAGCTTGCCCTCTTTCCGCAACAAAACCAAACCAGCATCAAGCGCCATGGCGACGGGAGCGCCAAATACAAACCCGCGCGCGTCCAACGCCGCAACCTTGTCTACGGGATTGCCAACATGAGGACCAGCCAGATTATGTACAACGTATTGAAAAACGGCCGGCTCAATAAGCAAAGATGTGATGTCCCTGAACTGCACACCCTCTTTAGGATAGTCAGGTATAGTTCGTATATGGCGCCTCAAATCGATTTCATCATTTTTAAATGATTGACTCTCATGCATGTTGCAGCTCCTATTTACGTTCAAGTAAAGGTTACCGCTTATTTCGACAAATTACAGTCAAGTAGTATTGAGTAAATAAAAACTTGTGTTTTATAATATTTCGTGTAATAATGCAAAAGTAGTTTGAACTCAGTACTGCTATCAGCACCCTAGGAGCATTGAGACTCAGACTACAGAGGTAACATATGCTTCAGTATTTAAAGAGTACCAGCCACCAGCGTCACCTAAAGGAGCACAAGAACCCCACCAAAGGTTCTTGGATTCGAGTAGAAAAACCTACTGACGAAGAACTTGAAAGGCTGTTTTCAATCAGTCATTTAGATGAAGATGTTGTATACGATGTGCTCGATCCACACGAAGTCCCTCGCATCGAAATGGACGGCAAGAACACCTACTTCATCACACGCCTACCTGATACTGATGACGATTTTAATGATTTTACGACGCCGATTTTGTTTATCATTAACACGCACTACATCATAACGGTGAGTAGTGAGCCACTCTCACGTTTGTGGACCCCATTTATGAAAACACAGGAAATTACGACAACTTTACGCCCACAAACTTTCATTAAAATGCTCGAGGCTATCGCCATTGAATATCAAAAACGAGTTAATCAAATTAACCGACAAATGCGTGCAGCTACAGATGACATCACGCAGTTAAGCCCAAAGGATATAGCAGTGTTTGTAGAATATGAACGTAAGCTCAATGATTTCCTTGATGCACTCATACCGACAAACGATGCTCTACAGCGCGTGTTGAGTGGCAAGGCACTTAAGCTGTATACCGACGACCAGGACCTTATCGAGGATCTTTCAATCGACTTTGCCCAAGTTATCGCCCGCTGTAAGAGTCTGCTACGTACAATTACCAATGTGCGCGACTCGTATCGTGCCGTGATGGATACCAGGCTCAACGAGACCATGCGAATACTAACCGGGTACATGCCCCCCACCGATGGCCAGGCCACCGTGGCGGGGTATGACGTCGTCGAGGAGTCGCTCGAGGTTCGCAAACGCGTGGGATACCTGCCCGAGACCGTCCCGCTCTACACCGACATGACCGCGCTGGAATACCTCAAATTCATGGCAGACCTGCGCCGGATCCCTCACTCGGAGGACCGCGCCTACGAAACGCTGGAACAGGTCAACCTGCAGGACCGCGCCAACAGCTACATCGGCAACTTCTCCAAGGGCATGCGCCAGCGCGTGGGGCTGGCCCAGGCCTTGATCCACCGCCCCGAAGTGCTCATCCTGGACGAACCGACCATCGGCCTGGACCCGGCCCAGGTGGTCGAGATGCGTAACGTTATCAAAGAGATCGGCAAAGACCGCACCGTGCTCCTGTCCACGCACATCCTCTCCGAGGCGCAGAACATGTGCGACCGGGTGCTCAT
>CAYYKI010000017.1:0-22361 GCA_964440975.1 uncultured Candidatus Saccharibacteria bacterium | reverse complement strand
CGGGGTGGAGCAGTGGCAGCTCGTTGGGCTCATAACCCAAAGGTCGCAGGTTCGAGTCCTGCCCCCGCAACCAAGCAAAGTGCCCAAGTGAAAGCTTGGGCCTTTTGCTTGGTTATAAGACTCGGCTACGGACTGCGACGCGACAGCTTTAGCTTATGCAAGTCGCAGGTTTGTTCATGACGAATGCGCGCAGGAGTTTACTTCGAGCATCTCAGGAAATGGTCAAAGGCATCCGGCTCCCGCACGTATTAATTTGTTACAATTCATGTATGCAGCTTTATCGTTTTAGCCCCATAAAAACAGATGAAGATATCCAAGCCTCACTCAAATATATTCAGCAGGAGTTGCGTAGACTATCTGCACTCGTGATGGATGAGGTGTTGCCGATTAACACCTTAAAAATCTTCGCCCATTACGATGAAGAGTATGATTATCTGAAAAAATGGATTGACAGAATAGGTGACGTGGACGACGCGTCGTCAGAAACGAGCTACTATGTCGCTCCAAAAACAACTATAAAAATCAATGAAGACCCAATCGAGTTTGTTGGTATACGCAAGCCGGATCCGTACCGATCACATGTAGGCTGTGGCGATTATGTGGTTCCAAATTTTGAAGAACTCAAAGATAAGTATCTTGGATCGTCACCATATATACGCCAGGTGCCACATGCAAAATATGAGATGTTGGAGTTATTTCACCCAGACATTGATGTGCTTGGTTATATAGTAAAAGAGTATTAAAGAACATCCGAAGGCAGTATCATACATTCATGACGTTACTTCGTGAGATTTACGAACAAGAGGTCGACCCGTCTTCAAAACACGTAGATGAATCGCGTTTTAAGAAGCGAGAGGCAGCCAGAGCGGTGGTCTATGATGAGGAAGGGCGTGTTGCTCTTTTGTATGTTGGTAGGCATGGATATCATAAGCTACCCGGAGGTGGTATCGACGAAGGGGAGGATATCTCTACGGCACTAGCCAGAGAGCTCAAGGAAGAAATTGGCTGTCGTGCAAAGGTTAGTCAGGAAGTGGGCACCATAATTGAACATAGAAATCGTTTTGAAATGGTACAAACCTCATACTGCTTTGTTGCAAATGTTGTTGGTGAAAAGGGAGAACCGGCATTCACTGATGAGGAGAAGGCTGAAGACTTTGAGATTGTATGGGCAGTAGATATCAAGCAGGCTATTAGTCTGTTGCGACAGGATGAAACACTAGACTATGAAGGGAAATTCATTACCATTCGCGACCTTACGTTCCTAGAAGCTGTGGTGGGTTCGTCCTAAAAAGCACTCTTTGTTTAGCTGACCCATCCAAGAGCTTGCATTCAAAAAATTATTATGCTAAAATTATATTAATTGTTTTTGATGATCCCGGGTGTTAGTAACTGTTACTCGTCGTCATTTTGGCAATACGAGCAACAACTAACCCATAAAGGATCATATTTTTATGCCTCGATCACGTTACGCATTTAAGTCGTCTGGTCAATCTAACGGCCGACGCACCCACCAACGAACAAACGTCCGTAGTAAATACGGAAGCTACATAGATCCGCGCAAGTTTGTCGCTACCGCAACAATAACCGAACAAGAAGTATATGCGCCTACGCATAGTTTCGCAGACTTTGCATTGAACCAAACACTCCACGATAACATTGCAGCTAAGGGTTTTACATCACCCTCACCAATTCAGGACCAGGCAATACCTGCCGGCCTAGCAGGCCAGGATGTCATTGGTATAGCTGGAACCGGTACAGGTAAAACAACTGCCTTTGCGCTACCAATATTGCAACGACTCATGAGCGACCAAAATTCTGCCGCAATTATTATTGCTCCGACTCGAGAGCTCGCGCAGCAAATTGAAGATGAATGTCGGTCACTAGCAAAGGGCAGCGGCCTCCGTAGCGCGATCCTTATTGGTGGAACCGGAATGGGCGGACAATTGCGTGACCTACAAGCTCGCCCTCGAGTGATAATTGGTACGCCAGGTCGCATTAAAGATCACTTGCAACGCGGGAGTCTTATGCTGCAGAGAGTAAACTTGGTCGTGCTTGATGAAGTTGATCGTATGCTCGACATGGGATTTGTCAACGATGTCACCAAAATTCTTAGTGAAGTGAATCCGAAGCGCCAGTCGTTCTTTTTCTCGGCGACTATGGATAAGCGAGTACGCACACTTATTGAGACGTTCACAAATGATCCAGTGACCATTGCCATCAAAGCTAGCTCGGCGAGCGAGAACGTTCACCAGGATGTCGTGCACTATAGTGATAAGCATGACAAACTCGATAAATTGCACGATAAGTTGATCAGCGGTGAGGTGCAAAAGGCAATAATCTTTGATGAGACACAACGCAGCGTTGAACGACTTAGCAAGGAATTGATGTCTCGTGGATTCAATGCCGAAAGTATTCATGGTGGCAAAACGCAGGGGCAGCGTCAACGGGCATTGAGTCGATTCAAGCAGAATCAGATTGATATTTTAGTTGCAACTGACGTTGCAGCCCGCGGCCTGGATGTGGCTGATATCACTCATGTCTTTAACTTCTCCATTCCAAAAGAATACGAAGACTATATTCATCGAATTGGTCGAGCTGGTCGAGCTGGACAGGTGGGATACGCATTAACATTTGTCGAAAAGGCGTAAGGAGCTTATATGTCTAAGGATAAAGGACGAAAAGAAAAGAAAAAGCCAAAGCAGGTTAAGGTTTAGCATGGCAACTTCTCGTCGACTTGAAGAATTTGAGCTTACTTTGGCGGGGCAGCAAGCTCGTGAAGAATTAAAGGCTATGACCAGTAGCCGTTCGTATAATACGACGCCAAGCTATAGCGCAAACAGTGAGCTGCACCCAGGAAACAAGATTTCATTTGTCGAGAAGCACATGGCGTATTTGAGCGAGCATCCTTCGACAAGCCCGGATATGTATTTGCGTAATTTACGGCTGAAGACAAAAAAGCGTAGCTAGCAATCTAGCTTTAGTTATGAGTGCGTAAGCGCCTGCTGTATTTATTGCTACAACTCAGGTATGCTATTTGCATGCAAATAACAGTTCATAGAGCAGCAAAAAATCGTATTGGTGTATTTTGGCGACCGGTTGAGCATACATATCAGCAGCGTGAAGCGATGCAGGTAGTGCGACGTGATCGAGGGGCTGAATTACCGCCGCGTCTTGCGTGGAACCGTTATGCTGTTGACCTTTCCGAGCTAGATATGCTGCTAGCAGGCGCGTCCAGGGCGTATACCGACGCACGTATTGAAAGTCCTTATAAGCGTGGTGTATTTGTAGAAGGATTTGTTTATGTGCAAGGCTTGGCGGCTTTCGTTCATAAAGCCAATATGGAAGAGGCTGAAAAAGCTGGTTCTCGAATTGGTGCAGGCGCAATAATAGGGAGGGGTGTTAGGCTGGGATTGGGCGCTAGTGTCGGTAGCTTTACTGAATTAGAAGCAGGTGTTTGTTTGGGCACCGATGCCCAAGTGGGAGATAACGCGGTTATTCGAAAAGGTTCTATTGTGTCAGCCCGGGCCACTATTGCCGGACAGACGTATGTTGGGCAGCGTAGCCGAATTGGCGTTGATGCAACAATTGGCCCAATGACAAACATAGGTCGCGGTTCTATTGTTTGCCGGGGCGCCTCTTTGGGTATGCAGGACATGCTTGGCAATGAGTCGTATGTGGGTAGCAGTGCTAGTGTCGATGACACCGTTCGTGCCGGCAAAGCCGTGCAGATTGGCCACCATGCAATTATTGGAGAGCAAGTGGTTTTAGGAAGTAACAATCATATAGGTGCGCGCAGTATCATAGGTGCTGAAAGTCGATTTGCTGATTTTGTCCGGGTTGCTCCTGATGTCATGCTTGTCTCTCCAACCTACGCGGAGGAAGGTGCATTTATAAAAGAGTCTAATTTTGTCCTACAGCTACCGTCGTCATTTGAAGGCTAGCGGATAGGTTGCTCATATCGAGCCGCAAACTCATCGATAGGGGGAACACCATAGTCCCTCATCATCTTTTCAAATTCACCAGCTGGTTCGTCGCTTCTATATAGTTCTCGCAGTTTATTTTTATACCATTCAACGGAGTTAAAATTAGACACTGGAATTTTAGAATGGAACTTATCGGCGTACATCACCAATCGTTCCTCGTCTGTTTCTGCCAAGAAGTCTGAAACAGGAAGGGGTAAGTCCTGTTCCTTAATCGCCTTTGCGCTAATGCCCAAACCGGTGTGATGGGAAGCAATGCGACAGAGCTCTATTGGCATGCCTTCGTTATGTAGTATTTCCTCACCCTCTATGCCATGACGAATATAGTTTTGCATCTTTAGCGAGCCATCTGGCTGAATAAAATGGTATGCTCCGATATCGTGCAATAACGCACCTGCTTCGACAAGCGGTCGATTAACCTGCAGGTCGCGCTGATCCATGCACCAAACGGCCAGCTCGCGCACAATAAGGCAATGTTGCCAAATGGCTTCAAGGGCAGCTTCGCTCGGTGCATATTTACGGTGCAGGGATTCTATGTCAGCTTGATTTGGAATATTGACCATGGCGATTGATTACCTCTTTGTGCCAATGTATCGAATTAAATTATGTACGCCTATCGCCCGGTCTTTATACGTCTCACCAGCGTTATCGAGCAGAATAGTTTCGAAGTTCTTAGTAAAATCCGCTGTGCTTTGCAGGCTAAAATAACGTTTTACTTTATTACCGATTTCATAAAACTCTTCCTCGATTTTTGTGCCGGACTGGAATTCGGGGTCGCTAGTGGAATTAACTAAAAACGCTAGGTTGCCGTGTGGCTTGAGGACTCTATTAATCTCAGCAAATATGGCTCTGGTTGTCGGTGTATCAAAGTAATGAAGTGATAGGTGCGCATAAACGACATCGTATGATGCGTCGGCAAAAGGCAACGGTTTGCTGATATCAACCGTTTGGATATGGATAGTGTTCTCACCACCAGGCCGCTGGCGACTTGTTTGCAGCACAGCATCAACATAGTCGGTCATCGTTACGGCGTATCCTAGGCCAGCGAAGTATCGACTATCCTGCCCTAGTCCGGCACCGAGCTCCAGAATATTTGCCTGCGCAGGAAGGTGGCTAAGCACTTGTTCGGCAAAGATGGTGGGTTTCTCATCAAGCCCCTGCTTTTTATAACTATCGTGTCGCTCTTTCCAGACGCTTTGGCTCATAGCGACAGTATAGCAACCACCCTATAATTACGGAATAAGAAATATTGCAAAACTTGTATCAATATTCTATAATAGTATTATGAACATGCGTAAAAGGTTTGGAGCAGCAATGACTGGAGCTCTGCTAATGGCGGGCACTGGTTGTGGTGAGTATTCGCCAAAAGAATTTCATGACAAACCTGGTGATATCGTGGCTGGCGAGCCGGCGGTTATTAAAGAACGTCGATACCTCGAGCGTGAAAATGGCAAGAGTGAGTATGGTGGCTACCTGCTGTATTTAGTGACAAAAGATTGTGATACGGATGGCGAGTGTGAAACTGAGGATCATGAAGTTGACTACGAAGACTACGCGCGATTCAAGCCAGGCGATACCATGCGCTGGTCCGACAGAGACACTGATTCCGTCGTTTTGGAAAGACGGTACGCAGAAGCGGGCAGCTATGATGACGCTACGTACTTTGCGCTTGTAGTCAAGCAGTGCATAGAGCCAGTGGAGCCAAAGCTAGTTGAAGCCGGTGCGCCATGGCAGTGCGTCACCGACTATGTGCAGGTAAGGTACGAGACATGGCGCGACTTTTCTGTCGGGGGTTCAATTACCTTTCGAGGCGAACCAGGCGACGTCGTTTCTTAATTTCTGCGAGCGCAATGCGCGGTTGCTTTTATTGCTATCCTGGTGAACACTTGGAGGTATGAGGATCGCAATTCTTGGCGGTATGGGGCGTGATGAGGCACTCGCTGAACGCTGTGGTGAGCATGAACTACATATAATCAGTGAATGGGCTAATCCGGGACTGGCTGAAAAAGCAGAACAGAGTGGTGGTGAACTCCACGTTGTTACGGATATGGCTGATCCCGGTATGGTCGCAGAACTGGTAGCCGATATCTCTCCCAACATGTTTTGTACAAATTCAGATAACGCACTTGGTGCTGGAGTTGTCGACGCTATCCATCAACTAGTAGAAGCAAAACGCTGTGCACCTGTACTTATACCATGTCCCGATAAGCGAGCTGCGCGGATTGAGTGGGATAAGTTTTATCTACGAGATTTAATTGCCGATATCGCCCCAGAGCTAAACCCATTGAATATAATGGTCGATACCCCAGAAGTGCTCAATGAGGTATTTGATAGTTTTGAACAACTAGGCATGGAGGTTGTTCTCAAGCCACGATATCTTGCCGGTGGCAAAGGAGTTAAGGTGCAGGGTAAGCACTTTGATAGCTATGCGGATGGGGTACAGATTGCGCGACAAATACTTGCCGATCCAACACAAGGCAGCTTGGAAGTGCAAGAGCGATTGCATGGACATGAATTCACACTACAGATTATGACTGACGGTGCGTCGATCGCGTTACCGCCAGAAACATACGACTACCCATATCGGGAAGATGGTGATATGGGGCCTGGCACAGGAGGAATGGGAACATTTTCGATGCGACTAGGCGAGCATTTGCCATTTGTAACACAGCAAGATTACGACGCTGCCATAAACTATATGAACATGGTGCTCATGGAATTGCGTGCGCGGTCGATTGATTACAAAGGCGTGCTGTATCCTACATTTTTCAAAACTTCAGACGGGTTACGACTTGTCGAAATTAACGCGCGGGGTGGTGATCCGGAGTTTATAAATATACTAGATTTACTAGAAGACGACGTAGACGTTCCTGCGGTACTAGCAAGCATTGCAAAAGGAGAATTCGACCCGACATCTGTGCGGTACAAAAAACTAGCATCCGCCATGATTTACTTGGTGTCGCCGGAATACGGGTATAGCGGATCGAGCAAGAAAGATAATCCCAACCACTACGATTTTAATGTGGACGTATCAGCAATAACTAGCATAGGTGTAGCCGTTAGGTTTGCAGCGGCCAAAAAAATAGTGAGTGCATACAGAACAGTTGGTTCGTCGCGCACGGTTGGGTTATCTGCACTTGCCGAAACTCCCTGGGAGGCGCGCGATATGCTTGTGCAATCCATAACAGCTGGATTCGGAGATGATACGCCGTTACAGTGGCGACGGGATATCGGCGACCAGGCATACATTGAACAGCTCAGTATTATTTAGTTAACAACTGGCAGGGCGGTTAGTTAATGCGTTGTTTGGATGCAAAATCTCATATTTGTAACGGCGCCAAATATAGTTTCGGATCGCAAAATAGACGCTATATCTTACTCGGTAGGCTGATAGTAAACACTGAGCCTTTGCCCAACTTGCTGCTAGCGGTAAGGGTACCCCCATGGGTGTCAATGATGTTTTTAGCGATTGCTAGTCCGAGGCCGTATCCTTCAGTACCGGTTTTTGAGCGCGATGAATCTGCTCGGTAAAACCGATCGAATATGTGCGGTAGCTCTGATGCCTTTATGCCGTCGCCTTGGTCTCGAACTTGAATTGTTGTTGTGCGCTGTTTTGCATTTGCGTTAATTGTAATCGTGGATTTCTTGGGGCTATATTTGATGGCGTTATCAAGCAAAATGACTACTGACTCGACAAGGCTCACTTCGTCGGCCGCAATGTTGGCGTCGTTGGGTACTTCTTGCGCAATGGTTATGTCGGCCTTTTTAGCGTGTGTCATTACCTGTCCAACTGCTTGATCGATAATTTGTCGCACTGGAATGACTGAGAGTTTAAGGTCGCTCTTTTCTAAACTTGCTAAACGGAGGAGTCCTTCGCTGAGAGCCGTTAGTTTTTCAAGCTCTTCAATATTACTCTGTAGTTGTTTTTTAGCTTCCGAAAGGGTGAGTTTTGGGTTCATGAGCGCAACCTCATTCTCACTTCGCATGGCTGTAATCGGTGTGCGCAATTCATGACTGGCATCGGCGGTAAATCGACCCTGGGCTTCATGCGCTTCTTCAATTGGTTTGAGCGTCCGCTTGGCTAAATAATAACTCAGTAATCCACCGCTTATAAGAATCATTATGTTGGTAACAACTAAGCGATTAATCACGCGATGCCGGGCAAGTACGTAAATCTCTTCACGTTGTGCACGAATAGTATCTCGAATCTGAGACGGGATCGGATTTTGTGAATTAGTATAGCTGGTTTCTGGGCGGCGTAGTCCGCGATCGAGCTCCTGCACTGAGAGTTGGTACAAGTTAAAGCTAAAGAATAGGCTTATCACCATAATGATACCTAAGTAGAGCAGGGCAAGTTTAGTTGACGCTTTATGAAACACTAGTGCTTACCCCCAAAGACATAACCAAAGCCGCGTTTGGTGTGAATTAATTCGCGAGCTTTAAATGGTTTATCTAATTTGTTACGTAAATAGCCCACGTACACTTCTACCGTATTGGGCAGGATGTCGGCATCATAATCCCAGACATGTTGCATAAGTGTGTCTTTGGTGAGAATGCGCTCCGGATGGCGCATTAGGTATTCCAGTAGTGCAAATTCTTTACTTGTAAGATCAATAACTTTGCCCTTGCGCGTAACGGTCATGCCTTGCGGATCTAACTCGACATCCTCGTATGTTAATTTTGTGTCAGTCGTTTGTGGTGCACGACGAAGCAGGGCACGAACGCGAGCAATCAATTCAACAAACGCAAATGGTTTTATGAGGTAGTCGTCGGCGCCAGCGTTAAGCCCTTCGGCTCGATCGATCACACGATCTTTAGCAGTAAGTAATAAAACTGGCGTGTGGATTTTTTGTTCCCGTAGGGTGCGCAAAACCGTGATGCCATCTTTGCCTGGCAGCATGCGATCTAAAATAATTAAATCGTATGGTTCAGTGGTAGCCATGCTCAAGCCGTCTTTGCCGTCAAAAGCGATATCAACAGCATATGATGATTGTTCGAGCCCGCGCTTTATAGCGTTGGCAATTTTATGTTCGTCCTCAACAACTAATACTCGCATACTCATATTTTACGCTGTTGTCTGAGAATTGCCTGAAGATGTTTACGTGTTCGGTTCGTCCGTTTTTCGCTCAGCCCGGCTGCAATACCGCTTCGCGAAAAAACTAACGAACAGTATTCTGTGGTTGGTTTCTTGGCGCACAAATAAATACTCCCCGCGTCTTGGCGAGGAGTATTAGCTCGTACGTGAATCGTGCTTACATCATACCGGGGCCGTCGCCGCCACCACGCATGTGCCCACCTTTACCCATCGGACCCATGAGGTATTGCATGTCGATGCCATTGTCGCTGGCCCACTGTTTCAGTGCGTCTCGCTCGGCAGTTCGAGCAGATTCAAGTTCCTTCTGTTTGGCCTCTAACTTGCTCTTTTGATCGGCAGTAATCTTACCGTCTTTCACAAGTTGATCCAGACTACCTGTGCCACCCTCGTGCATGCCTCGATGCAGATATTTCAAATCGATGCCATTGTCGCTGGCCCACTTCTCAAGATCCTTACGATTGTTGTCTCGAGTTGTTTGCAGCTCTTTTTGCCTAGCCTCGATCTTGCTCTTTTGATCGGCAGTAATTTTGCCATCCTTTACCAACTGCTCAAGTCTCGACGACATCTCTGCAAGGCGATCGGCTTCGCGTTGGGCGCGCTCTTCGTCGACGACTTTTTGAACGTCTGCCTTGTTTAAATTAAACGTGCTTGCTATTTTATCAACGAGGCTGCCGCTAGAATTATTGGCTGCTTGCGCAGAAACGAGGCCGACGCCAACTATACTTGCGGCGCTCAGCGCTGTAACGCCTCCGACAATGACTTTTTTACTTACTTTCATATAAAGCTCCTTTCTACTGCACACTTTAGACCAACATTGACAGCGCGAAGGGCGCCACCGGTCGGTCGAAATGGATGGTTGTGTCCAGCCGTCCTAGTGCTTATTGGACGACCACACACACTCTAAAGCCAAATGTTGAGAAAACGCTGAAAGTCTATCCTGCAGCCGTCCGAACATTGCTTAAGCAAAAACTCAGCCAACATTTGTATGCTACCTTCAGCCTCAACTGAGGGGAGGAGCCAACAGCGAAACGCCGGCACCGCTCGAATGTAGGCTGTTAATAGAGAGGAGGTATCTATGCGTAAGAAGTGGCGTAAATCGCCCCTAATTAACAAAATGGACGCCGAATTGCTTGAAGCGTATGTCCATAAAAATGCTATGAGTCGTACTGATGCTGCAAGGCTGAAACGACAATTACGCAAATTGGTCAGAGTATAGCATCGTTGCTGAGTAGTGAACGGCCAGCATAACTGGCCGTTTTAAATTACGGGGGGCTATACACCATCATGATTCTAGACCTGGCAAACACGTAGTGTTATAGCGTTATCTCTCGGGTTTCTTGAGTGATTCCTGCACCTGGTTAGTAATTGGGCCAACCAGCGGTATGCTGTTGAACTTACTCAGTGTCCATAAGAGTATTGCTATCACAACCGTGCCGCCAATAAAGGCTCCCGCACCGGTTGCGATTCCTTTTAATAAACTGAACTTAAGTGCCTGTTTTTTGTTTACGTATCCATGATCGAAAAACTCTTGGAGTTTTTTACCTAGCTCAAGCGCCTCTTTTTCTTTTGTAGTTAACTCTGCCATTGCATACATAATACGACATTTGCGCATAAGCTGTGTAAAAAAGCTTACATAGATACTGGTGGTTTGAGCGTACCTGTGTGAACTCCGAGCATGTGCGAGTAAAAATGCGTATATATAAAAGAACCTCCACAAGGGAGGTTCTTTTACTAGGCTAAATGCCCGCTAACTGGTATTACCAGCTGCGATCACCGCCACCGTTGCCACCACCGTTGAAATCACGGCGTGGTCGGTCTTCGCGAGGACGAGCCTCGTTGACGGTAATGTTGCGGCCGCCAAGCTCAGAGCCGTTGAGGGCTGCTTCAGCTTTTTTGCCTTCTTCGTCATTTTCAAACTCTACGAAACCAAAGCCTTTGCTTCGATCTGTAAACTTATCTTTGATGACGACGGCGCTCAGCACCTTACCATGAGTTGCAAAAAGCTCCTCAAGTTCTTGGTCGGTGGTGCTGAATGGCAAGCCACCTACGAATAGTTTGTAAGCCATGTAGCTTCAAAACCTTTCTTGTTAGTTAACTAAGGTCTTTCTTCTCTCTACTGCTGCTGACCTTGAGCTCTCTAACAAGAAACTTTTTGGCGAACGCGGACGATCGATTGAAACCTTACAGCCTCATTAGAGCACGTTTTGGCATAATAAACAAGCGCTTTGTGCTTTTGCTTGCGTTATCTGGGTCACTTTATTGATAGATATGAACAAAAATTAAAACGTTCGCAACCGGACTATGAGCGCATGCGCGCATCAAATATGCCAGGTGGCGAACGTGGGGAGGAGGCGACTGCCTCACTTTGCACTACGGTGCGTATTCGGCAAATCCGATCCCGTCCTATCCTCACTGCTCTTGGTAATTCTCGACGTACATGCGTCGGTAGTCGGTGTGGTACCTGTTCTCACGATGGCGACGTCGAGCTTCCCAAAAGATGGCGTTGAGGCCAATTGCTGGGATGCCAAAGAACAGAACATACTGCGCAGCTGCTGCGAAGGTCAAGGCAAACAAGCTAAGCGCAAAACCAACCAGAACGGCGAGTGGAATGAGCAGCAGTTTCTCAAAACGGAACCGCTGAATTTTGCCGATGCGTACGGTCAACTTCCCTCCCTAGTGAACCCTCTCGAATTTCGAGAAAGTGCCGTCATAATAGCTATAAATTATAAGTTGGGCAATAGGCATGGTTATCCACAATAGTTAACTAAACTGATTATATAAACATTTGCATTTTTCCTGTCAGCTTGTTACATTCTAATGCAGCGTGAAACATACCAAACCAACTACGCACAAACCTACGCATAGGAATCGCTCCGAAAGGGGCGATTTTTTTATAACTAAAAACGCATGGCTTAGCCTGACTGATGGTAAAGCATTTGCCGGGCAGCTCATATCGCTTAATCCACGCTCTTGTTCGAGTCAACCAGGTCTGACTGGTGACCAACAGATGGGTAGGGGAGTTGAAATGTCTGCTACTACAGTTAAACAGATGAGTAGGGGAGGAGCTGAGCCAACAGATGTGCGTCAGATCGATAGGGGGGCAACGTCCGCTACAGGTGAGGTAGTTTTTAACACTGGGATGACTGGATATGTCGAAACATTGACCGACCCGTCGTATGCAAATCAAATCCTAGTCTTTACATATCCGTTAATAGGGAACTACGGTGTACAGCTCGCAGATGTAGAGTCTAAACAAATACACGTTAATGGCATCATTATTGGCAACCTCGAATTAACGGGAAGCCATGCGCGCAGTGCGATGCCGTTGCTCGAATGGGCCACGTCGCACAATATAATGGTGCTCACAAACATTGATACCCGGGCAATTACTAAACATCTGCGTAGCCATGGCAGTATGAAGGGGCGGATAGTGGGGGACGTAGAGCCGTTTACGGATTTTGATTTGCCAACCAAAATCCCGTCAATTTTGGCGCCGATTAATCACCAGTATCAACGAACAAAAAAAGTTATTCTCGTCGATTGTGGTGCTAAGGGCAATATTCTCCAGAGCCTGTTGAGTATGGGACTGGGAGTCCGCCAGGTACCGTACGATTATGATTACTCTAGCGAGGATTATGATGGCGTGCTCCTTAGTAATGGGCCTGGCGATCCGACGGATTATGGACCGACGATCGCGGTTGCAAAACAAGCCTTAAAAAACAACCAACCAGTGTTCGGTATTTGTTTAGGATCCCAAATTATGGCGCTGGCGGCTGGTGCCCGAACCTACAAACTGCCGTTTGGGCACCGGGGGCACAATCAGCCATGCATGGACTTGCCTTCAAAGCACTGTGTAATTACCAGCCAAAACCATGGGTATGCAATTGACGCTGCTTCCCTGCCCGCTGGCTGGCGGGTATCATTTCGTAACTTGAATGATGACACGGTAGAAGGGGTAGAGCATACCACTAAGCCATTCTTTTCTGTGCAGTTTCATCCAGAAGCGGCACCCGGGCCGACAGATACCTGGTACTTGTTTGAAAAGTTTCGGGGTCTCCTATGATTAAGAAGGTTGTGATTCTTGGATCTGGTGGTCTAAAGATTGGTCAAGCAGGTGAGTTTGATTATTCTGGCTCACAGGCCATCAAAGCGCTGAAGGAAGAAGGCATCGAGACAGTTTTGATTAATCCAAATATCGCTACCGTACAGACCGACCGCGATATGGCTGACACGGTTTACTTCCAGCCGTTGCAGATGCAAACCGTAACGCAGATTTTAGAGCGGGAAAGACCACAGGCGATTCTACTGAGCTTTGGTGGTCAGACAGCCTTGAACTTAGGCTTGGAGCTAAACGATACGGGCGTTCTAAATCGGCTGAAAATTCGCGTGCTAGGTACTTCCGTAGATGTTATCAAAACAACCGAGGATCGAGATCTCTTTAAACAAGCGCTAAATAAGATTGACGTTAAGACGGCACGAAGTAAGGCGGTATATAGCAAGGCGCAGGCGCTTGTTGCGGCACGTTCCATCGGCTATCCAATTATGATGCGGTCTGGCTTTAGCTTAGGTGGACTGGGTTCAGGCCGAGTGAACAACGAAGCTGAGCTGAAGATTCGTTGCGATGAAGTCTTTAAGGCGGTGCCACAAATCTTGATTGAAGAATATTTGATGGGGTGGAAAGAAATTGAGTACGAAGTGGTGCGCGATAGTGCCGGAAACACAATTACGGTGTGCAACATGGAGAACTTCGACCCGATGGGTATCCATACTGGCGAAAGCATTGTGGTTGCGCCATCGCAGACCCTCACCAACACTGAATATCATCTGCTACGTGAGGTAGCTATACAGACGATTAACCATCTCGGCATCATCGGCGAGTGCAATATTCAGTATGCTTTGAATCCAGAGAATGGTGACTACAGGGTGATTGAAGTGAATGCGCGTTTGAGTAGATCCAGCGCTCTGGCGTCGAAAGCAACTGGCTATCCGTTGGCTTATGTCGCAGCTAAATTAGTGCTTGGCTACAAGCTTCACGAACTTAAGAATGTTATCACCGGCACGACCTCAGCTTTCTTTGAGCCAGCCCTAGATTATTTGGCAGTCAAGATGCCGCGCTGGGACTTAGCAAAGCTAAAGAGCAGTGATCGTCACATTGGATCTGAGATGAAAAGTGTCGGCGAAGTGATGGCGCTTGGACGTTCATTTCCAGAGGCGCTACAGAAATCCATTCGAATGCTAAACATTGGTGCACATGGGCTAACCGATCATCCATATTCGTTCCACAAACCACTCAGCGAAGTTGAGCATCCAACTGATCGACGATTATTTGCGATATATGAGGCATTGAAAAACGGCGAGTCTGTAGCGGGAATCAGAGAGATGTCGAAAATAGATAGCTGGTTCCTAGAGCATTTGCAGGACATTGCCGATATGCAAGGTAAGCTGGATGCCAAGCCTTTGACGAAAGACTTGTTACTGAACGCTAAACGGATGGGTTTTGCTGATCGGGTGATTGCCCAAGCGGCAACCAGGCGGAGCAGACGAACCGTTACCGCAGACCAGATACGACGTAAACGCCTGAGGGCAGGCATCAAGCCGGTCATCAAGCTCGTCGATACACTGGCGGGCGAGTTTGATGCTGAGACAAACTATTGCTATGTGACCTACCATGGAGACGCTAATGATGTAACGCCACTCGGGAGGAAAGCAGTGGCCGTGATTGGCTCTGGGCCGTACTGTATTGGGTCATCAGTGGAGTTCGATTGGTGTGCCGTCAACACAGCCGAGGCGCTGAGCAAACGTGGTTGGAAAACTATTATGGTCAACTCAAACCCAGAAACCGTCTCAACTGACTTTGACCACTCCAGTAGGCTGTACTTTGATGAACTTACAGAGGAGCGTTTGCGTGACATTGCTGACTTTGAGCAGCCTCACGGACTAGTAATATCAGTTGGCGGGCAGATAGCGAACAACTTGGCATTGCCACTACATCACGCTGGATACCCCATACTTGGTACTTCCCCGCTGTACATAGACAAGGCCGAAGACCGCCAAAAGTTCAGTGCTATGCTCAACCAGTACGGCATTGATCAGCCGGCATGGACTGAAGTGACAACATTGGCAAAAGCTAAAGCGTTTGCTGCACGGGTTGGCTATCCGGTACTCATTCGACCATCCTATGTGCTATCTGGAGGTGCCATGAACGTAGTACGGAGCGATCAGGAACTTACCAAATACCTCAAGGCTGCCACTAAGCTGTCTCCTGACCATCCAGTGGTCGTTAGTCAATTCATCACCAATGCCAAAGAGCTTGAGATTGATGGTGTCGCTAAGAACGGCAAACTGGTTATCTACGCCGTATCAGAGCATATCGAAAATGCTGGCGTTCATTCAGGTGATGCCACGGTAGTATACCCGGCGCAGCGACTGTACTTAGAAACAGTACGACGGGCTCGGAGCATCACTAAGCAAATCATAGCCAATCTAAACATCACCGGACCTTTCAATATTCAGTTTATTGCTAAAAATAATCAACTTAAGGTGATTGAGTGTAATGTTCGGGCATCGCGATCGTTCCCGTTTGTGAGCAAGGTGAGTGGCCATAATTTTATCCAACTCGCTACCGAGGCCATGCTCGGTATTGACAACAAGCAGCAGTTTAAGACGCTTGATCTAGACCACGTTGGTGTTAAGAGCCCGCAGTTTTCCTATAATCGATTGAAGGGCGCTGATCCGGTAGCTGGGGTTGAGATGGCGAGTACTGGTGAGGTAGCGTGCCTGGGGCAAGATCTAGAAGACGCCTTCATGCGTTCCTGGATGGCTACTGATCAATCAATCAAGCAGCATTCATTATTCTTGAGTTTACCAAACGGACAGAAAGCAAAGTATGTTGATGCGGTTCGAAAACTTACGGATAAATGGGACATATATACCACCAAGGGCACGCACGATTACTTTAAAAATCTAGGTATTCGTACACGATTTCTACACAAAATTCATGAAAACCATACCAATACGGTGGTGCCGCTTATCGCTAAAAATAAGCTTGGGCTGATGATATGCGTTCCAGCAGAAGACGACGATGGCGATGCCTATCAAATACGACGGCTTGCTATCGACAATCATGTGCCACTTGTGACAAATGCCGAAATCGGTAAGCTACTTCTGCAATGTTTGACAAATCAGTCTTTTGGCCAGCCGAGAAGATGGAGCGAGTTTGTTCCCTAAAATTGCGAGCAAGCAACGCGAACCGCATCAGACCAACTCGGAAACGGATGCGGCGTGGCGGCAATTTGTTGGACAGTAACTTTGTGGCGCATAGCGAGTGTGATTTCAGCAAGCATATCGCCAGCACGGGGTGCTACAATTGCCGCACCAAGGATACGTCCGTCGGGGCGAGCCATGATCTTAACAAAACCAACATCATCGCCGGTGAGCATGCTGCGGGCCGTTACGGCAATTGGAACGTTCACCGCTTGGTAGGGTCGTCGCTCGGCACGCAATCGCTCCTCACTGTCCCCAACACATGCTACTTCTGGCCACGTCAAAACAGTTCTCGGTAAGATGGTGTTGTCGGTCATGTAGATTGGATCGCGATTAAACATATTGTGGGCGACTATGCGTCCCTGTGTCGTTGATAAGTGGGTGTAGTGGGCGGGCCCTACGACATCACCGGCAGCGTAAATACTTTTGTTGGAAGTTTGCAGTCGATCGTTCACGAGTATACCCTGTGCAGAATGGCGGACTTTTGCTTCTTCGAGGCCGAGATTTGTGGCGGGTCGGCGACCACAGGTTACTAATATTTCATCCACCGTGATTGCCGAAATCTGACTATCACGTTCTATGGTGATCTTTTTCTTTTTTCGTTGTGCGGGCTCAACCCCAATAGTGTTAGCAGCAACAATAACATCAATGTTTCTGCCGATGTACATACGCTCAATGAGATCGCTCACTGCGGCATCTTCTTTGGGGAGTAGTCGCGGCTTTTTTTCGATGAGTGTTACCGCGGTGCCAAAACTACTAAATAGTTCGGCCATTTCAACACCGGTTGGTCCACCACCAATAATGGCTAACGACTTGGGGGGCGACTTTAAGTCGATTGCTTGCCGGCTCGTAATGTAGCCGGTATCAATTAAGCCCGGTATGTCAGGGGCGTTATCGGCTGCACCGGTAGCAATCAAAAACTTATCGGCCGTCAATAAATGGTCGTGTACGGTGATGGTTTTCTTATCAATAAAGTGAGCTCTGCCGTGGATGTATTCAATATGCTCGTGTGCGTATGCCTCGTTGGCATCTCTTACACCCGTTGCTGCGATGACTTTTTCTTTCCAAGCCCACACTGAGGGGAAGTTATAGGCTGCAGAAGCGATACGAATACCGTACCGTTTGGCAGCGAGTGCATTCTGATAGGCGCCAGCAGCAGCAAGCAGAGCTTTGCCAGGAATATCGGCATAATTGGGTGCTTGGCCGCCCGGCATGTCGGCTTCGATGAGAGCTACTTTCCTGCCTGTTTGGGCGACAAGCTGAGCGGCGACACCGCCGGCCGCGCCGCTGCCAATAACAATGAGATCATAGGATCGTGCTTGTGCCATATTAAATATAGTGTACTACAGTTAGCCGATATCGACATTATGCTTATGCTCTACTATCGCTACTTTCTACATAAGGGGGCGTATACAGTAGTAATTATGTAACAAATAGCGTTTGCAGTAAATAAATGATTAAATACTATTGACATAAGCGCAATATCATGTATAATAGTAATCACTGTCATATGACACAACAAACAACAAATCAAAAAAGGAATAACCATGAAAAATTCAACCCAAGAAATTTGCGATCCTGCAACCGCTATGCGCAAAATGCGTATGCAAGCACACCCAGCTGATTGCCCATATTGTTAATGAATATTGAGCTACAATAACAGTAATGTAGGGTATGTAAAGCTACATAAAGCCAAAAAGTACATAGGAGATTTCAATATAAGTTGGGACCATCCGTTACGGGCGCTGACAGCTGTGAGTATATGAGCCAACAAGCGTGCACATACTAACCCTGCAGTCGGCGCAAATAGGGCCGGGAATAGGGGGGCGCTCTCCCCTACTTCCCTGCTCTATTTTTGTTTGAACATCAATGAGCCCTCAAAGCAAAAATCAGACTGGTTATAGAAATAATCTACTAATCTATGGGGATGTGCACTTCCCTATCCCCTATTCCCTACCTGGTAACCTCAATCCCTAAATGCGTATAAATATATGAACTTAGGGACTGCCAGGAGGACAAATTGAGCCAGTGGGTCAATTTGTTGGGAAGTGGATCTTTAGACCCACCGTATGCGTAGTGATAAATGGACTGCCAGGAGGGGGTATGATGCTTGTTTGGTGTAGATGCTCGTAGCACCCCAAGCTATCATGCCCCTCCTGGTGATGTCCTCTGTATCAGCCGCCCTGCGACCGGTTCTGGTACGGATCGCTGACCGACTGACAGTTCGTGCAGGTGTCGCCGAGGGTGAACTCCGTCACGGTCAACTTGTTGCCGCAACGACCGCAGTTGCCGTAGTCACGATCCTCGACCTCGTAGTGCCCCGGCACCGGGGTGATGGACTTGATGTCGATCCAGTTGTCGAGGGACTCCATTCCCTGGAGAACGAACTCCTCAGTGTGGCGTTCCTCGCCCCGCTGGACCATCATGTTGTCGTCACGGAAGAAGCCGAGGGCGTCGGCGGTGACACCTTCGAGTTCACTGCGTGTGCAGCGGTGGAACCAGACCGGGAGGCCGGTTTCCAGGTCAGGGCGCGTCCGCGAGCGGATACGATACCCCGAAAAGTAATCTTGAAGCAGCATTGCTCCCCCTAGCTAGTGAGTTGGTTGGGAATCTACGCAAGCAATTGCGCAGGTTTCCAACCAACGCGTATACACGCTGGATAGGAGCATAACAGAGGACAAAAGTATAAATTTACTCGTTAAACCAGCTGGCATAACGATATAAGTATTTAAACCACTTATGTTATTTTGTCAATTTATACCAAAGATTCATTTCCTGACGTTCGCCTGCACGTACTGTAAGGTTGAAAGATAGAGTCCTGCCAAATTGTTGGGCCTCATCGATAGCTGCATAGACACGGTAAGCCTTGTAAGCAATTGCGCAGGTTTCCAACCAACGCGTAAACAAGCTAGAGAGGAGGATGGCGCTAGGGATAGTTAAAATCAAAAAAACTCCACGTTGGGAGTGTAGGGAGACAAGTGGTTCGGAGTGGGCGGACGATCAAGAGTGGACGTGTCCACGGCTCGGTCGTCCACCCACGTGCGCTAGTAGATCTGGAGCAGGAAGTACAGGCATACAAGGTTCAGCAGCTCGATTGCGAAGAAGCGTGTGAAGCTGTAGTAGACGTTGCTGCCTGCTCTAAGGACGGCCTCGCACATGAATACGAGCTCCGCAATCCAGAAGAGCCACAACACAAATGTGCGGTTGGGGTAGTCGGAGATACTCCAGAGGTGGTAGATGGCCAAGGCCTCGAGCCCCCCGAGGAAGATGGACGCCAGGGAGGCGCCTGGGGTTATGTGGATGGTTGTGCCCCGAACAAAACACGGGACGATCAGGCTGAGGACACAGCCGATGAGTATGTAAACAAAGGAGGCGGTAGCCATGGTGCTCCTAGGGTTTGAACCACTTGTCAAAGTACCGAAGAGTTTTCGGAATAGCAACATTATAAAAGAAAAATGAAAGAATGTCTAAATATACGTAAAAGTATTGCAAATTTATAAAGCTTATGTTATAATACTACTTACGTCATCTCATCAGAGTGCACGTTCAAATGGAGTCTTTTCGGAGGACGTCTCCGGAAACCACAGATCCCCCACGGAGGGAACCATGAAGAAATACCTGCTGTCACTGCTGTTCATCCTCGGCATCATCGCCACCGGATGCATCCCGCAGCCCGCACCCCCGCAGGGTGCGAACCCCAGCATCGTCTGCCTCGAGAACCAGGACGTCTGGATCGAGATCGACGGGAACCACGTCAACGCCTACATGCCGACGACGGAGTTCACGGGTGACTTCTACGTCGCCTGGAACGCGAACAGTTCGTGGACGCCCATCGATCCGGACAACACCGACGACTTCAACGCCGTCGCGTCCAACCCGATCTACAAGGCGCACCTCGAGCACACGTACGCCCCCGGCTCGTACCGGTTCACGGCGTGGTTCGTGCGCGGTCAGTCCGGTGCGGACATCGCCAAGTGCATCGTCACCATCACCGGGACCGGCGCCGTCAACAACGTGCCGCACGGCTCGATCTGACCCCGCAACCCTCGAGACCTGCCACCGGGGCCGGAACACTTCCATCATCGGATTTGTTCCGGCCCCTGGCAACCCTAAAAAGACTCCTAATTTATTACCTGTTTGCAGCATATTTACTTTAACCACTACCTATAGCGTCTAGACGCTACAGGTAGTGTCGTTCATATACGACGGGATAAGCCTTGTTGGTGTGTTGATAGGTATGGAGCTATTCTGTTCGGAGTGCTTCGATTGGATCTTGTTTTGAGGCTTTGCGAGAAGGCAGGTAGCCAGCAAGTGTGGATATGGCAATAAGGATAAGTATGAGCACCACGACTTGTATCGGTTTGAAGATAAGCAGATGCTGATCCGGGTCGAGCTTGAGTGCTTTTGTGATGGCAGGATTGAGTAATGCCCCCAGTCCAATCGCCAGCAATGAACCGAGTGCCCCGCCGAGGAATCCAATCCATGCTGCCTCCAGTCTAAATAACTTACCTATGTCGCGTTTGTGCATGCCAAGAGCTTTCATGAGACCGATTTCGCGGGTTCGCTGCAGTACAGAAATGTACATGGTATTAATGATGCCAAATACACTCGCAATCACGGCGATAAAGCCAAAGGCAGCAACGATGCCACGAAGTACGCCGATGATTTGATTGAGGAATTTTTGAGTGTCTTCTACCGATAGCGCTTCGTAGCCGTCTGCCTTAATTTTGTCTTGTGCTAGCTTAAGCTTGGCGTTGTCGGCACCGTCTTTTATGCGAACGTAGCTGTATAGATATTTGTGGTAATCAGGCGTATTGGCAGTAGCGACGTTATTCAACTCACGGGCATCCTCTATTCCAATGAAGATGTAAAGTTCGGTACCAGGTTCGTTGGTTGCCATTTTTTTCGTGACCGCAGCGATAGTAAACGTAAACTCTTGGGTTGAATCTTGGGTGAGTTTATTTATCTGCTCCTCGGTAACTGCGCCACTCCGTAGTTGTGCCTGTAGTTGGGCCGGATCAAACGACTTACGCATGGCAATGGTGATAGGTTTGCCGATAGCGCTGGCAGCATCTTTAAAGCCGAGTGATTCCAGATAGCCCTCAGGGAGAATGAGCTGTTTGTTTCCCAGCGGGCGAGGAATACTTCCCGCCAATAAGTCTGGATGCATAGAGGGGCTAAAAGCTATACCGGTCGCCACATACCGTTTTTGATCTTGCCGAGTTATGTATTGAAAACGTAGATCTAAGCCTTCTCGAACTTCCTCTACTTCGGGATAATTACGAAGTTTTTGTAAGTCGTCGTCGGTCAGTTTTTTGACCTGTATGGCAGCTCCACTTTGTGAGTTACCGGCAGCAAAAGAGTCGTCATATTCTTGCGGTTTGCTTAAGTCTCCACGTCCAAACGCCGTCTTATCTTTGGCGACGATGAGCTCAGCTGGGTCAAAGTTATTCGATATAATGTCATCCACAAATGCTTGTGCGCCATTGCTGGCTGCAAGGGTCAGGGTGAGGGCAAATGTGCCAACACCAATAGCCATGGCAGTAAGTAGGGTGCGACCTTTGGCGCTGCGTAGGCTGCGGCCAGAACGACGAGCTAAATCGAGTCTAAACATTACTTAACTCCTTTCTTTGAGGCCGATTTTTTCGGTAGTTTTGGTGTCTTTCCTGCACTCGGTTTGACGATTTTGCCATCTTTCATATGAATCTGTACATCGCATTGCTCGGCCAGCTCTTGGTCGTGTGTAACGATGACAAGCGTAACACCAAGATCTTCATTGAGCTTAAAGAGTTGCTTAATAATGAGTGCGCCGGTTGCGCTATCGAGGTTACCGGTCGGTTCATCTGCAAAAATGAGCTTAGGTTTATTGACAATGGCCCGAGCGATGGCGAGGCGCTGCTTTTGTCCGCCGGAAAGGTTGTTGGCGCGACTACTAGCTTTGTCGGCTAGGTCGACGGCCTTTAGTGCAGCCATTACTTTACTTTTACGTTGGCTGCGGCTTACTTCAGCAATTTCAAGTGGTA
>CAYYKI010000016.1:0-23282 GCA_964440975.1 uncultured Candidatus Saccharibacteria bacterium | reverse complement strand
TGCAGCCTGTGGCTGCATGACCGTGAGGTTGTACAGCTGCTCGGCGTACGGGCTGGCGTACATGAAGTCCACCCACTCCGGCGAGAAACCCTTCATGATCAACGCAATCTTCGAGTAGAAGAGCGTCGTCAGGTTCGCCGTTGCGAAGGGGCTGATGAACCCCTGCGGGTAGCTGGGCATCTTGTACGTGTGCACCGCCGTGGTCACGACCTGGATCCTGCGGGGCGTGGGAGCCTTGAGGATGGTCGGCACGACGCGCGAGCCGGGAGTGATCACCGACTGTGAAGTCGGTGCGGTCGTCACGGACGCGCCAGCCGAGGTTGTGGCCCCGGCCAGCAAGGCGGTTGCCATGACGGCCACCACCAGCATTCGTTGCAATGCATGCATTGTGTTTCTCCACCCTGAAAATACTGCAGCGGATATGTTTGCGAAACCTATCTGCAGGCTGCTCCCCAGGGTCAGGAGTAGCTTGGTGGCCAGTATGCATCTTGGCCACAAAACTACCCCTAAACGGAAACGCACAATTGATACTCGATAGCTTGTTAAGGATCGTTGCGTCGTCAACCAAAGTTGTCGACAACAAAAAACCTCGATCGCTTTATGTAGCAAATCGAGGTAAGTAATATCTCTTACGCATCCTCGGTTTCGCTATTGACTCCCTAATGCCCAAGCGACCAAATACAGGCAATTAGATCAAAGTCTGGATGGTTTATGATTAAACCGTAAGTATAATACCACGACACTACGATAAAGTCAATCCCCTCTAAAGCCGTTGCGTAGGTGGTCAATGCTGCACTTGTTTTCGTATACTAGGTACATGAAACAGACTCTCAAAGAGAAACTTAAGACATTACCCTCGCAACCTGGAGTGTATTTTCATAAAGATGCTCAAGGTGAGATTATCTATGTTGGTAAGGCTGCGATATTGCGGAATCGAGTACGGCAATATTTTCAAAAGTCTCGAGCACGGGACCCTAAAACAGAATTATTGGTTTCTGAAATTGCGGACACTGATTGGCAAATAGTTGACTCTGAAGTTGAGGCCCTCTTTTTAGAGGCTGAGATGATCCGTCGTTATATGCCGCGATACAATATCCTATTGCGTGATGATAAGTCGCTCAGCTTTGTTCGTATTGATTTCAAAAGCAAATATCCAAGTGTGACATTAACGCGCCGACCTTTAGACGACAATGCCACTTATTACGGTCCGTATCTGAGTACTTTTGCCTTAAAGCGTGCGCTTAAGTATCTACGCCGAGCGTTTCCGTATTCAACACACGCCGTTCTACCAGCTCGGGCTTGTTTGCAAGTTCACCTAGGGCTATGTCCCGGTCCAGAGACTGGCGAACTAGACAGCTCTGTCTATAAAGCGAATTTGCGGAGGCTTGTAAGAGTACTGCAGGGGCAAAGAGCTTCATTAATTACAGAATTGCAAAAGGAGATGAAGCAGCTTGCCGCACAAAAAGCCTATGAAAGGGCTGCAGTTATACGCAACCAGATTACCGCGCTAAAAAATCTCGGTACCCAGGTGATCTTTAGCGACAAAGAATTCTTGGATCTCAGTAAGGACCATGCGCTCATGGAGCTTGTTGAGCTACTTGGTTTAGCACATGTCCCAAAAAGGATCGAAGGCTACGATATTTCGCACATGTCCGGAACCGATACAGTGGCCAGCATGGTGGTATTTACTAACGGGGTCGCTGATAAGGCAAACTATCGAAAGTTTAAGTCCCGCATTGCAGGAAACGACGATTTTGAACATATGCGAGAGACAATGATGCGAAGGTTTTCTGATAAAAATATCAAGCAATGGGGTAAGCCAGACCTCATACTTATCGATGGCGGCAAGGGTCAGTTGCAGGCTGCGTCGCAAATTGTTAGTGATTTAGGCCTATCTATCCCTATGATAGGTATTGCAAAAAAACGCGAAGAAATAGTAGTGCGGAATGATTGGGTGAGCACTGACTTACAGAATGCTGTAGTTACTAGGCTTGGAGGCGTTTGCAGCGTTAGCGATGACTTTACGCTGGTTGACATCCCAAATAATACTAACCTTATTAAGCTAATCCAACGCATACGAGACGAGTCTCACCGCTTTGCAGTAAGTTACCACTCAGTTTTAAAGGTAAAAAGGCAGACACAAAGCTTGCTCGAAGATATTCCTGGTATCGGACCAGCCACAAAAAAGAAGTTACTACGGACATTTGGCAGTATGCGTGGTGTGCAGCAGGCTCGAAAAGAGGAGCTTGTCCATGTAATAGGTGAGCAACGGGCCACGGTGCTACGGCAATACCTGCGTGCCGAGAAAAAATCGATCGAAGAATAACTATAAATCAAGAGAACTATTATAAATATTTCGAGAGGAGCTTTAGGGGTGTATGGCGCCAGCCTGATTGATGATTCCAAGTCGAGCTCGGCGACACCAATCAGGTGAGTAGAACGGCTACCCGTTCGTTGTGAAAAGGGATGACCGCGTACCGCAGAACTGGTCCGCGAAGCGATCCAGCTCGCTGTCGTCGAACCACTGTGGATGCACAAGGGCCATTTCACCAACGTCGGTCACAGCGAACTTTAAGCCCGCCGGCTTGGTCTCCTTGTACCGGAACCACACCGGGTACTTACACGACGGGAGCTGTAGCTTCGCACTGTTGTAGGAGGTGAACTCTCCAGCCCGGATAACGCTTACCACCTCTGCTTTGCGGTCCAGCAGATTCTCAATCCGCTGAGCCTCCTTGCGGTCAGCAAGCACAAAGTCTTGCTTAAGCGCTGTCGATTGTGCAGCGTGCTTCGCACCCAGGGTGCAGACAAGCACGATTGCCAACCACGCAGTCAGATGCGCCAGATGAATCCGCAGCGGGTGCATCGATTGTCTTGCTTCAACGCGCGCCATGGTTGCAAGGAATGCACCGGTGACTATCGGAAGCGCAATCCAAACCGCGATCTCGCCACTCCACGCTAGTCTTGCCAGCATGAATAACTCCTCTCGTTGTCGAAGATCAGTATCTGAGTATTTCCCAGAAACGATAACACTTACTATAGTACAAAAATTAGATATTTGCAATACAAGGGGAGTCAGTCACTGCACTTGTTTTATGCGACTACTGTTATAATAGGCGGATGAACGCACAGACTATTCGTAGTAAGTATCTAGAATTCTTCAAAAATAAACAGCATGAGGTTATTCCTCGTGCGTTGCTAGTGCCTCTTAATGACCCGTCAACTCTGTTTACAGGTTCTGGTATGCAGCCGTTGATCCCGTATTTATTAGGCGAACCGCACCCGCAGGGTATTCGGTTAGTAGATAGTCAGACTTGTTTGCGTTCCATGGACATTGAAGACGTTGGCGACGATCGTCATACGACTTTTTTTGAGATGCTCGGTAACTGGAGTCTCGGCGACTACTTTAAAAAGGAGCAGATTGGCTGGTTTTTCGAGTTTTTAGTAGACGTAGTTGGCCTAGATCCCACAAAGATTTATGTAACGTGTTTTATAGGTGACGAAGCCAATGGTATCCCGCGCGACGAAGAAGCTGCCCGCATTTGGCAAGAACTATTTGAATCAAAGGGCATAGACGCAAAGATTGCTGAAATTGGCTCTCAAGCAGATGGTGACAAACGCGGTATTAAGCCAGGTGAACGCATTTTCTACTACGATGACGGCGAAAACTGGTGGTCACGCGCCGGTGGCATAAAAACGACGCCAGTTGGTGACCCTTGCGGCCCAGACTCTGAGGTGTTCTACGACTTTGGCGAGGAAAGTCATAAACCTGGCTTTGGCGAACCTCACCCCGCAAGCGATTCTGGGCGCTTTGTTGAAATCGGTAACCAAGTTTTCATGCAGTACCGCCGAACTGAGCAGGGATTTGAGAAGCTAGCCAAGCCAAATGTCGATTTTGGCGGAGGGCTCGAGCGTATCGCGCAAGCTGCCATTAACTCATCAGATATGTTTAAGATTAGCATCCTGTGGCCGATTATCGAGGAGCTCCAGCGACTAAGTGGCAAAAAGTATGAGTCGCACCGCGAGAGTATGCAAGTTATCGCTGATCACTTACGTGCCGCTTCTTTCTTAGCGGTAGATGGCGTTGTGCCGAGCAATAAAGAACAAGGCTATGTCATGCGCCGGTTGATCCGCCGCGCAATTCGATATGCGTTTGACCTCGGTATTGAGCAAAACTTCCTGGAACAAGTCGTGCCAGTCATCGCCGATCTCTACGTTGATGATTATCCGGAGGTTGCCGAAAACCGACAGTTAGTCATTGATGTGCTCATCAAGGAAGAGAAAGTATTCCGCCAGACGCTACGGAAGGGTATCCATGAGTTTACTAAGATCACCAAGGACGGTCTAACCGGTGCTGAAGTCTTTAAATTGTATGACACCTATGGTTTTCCGACGGAGCTAAGCCTGGAAGAGGCTTTCAAACAAGCAGTTAATGTAGATGATAACTGGAAGCAGCAATTCGATGATCTTATGGCCGAACAGCGATCTCGCTCTCAAACGGCTTCAAAAGGCACCTTTAAGGGCGGACTTGGTGGCCAGACGCAGCAACACAAGATGTATCACACCGCTACACATCTTATGTATCAAGCACTGCGCGATGTGCTTGGCGATCATGTAGTGCAGAACGGCTCAAACATTACTGAAGAACGACTCCGCTTTGACTTTAGTCACCACCAAAAAATGACTCCTGAAGAAATCAAGCAGGTAGAAGATATCGTAAACGAACAGATCAAAAAACATCTCGTCGTAACCTGGAAGGAGTACCCAACCAAAGTTGCGGTCGAAGAAAAACACGCACTTGGCCAATTTGGTGACAGATACGGCGACGTCGTAAAGGTGTACAACATGCAAGCAGAAAACGAAGCAAAGCCATTCAGTTTTGAAATTTGTGGCGGGCCTCACGTGGAAAATACCAAAGAGCTTGAAGACACTGGTAAAACGTTTAAGATTCTCAAGGAAGAGGCTAGTTCAGCCGGTATCCGACGCATAAAAGCAGCGCTAGTTTAGAACAGAGACCTCAATAGTTCACTAAACTGCTTGCAGTAACTTGGTATAATGGAATGAGTTACTAGGTAACATAAAAACGGAGCACGTATGGTCGCAGGTAATTTCTACAGACGTCCTAGTGAAAAGGAGGATGTGCTGCATTTTGAAATTGCGCTGACTTCCGCTGCCAATGCGCCAGCCTGTATAAGTGCCCTGCGTGGCCTGGAGCAGCCCAAGCTAACTGTTATTGAAGAAGACGACAAACACTTTAACCTCATGCTCGGACATTTCGCCGTAGAATTTGAACGAAAAGACGGGGTGGCGGCATGGGCATTTATTACGAGTCAGGTTTGTGGTGAAGTGTATGACGAGCAGTATCAGCCTGTAGACCAGCCACTCGTGCTGCCGCTCGCCAGCTAGTCTGATATAATCATAATCAGTATGGTTTTAAATAAAATCAAAGATCTATCTAAGTTAAAAAAACAACTGCCACATCGAGATAATCTGATTGTTGCACTTGATATAGGTACCGAAAACGTAAAAGCGCTCATTGGACGTGTTACAGATGGCGACATAGAGGTAATCGGTGTCGGTCGGGCACATCAAAACTTGAGCGACATGTCGTCGGGTGCTATCGCGGATATATCTGGTGTTGTTGCCAACTGTGATGCTGCCCTGACGCAGGCCGAAGAGATGGCTGGAGTAAGTGCGCATAAAGCGGTTGTTGGTATCGCTGGTGAGCTTGTTAAAGGAACGTCTACGTCGGTACGATTTAGGCGTCGTGATGCGAATGCTGCTATTGATATGGACGAGATGGAGCGGATCATTAAGCTTATTCAAGACCGAGCATTTCAAGCTGCAAAGCAACAGCTTGGACTTGAAATCGGTAATCGTGACGTAGAGGTGCGGCTGGTTAATAGTGCGATCGTTAGCATGAGCATTGATGGACAACGGATCACAAATCCAATAGGGTTTCAGGGGCGCGATCTTTCCATACAGCTGTACACCGCATTTGCACCACTGGTGCACATTGGCGCCCTAGAGCAAGTCTGCAAGGAGCTTGAGCTAGAGCTGGTTGCTGTCACGGCCGAACCATTTGCAGTTGCCAGGGCCGTTATTGGTAATGACGCAACAACAAGCTTTAGTGCGATTTTGATTGACGTAGGCGGCGGTACTACGGATATAGCTATTGTCAATGACGGTGGCGTTGAGGGAACTAAAATGTTTGGTATCGGCGGAAGGAGTTATACGAGAACGCTAGCCAACGAGCTCGGCATAGATTTCGAAAAGGCCGAAAAGTTAAAACTGGCACTTACAAGCCATGATTTGCCTGCGAAACAGCGAGCAACGATTGAAGATGCACTGGATAAGACACTTGATGTGTGGCTGTCTGGTGTTGAGTTGGCGCTCAGTGAGTTTGAGCGATTAGAGCACTTACCGCGCAAGATCCTCCTGTGCGGAGGTGGGTCTAGCCTAGAAATGCTAGTCGAAGAACTGCAGAAACAAGATTGGTATAAAGAGTTACCATTTACCCGAAAGCCGATTATCCAACACATTAAGCCAACTCAGGTAGTAGGGATCGTTGACAAGACCGACGCGATCAAAGATCATTTAGTCATAACTGCAATGGGATTGCTTCGCGTCGGAGTTGATACAATAGGTGAGGCGGATCCCGAACAAGCGAGCATTAAACAACGGCTCAATAAGTTATTGTCGATATAAGGACGAAGGAATTCTGTGCCAGCAGCTAAGCGTGAAATCATATACATAGACATCGAAGACGAAATAACTAGCGTCATCGATAAGGTAGTTAGTGCTAAGCCTGCCATCATTGCGCTTGTTCCGCCAAAGCGGGCTACCATGCTGCAGTCTACCGTGAATATGAAGCTACTTAAGCGGCGCGCTGATCAGGCAGGGAAAAAGCTAGTATTGGTCACTAGTGAGTCTGGGCTGTTGCCCTTGGCCGCTATGGCAAACATGCATGTAGCTAAAACACTGCAATCTAAGCCGTACATACCTGCTGTAGCGCAGGAGCTTCCTACGGCAGATACGCCTGATGTGAAAGAAAACGAGACAACCATAGGAGAATTAGCCAAAGCTACTAATACTGACCTACCAGTCGAGACATTGCCAGAAAAAGCTTCTGCTGAATCCACGGATACGGATATTGAACCGCAAGTAGAAGCTAAACAGAACAAATCCAAAAAGAAGGCCAAATCGACTAAGATACCCAACTTCAATACCTTTAGAAATAAAATAATGTACGGCGTCGGCGGAGTTATAGTTCTAATTGCTGGCTGGTGGGTAATGTATAAAATACTGCCCGCAGCAACCATGGTAGTAAAGGCCGAGACATCTCGGGTAAATGTAACAGGTAGCATAGTCGGCAGTACAGCAGCTTCGGCAGATGATCTGACAACAGGAAGTTTACAGTCAGAGCTAAAACAGGTGCAAAAGACTGTCACGCAAGAGTTTGCTGCTACTGGTGAAAAAAATACTGGCAACAAAGCTGCTGGCACTATCACGGTCCGTAATTGCGATTACTCAGATGGTTTTACTTTGAATGCTGGCACCAAATTTACCGATTCCTCCGGCAAGGTATTTGTAAGTACTGCTGCCGTATCTGTACCCGATTTTTCAGGCAATTCATCGAGTTGTACGTTGAGCGGTAGTAATTCTGGCAAAGCAGATGTTAGTGTTGAAGCTGCCGAAGCAGGTGATGGTTATAATCTAGGCCCGCGCTCGTATACAACAAGTAGTATTAGCGGTAAGGTAGACGCGCAAGGCGGTCAAATGACTGGTGGAACAACTAAGATTGTAAAGGTTGTGAGCCAAGGCGATATCGATGCGGCCAAGCAAAAATTGAACAATCAAAGCACTGATGAAGTAAAACAAGAACTTAAAAAAGAGCTCGGGGATAAATTGGTTGCGGTAGATGCTACATTTGAAGGGGTGCAGAGTGATGTTAAAACCACTCCTGCAGTAAACGAAACGGGTGATAACGGTAAAGTTACCGCTACCGTTACCTATAAGCAATTAGGTATTCGACGCGACAGCTTGAAGGCCTACATTGAAGAGCTAGCAAAAAAACAGTATGACTCGACGAAACAAAAAATATTTGATGACGGTATTGCAGCCGCATCCATAAAGTTGGATAAGAAACTCAACGACCAGACTTACAACCTTAGCATAAACACAGATATATATGTTGGACCTCAAATTGACGAAACAGAGCTCGCTAAACAAGTTACCGGCAAGCGAGTAGGCGAAGCTGAGGAGTATGTACGTAAGTTGCCTGGCGTGCGGGACGTCAAAGCTTCGTTAGGACCGTTCTATGTTAAAAAACTTCCAAAACCAAGTAAGATAAAAGTTACTTTTGATGTCCAGGCAGTCAATAAAACCCCGTAACTATATAGGTATCGACTATGGTGCTGCGCGTATAGGGGTGGCACGTGCTGGCTTTTTGGCTAAAATTGCTGAGCCACTGACGACGTTATTAGTTGATGGTACGGAAGTAAATACAATCATAGCGCTAGCTGAGCAGGAAGAAGCCGGTACAATTGTCTTGGGCCGTCCCCGTGGTCTTGATGGGCAAGTTACGCCACAGACTGCTATAGTTGAGAATTTTGCCAAGCACCTAAGGGTTCATGGGTTTGACGTGCAGCTCGTTGACGAAGCACTGACGTCAGTAGCGGCAGAGGATTTATTAAAAGAGAAGCATCGCCCTAAATGGCCACATGAAGATGTCGATAGCATTGCAGCAATGATATTATTAGATGATTATTTACACAGTCTATGAAAACAAAATCCAGTAACCATAACAACGAGCTTCCACCCAGACCTTTACAGGCCAATCCTGTAGCGAAGTATGGATTAAAAAAATGGCACAAAGTTGTCGGATTATTGATAATCCTTGCAGTAATTGTTGCTGGTATTGGCTTTGCAAGCTTTAGCTACTGGTATCAGCAGAACCTTAAACCTGTTAATGCTTCGGTTGTTGAAGAGAAAGTAGTGACAATTGAATATGGTAACAACTACAAAAGTATTGCCAAAAAGCTAAAAGAAGCAGGTGTGATTAAAAGCTCTCGCGCGTTTGAATTGTATGTAACTAAGCAGGGGGTGCGTGGCAACTTGCAAGCGGGTACGTACAAATTCTCGCCAAGCCAATCAGTTGAAAGAATTGTCACTATGCTTAAGAATGGCGAGGTGGATACTTCATATATAACGGTGCTACCTGGCAAGCGACTAGCTGAGATAAAAGAAGCGTTTAAAAAATCCGGCTTTAGCGACGAAGAGGTTGCCGCTGGTCTACAGGCGGATCAGTATCGTAGGCATGTTGCGCTAAAAGACTTACCTTCCGGCGCTACGCTTGAAGGTTATATATACCCCGAGACACTTAAGATGGACTCCTCAAGCACGGTAAAAATTATTGTTGATGCTGCAATTACGGAGCTCGACAAGCTTATGACAAGTGAGGTTGCGGCAAAACTAACGGCACAAAACCTAAACTACCATCAGGCGTTTACGTTAGCCTCCATGGTAGAAAAAGAAACTAGCATGTTGTCAGATCGTCCAATAGTGGCTCAAGTGTTTTTAAAAAGGTACAAAGAAGGCATCATGCTGGGTAGTGACGTCACGTTTATTTATGCTGCTAAAGAAGCTGGCGTAGAGCCAACTGTTGGCATTGATTCACCCTACAACACGCGCCGATACCGAGGATTACCACCAGGACCGATTAGCAATTTTGCCGCAAGCAGTCTAGAGGCGATTGCCAATCCCGCGCCCACCGACTATTTGTACTTTGTTGCCGGAGACGACGGCAAAACGTATTACGGTAAAACTGAAGCCGAGCACGAAGCGAATATCAATAAATACTGTACTAAGCTTTGTCAGTAGCGTTTGGTTTTACGTGCGCCCTATTGCAATAAGCGGTATACTATACTTGGAAGGCAAATGTAAGTCCTCCCAAATGGCTGCGCTGAACCGCGGCCATCTTTTATAGCAGTTTCTGCACATCTGTTGCTACAAGACTGGAGGGTTAACCAATGGCAATCATCATCCTAGTTGTAACTATAAACACTATTGTTTCTTTGTTGTTGGTATACGTTTTATTGCGCAGCAGTCGATCGAAAGATGGCGGCGCCGTCGTTCGTGACGAGTTAGAAAAGAACCGCAAAGAGCTCATAGCCAGCAACAAGGACCTGCGGTTGGAGTTGACAGCGGGTCTAGAAAACACTCGAGATAAGCTAGATAGTAGGCTCGAAAAACTGGGTGATAAAAACGACGCTAAGTTGGAACAAATTCGGCTTACCATGGAAAAACGGCTTGAAGCTGTCCAAAAGGATAACGCCGAGAAATTAGAAAAAATGCGTCAGACCGTTGATGAAAAGTTGCAGAGTACACTCGAAAAACGACTTGGTGAAAGCTTCAAGTTAGTCAGTGAACGATTGGAAAAAGTGCAACGCGGCTTGGGCGAAATGCAGACACTTGCAACTGATGTGAGTGATTTTAAAAGAGTGCTGACTAATGTTAAAACACGCGGCACCTGGGGTGAGGTACAACTAGAAAATCTACTGGAACAAGTATTTATTAAGGACCACTATGAAAAACAAGTGATGCTCACAAAGGGAGCAAAGGAAACCGTTGATTTTGCCATAAAACTTCCAGATAAATCTAGTAAATCAGGTTTCATCTTTCTGCCCATTGATGCAAAGTTCCCCCTAGAAGACTATCAGCGACTAGTCGGCGCGCAAGAAAAAGGTGATGCAGCGTTGGTTGCGACGGCTAGCAAAGCCCTTGTTGCACGCGTTAAGTTGGAGGCTAAAGCCATTAAAGATAAGTACATCAAGCCACCGACGACTACCGATTTTGCAGTGTTATATGTTCCGATTGAAGGGTTGTATGCTGAGATTCTTCGTGAACCTGGTTTCTTTGAAATGATGCAACGGGATTATCGCGTAACCGTTGCTGGCCCTACCACGATTGCTGCCATACTAAGCAGCTATCAATTGGGCTTTAGGACGCTCGCAATAGCTGAACAAACGAGTGAAGTCTGGGAAGTGCTCACTACGGTAAAAGGTGAATTTGGGAAGTTTGGCGATCTGCTCGAAAAGGCTCGCGAAAAAATTGATCAAGCAGGCAAAACACTTGATACAGCGAGTACCAAATCTCGCACCCTGGAGCGAAAACTTGGTAAAGTGCAGCAGTTAGCTGGTAAGATAGAGTCAGAAACGCTAGAGCTTGAATAAGGAAGCCTATGAAAGTTGTTATTGTCGGGGGTGGGTTTGGCGGCGTCAAGACGGCACTTGAGCTTGCTAATAGACCTAACATTATAGTTAAACTCATAACTCAACATCAAAACTTCGAGTACCACGGTGCTTTATATCGTTCTGCAACAGGTCACAGCCCGAAAGAAGTCGTCATACCGCTACGAGATATTTTCAAAGATGCGAGAAATGTTGAAGTTGTTTTAGACACCGCCCAGCGATTCAACGAGCTTGATCGTGAAGTAATTGGCGAAATGGGGGAGCGCTACAGCTATGACTATTTAGTTCTAGCCATGGGTAACACTATCAATTATTTTGGGATTGAGGGTATGGATACTCACAGTCACAGCATGGATACAATAGCGAACACGTTACAGCTAAGAGAATCGCTTATTACACTGTTTAGCAAACCCAGCAAAAAACCAGCTCGAATTGTTGTGATTGGTGCAGGGGCATCAGGCGTAGAGTTATCTGGCGAACTGACGCACTTTGCAAAATTGGTTGCAAAAAAACATGGGGTAAATAAGCGCACGTTGAACATCACGCTTATCGAAGGGGCTGACCGGGTGCTGCCGCTTTTTAAAGAAAAAGCATCCAAAAAAGCAGCTAAGCGATTAAAAAAAGTTGGTGTTTCTTTGCAGTTAAACACCCGAGTCAGCTCCTGTGAGCCTGGCCTTGTGTGCGTTAAAGAGGCAGAGCTGCACAAAGATTTAAACGCAGATATTATTGTTTGGACCGCCGGTTCTAGCCCCTCGCCACTACTGCAGAAGCATCCTTACATTTTCACGTTAGATCGAGGTCGTGTTGTAGTAGATGATCACTTAAGGGTAACTGACCAGCCACACATATATGCCATCGGTGATATTGCGGCTACGCCATATGCGGGTATGGCCCAAACTGCACTACACAACGCAGTGTATGTGGCTGCGGATATTCTAGCCAATCAAACAGGCAAACGGCATCGCAAATATACACCTAAGCCACCAATATATGTTGTGCCTATTGGCCATCGTTGGGCTATCTATCAAAAGGGCAATACGGTACGCAGTGGTGCGTATGGCTGGAGTGTGAGAAGGCAAGCAGATCTTATGATTTTTCAAAATTTCGAGCCATATGCGCAAGCTATTAAATTGTGGGCTGCAGGCAATGAGATGGTAGACTTCTAGCACGACAATGCAGCATTTTTCAGCTAACTTCTACAAAACGAATCGGCGCAAGCTTCGTGAACAAGTCGATGTAGACCTGATTGTCTTTGTTGCCAATGGCCAGTTGCAGCGAAATAGTGATAACCCATACCCATTTCGACAAGATAGTACCTTCTGGTACATGACCGGCCTTGATCTTTCTGATGTTCTCATTGTCATTGATTTGCAAAAAGATGAAGAATGGATAATCCTTCCCGAGAAGTCTGAGTACGAATTACTGTTTGATAGTCAGCTTGAGCACGACTCTGTATCTAAGATTTCGGGTATCACTACGGTACTCTCATATACGGAAGGCTGGGAACAACTCAAACATCGAATCAAAAAATGCAGCACGGTTGGCACAATCACCGCACCACCTGATTTTATAGATGTGTATGCCATATATACGAACCCAACCAAAGCGAGACTGTGTGAATGGCTAAGACACGAAGATGTTGAGCTGGTAGATTTACGTCCGCAAGTTGCTGCACTGCGTGTTATCAAGCAGTCCGTGGAGGTAGTGGCGATACGTCAAGCCATTGCTATTACAGCCGAAACATTTATGGCGGTACAAAGCCAGATAAATGAATATGTAAATGAAAGAGACATTGAGGCCGAATTGTTGGCTGGCTACCGTCGGCTGGGTGCAAGGCAGCACGGATTTACTCCGATTGTCGCTGCTGGCGCTAACGCCGTTACATTGCACTACCACGAGAATGAATCTGCACTGAAAGAGAAACAGTGTATCGTCATAGATAGTGGCGCGGAATGGTGTAATTATTCTGCAGACATCACACGCACGTATGTATATAAAGGTTGCACTGCTCGCCAACGTGCTATATACGAAGCCGTTTATGAGGCCCAGCAAGCTGGGCTGCAGGTAATGAAACCAGGGAATACCTTTAAGGATGTTGATCATGCAGTATGCACAAGTTTAGAGGCCTCTATCAAGGCACTTGGGCTAAAAGCACTGGATGGCAAAAGTTTGCTACGCAGTTATTACCCACATACTTCCCATTATTTAGGATTGGATGTACATGACGTGGGCGACAGAGAGGCGGTGCTGCAGCCAGGTATGGTTTGGACCCTGGAGCCTGGCTTATATATTGCTGCAGAGGGTATTGGAGTGCGCCTTGAAGACGATATTCTGATTACTAAGGATGGCTACGAGAACCTGAGCCAAAGTCTGCCATCAGCTCCCGTAGATGTTTTGGGTAAATAGGCGCCGAATCTGATACAATATAGTCAATGGGGAACGCTTCATTTCGTTTCAGTATACGTTGGGCTGTAACTAGCCTCGGCTTGTGGGTAGCAACCCGCTTGGTTGATGGCATCATCATTGACCAAAAGCTCAAAACCATACTTTGGGTTGGGTTGTTGTTATCGTTTGTTAATATCATTCTCAGGCCACTTGTTATTATTCTTTCTTTGCCAGCACTTTTGTTTACGCTAGGTGTGTTTATGCTGGTAATCAACGGATTTATGCTAATGATTGTTGATAAAATATCCTCTCGACTTAGTATTGCATCATTCTGGGACGCAATAGTCGGCGGACTGATCATTGGACTTGTCAACTATCTCGTCAGCTTTATTTTAGAACAGAGTTCGACTTCAAAGGAGTCAGCATAATGGGCGGCACACTATTCAATCAAATCACTATCGGATCGGCGGTACTGCTAACAATACTTGTGCTTATGCAAACAAGAGGTGCTTCGTTAGGCGCAGGTTTCGGCTCGAGCGGCGAGATTCACACTACTCGTCGAGGCGTAGATAAGACACTGCACCAAATTACTATTATTGTTGCCATCGTCTTTGTGTTATCAATTTTGCTAGGTGTACTGCAGGGTAAATAAGGAGACACGGTGGGTAAACCTGAAATGCGTAAGTCAACTGGTTTAGTGACGCGACCGCTCACTAGTGGTCAGGTACAGAACGCGGTAAAAGCTGGTGAACGAGCGAGTAAAACTATTGATAGACACCTTATTCACAAGTGGAAAAGCGTTGTAGAGGTTAAGCGTCATGTTATTGTATGGCTCCTCATAGTCGCGATAATTCTCGGCGGTTTGTTCATGCAAAATAGACAGCTTTCACTGTATTACCGCGAACCTAAATTTGTAGACGGAGGCAGTTACAGTGAGGGCATAATTGGAGACTTTACTAACTTAAATCCAATATTCTCAACAGGCTTAGTTGATAGTTCTGCCTCGCGACTCCTATTTGGTAGCTTGCTCAAATACGATACCAATAACCGTCTGGTTGGTGATCTGGCTGATTCTGTAACACCAGATGATCGTGGTGTAACCTATACGGCTAAACTAAAGCCTAATCTGACATGGCATGATGGTAAACCGTTAACATCGGCTGATGTCGTGTTTACATTCAAGAGTATCCAGCATCCTGATACTCGATCACCGCTAAACCCCAGCTGGCAGCTGATTAAAATTGAAGCACCTGACCCGCAAACTATTGTATTTACACTACCAGTAGCGCTTTCGTCATTTCCTCAGTCGCTTACAACTGGAATTATTCCGCAGCACATACTCGGCGAGGTGCAGCCCTCGCAGCTCCGCTCACACCCCTTCAATACTAAGGGCGCGATTGGTTCTGGGCCCTTTAAGTTAAATGCAGTCACCATATTGTCGCTAGATAGTAAAGAAATCGTTACGGAACCATTCGATGATTATTATGCCGGTAAGCCTAAGCTTGATCGTTTTGTCCTGCGAACCTATGTAGACCAAGAAGGCATGCAAAAAGGTTTTAAGGCTGGTGAAATACAGGCTATGGCGGGCGGTACATTCTTGCGTCGAACCGAGCTTAACCAGGCTACTACAATCACTAACTTTGTGCCCCAAGCAAACGGTGTATTTGCGTTCTTTCGGGTATCCCAGCCACCATTAAACGACAAACCACTCCGCGAGGCGCTTATTAACGGCTATGACAGAGGTAAACTGTTAGCAGAAACACTTGGGTTTTCTAGGCTACCACTTGATGGACCACTACTGCAATTACAATTGCCGTACAGTAAAGATTTGCGGCAGTATCCGTTTGATCCAGCAAAAGCTGATCAGGTGTTAACTGCGGCTGGATGGGTAAAAAACCAAGATGGTGTACGCATTAAGGATGGTAAGCCATTAGTTGTGAACCTAGTTACCCAGAATACGGATGAATACAGCATGGTAGCTACCGATATGCAGAGCCAATGGCAAAAAATTGGCATTAAGGTGAATGTCAGCCTTGTAGGTGAGCAGGAGCTGCAGCAGAATCACATTACGCCACATAATTACGACATACTACTGTACAGCGTCAATTTGGGTGTGGATCCTGATGTGTATGCCTACTGGCATAGCCGAGAAGCTGGTCTGGGTGGTTTCAACCTCTCAGAGTATAAAAATAGTGCTGTTGACACGAGCCTCGAAGGTGGGCGCACACGTTCAGATGGTACGCAGCGGTCTATTAAATACCAGGGGTTCTTGCAGGCCTGGCAGCGAGATATTCCAGCAATGGCGTTGTATCAATCAAGCTTTGATTATGTTCGCTCTGCGGCAACCGATGGTTTTACACCTCACACCTTAGTTTCTCCTGCTGATCGGTTCAACGAGGTGCACAATTGGCGTGTTCTGCAGCGTATTCAAGATAAATAGCACTACGCTGCTGTGCGAAAAATGCGAGCCGTGGGCTACAGCCCTGTAGTGCTACCGGATTGATGGTAGCTTAAGACTTTGCGTCCAGCTCAAGCAGTAATTTGTTTGCACGCTTTACTACCGCATTTGATTTGTGCGCAAGCTGTATTTTAATCAGCTTTCGGAACTCCGTTGCTGAAATGTCTCCGTCGCTCGCAAACTTAGCCAAAGTATCCATCGCATTAGCGGCGACGATCCAGTCAACTTCCGCAGATGACAGCAAATGCTTAAGCCATTTCACAACTGATCTACGTTGTGTAGCGGTTAGTTCCACTTGACGATATATCTGAGCAAGGTGCCATTGTATTGATGGCTGTTTGGTAACAGAGAGCTCATTGATGCACTGTTCGATGTACGGCACTAACCATTCAGGATGCAGTCGA
Source organism: uncultured Candidatus Saccharibacteria bacterium (assembly GCA_964440975.1). Classification (GTDB taxonomy): domain Bacteria; phylum Patescibacteriota; class Saccharimonadia; order Saccharimonadales; family CAZNVG01; genus CAYYKI01. The sequence goes on along the minus strand of CAYYKI010000016.1, from coordinate 6,786 downwards.
CATATTTTTTCGAAGGCGTCAGCCGCGCGTATTCGTACCCATGCATCATCGTGATGCATGCAGTCGTACAACTCCGCTAAGCGTGATTTATTGGCAATAACGTAATTAATCACATCGTTCACACGACCCAGTGAGTTTGCATGCCCACCAATTGCAAGTACATCTACCAGCTGTTCATTCATATAATAAGCATATCAGTTTGCACTAAAAACATCTGTTGCATTAGCCATAGCCTCAAAATATGGTTTGGGTTAGCTAACTCGTGCTATTAATTCTGTTTGGTGCGCTCACTGGATTGTTATTTGAACCACTTACCCAGGATGCATTTACATTATACGAGAAACTGGAGAAAGTTTTCGATGATTATGGGGCTAGACTACCCTAATAGCTAGGACGTAACTGGCTTGGTAATGCGTACTATCTCGTCCACGACTTCGTTGATTGGTCTGGTGGCATCGACGACTATATGGCCAAACTTGCGGTATGCTTCGTCTGTACTGCGTTGCCAAGCCAGAATATCGTCCAACTCATGTTGTTGTTTACCAAAGTCGTTGTCTGTTCTGTCAGCCAGGCGTTGCTTTAGAGTTTCTTCGTCAATAGCAAGTGCCAATACGTTGCCAAACAAATCCCACATTTCGTTTTCGTTCTCGGCAACGCCACACAGATATATTGGATGATCCTTGGCACTCTCAGCTAAGTCTTCAACTTTGCTTCGGGTCATTTTCCATACATACTTGGCTCGCCACTCTGGTGTTCGGGTTTCTGCTTTTACCGGACGGTCAGTTAAGAGTTTGTCAGTAGTCCTGTCGTAAAAACCGGCAACCGCATCTTCGTCAGTTCCGTATGCTTCAATCCCTCGAGACTTGAGTTCTTTTAAGACTTCAGATTTCCCAGAACCAGATATACCAGTAACAAATATTAGCGACATAGAAGTAGTATATCAAACGAGAGATGACTTGAACCAAGATAACAGAAGAGAATTATGAATAAACAAGCGAAAGAGCTAAACTTGGAACCATATCAATCTGGCCCAGTTCGTGGTGCGCGAGAGAGGACTTGAACCTCCACGAGTTTGCACTCACTAGCTCCTGAAGCTAGCGCGTCTACCAATTCCGCCACTCGCGCATACTAACAGGGGTTATTCTAGGCTATAACGGGTGCATTTGCAAACAGAAGTGCCGCATAAAAGTCCTTATGGCTACCAACTGTAAGCATGCGATACTGTATGTATGACAAAGCGGGTGAGGCGCAAACTGATAACGGCTGTGCTGACGACTGCAATTGCAGTTGTGGGCGTGTACCTAAACAATACGCAGCCTGGAGCGCTGCAACTTGGTGAAGCCGAAAACAAGCAGGCAGCTGCAGTGCCTGCGGGGTACTATCGTGTTACAGAATTCATAGATGGCGACACAATAACGGTAAACATGGACGGTCGCAACGAAAAGGTGCGCTTTATAGGTGTTGACACTCCAGAGACACATAAGCCTAATGCTCCGGTTCAGTGCTTTGGCGAAGCTGCGGCAAGCTTTACAAAGCAGCTAATCGGCACTAACCCAGTGCGTCTTGAAGTAGACGAAACTAATAGTAATCGTGATCGCTACGACCGCTTATTGCGGTACGTCTACCTGCCAGATGGCCAGCTGATTAATCTTGAGATAGTCAAACAAGGTTATGGCTTTGCGTACGTTAGCTTTCCGTTTACAAAGATGGATGAATTTAAAAACGCACAGACAGAAGCTCGTGAGCTGAATAGGGGGCTATGGAGTGGGTGTGACGTAAAGACGATTACTGGCGGTCGAGAGCAGACGAACGATCTGCAGTAAGCAATCGTTTTGCACTTGTCGCCGCGTTTGGTACCCATCGACTAGTGTGCAAAATGACAGCACCGAATAGTGCCATTATCCAGGCAGACTGCTGATGTTCTCGAAGACAATTTGGCCATTGTTTCATGTATTCCCAAGAATCTTTGCGACTTAGGCGGTTGGGTCGCATCTCTACGCCGACTACGAGATCCTGGTCATAGTAGATTGGAACGGTCGCCTGATGTAAGTGGTAGGCCAGGTCTAAATCCTCGTGCAAGCCGTTCTTGGCGCAGGTCGTATGGCGTACTTTGTGCCAGTCACTGCGCAAAAACGCCATGTTAGAGCCCCATAGCGGATAGTATCCAGTGAGCAAGTAGTTGTAATGAAAAGTAATGGCATTGTTAATTTTTTGAGCTGTTCTCCGCAATGGGACATTGTAGAAATAGCAACTGCCAGTGATGGCTCCGCAGTTGCTCTGGTAGTATTCAGCAATTTGTTCTACCCAGTATGGTTCGAGTATTGTATCGGCATCAATGCGCGCAATAATGTCGCCGTGTGCTGCATCAAAACCAGCGTTACGGGCAAAGACCCTGCCTTGCTTACTTTCTGTGATAACCCGTACAAACTTGTATGACGATGCCAGCTTGGCCGTTCTATCACTAGAGTTGTTGTCTACGACTATTACTTCGTCAGCGGGACGCGATTGCAAAGCAATACTGTCCAGACAGGCTCTCAAACGAGACTCTTCATTGTAGGCTGGTATGACAATTGTTATTGTTTGTTTTTTCATGTGATGTGCGATAATCATAAGTAGTATACCTTGTATGAAAAATAAACGAAAGACCCCTAATAATAGCGTATTACGCGGCATATGGCGAAGTGCTAATTTAAAGTGGCGTGGAATATTTATATTGCTAGGCTTGCTCAGTGCACTCAATCTTGCCGTCTTTGGCCTATCTTGTTGGTATGCGTGGACGCTTCGTGATCAGCCGACTGTAATCGGTGCCACTTTTATTCCTCGCTATGCTAACCATTTTGGCATTGATCCCAAAGAAACTCTGACCGCAATAACGGAAGACCTTGGAATTAAACACCTTCGACTCGTGAGTTACTGGCGTGACTATGAGCCGAAGCCAGGGCAGTATGATTTCAAGGAACTTGATTGGCAATTTGAGGTAGCGCAACGTGCTGGAGCTAAGATTTCGCTAGCGATAGGGTTGCGGCAGCCGCGCTGGCCGGAGTGCCACTTGCCTAGTTGGGCGGAAGATAAACCAATAGAATTCTGGGAACCAAGGTTAATGCAGTACATAACAGTTGTAATGGAGCGGTATCGTGATCACCCGGCGCTAGAAAGTTATCAGCTAGAAAATGAGTTCTTTTTAAAAGCGTTTGGCGATTGTCCCGACCATTCTCGAGATCGATTGGTAGCTGAATATGACCTGGCCAAACGGCTTGACGGCAAGCATCCCATAATAGTTAGTCGGAGCAATAACGCTCTCGGGTGGCCTATTAATGCGCCTGTACCAGATATGTATGGAGTATCGGTCTACAAACGTGTGTGGGACAAAACCATAACAAAGCGCTATTTTGAATATCCTTTTCCGGCCCAGTTCTATGGCTTTTTGGGTGCTATGAGTAAAATCTCACAAGGCAAGGAATTAATCGTGCATGAGCTGCAGTCCGAAGCATGGGGTCCGCAGGATATAACCCAGATGACCCTACAGGAACAAAACTTCACTATGGACGCCGAAAAACTAAAAGAACGAATCGACTATGGATTACAAACCGGTCTAAAGAGGATTGACTTGTGGGGACCAGAGTACTGGTACTGGCGTATGGTCAATGCTGGCGACGCTTCATTGTGGAATGCCGCTAAGGAAAAGCTGACAAGGAGAAATATGGTGACTTGTGGCGTAGTCTTGTCGGAGCGTTGTGTTGAGTCTTCAGAGTAGGAAATAAGCAAGAGTAGCTACGCAGTAGCCTGTTTAGCGATTGTCAACTAGAATAGTGACTATGGTAAAGAAACAACCAGGTCAAGTTACTAACTCCCGAGCACGCTATGATTATGACTTAAAGGATAACTTGCGCGTCGGTTTAGTGTTGTCTGGAGCCGAAACCAAAGCTCTTCGGCTTGGTCGTGCTCACTTGCGCGGCGCATATGTAAGCATCAAGGACGGTGAATTGTGGCTGATTAACGCTACTATTAGCCCGGGCAACCTTTTGCCAGCTGACATGACGATAGATGAGACGCGTAGTCGCAAATTGCTGGCAAAAAAGAGAGAAATAAAACAATTAATGGCTGCAAAAGAACAGGGGCTCACTCTTGTGCCAATAAAGTTTCTAACAGCGAGCCGCTACATTAAGCTTGAATTAGCGCCAGGTAGAGGTAAGAAGCGCTACGACAAGCGCGAAACTATTAAAAAACGTGATACTGAGCGCACTGAGCTTAAGCAGCTAAAACAGCGGCGCTAGGCGGCTCAAATTATACTGTCTACGGCGTGGTGCTAACTTATTTTGGTGCCGACCGCTTCGCCGTCAACTATCTTCCGCAGTGCGCCATCTTCATTAAAGTTATACACAACAATTGGCATTTGCTGCTCTAGCGCTAAGCCAAGAGCGGCGCGGTCCATGACACGAACATGTTCATTTGAAACAGCATCTTGATGGCTTAAATGCTCGTATTTTGTAGCATTTGCTTGTTTGTTTGGATCTAGATTATATACGCCATCAACGTTGGTTGCTTTAAGGACAGCTTGGCAGTCAAGCTCCAAAGCAAGTACCACTGCAGCGGTATCCGTCGTAACATATGGCCGCCCGCTACCGCCACCAACGACCACTACCCGCCCTTTTTCCAGATGTTTGTTGGCTAGTCTATGTACGAACGGCTCAGCCACTTGAGCGGCAAAAACAGTTGTGAGACAACGAGTTTTAATTCCGCTCGCTTCAAAGACATCAGTAAGGGCTAGTGCGTTGAGCATGGTTGCCAGCATGCCAATTTGATCTGCGGTAACCCGTTTAATACCATTTCCGGCGAGTTGAGCGCCGCGTGCAAAATTGCCACCGCCAACCATGATTACTACTTCTTTGCCTTCATCTACAAGTGGTTTCACTTGTCCAGCTAGCCATACGATAAGGTCAGTATCGATGCCTGAGTCGTGTGTGCCTGATAACTGTTCGCCCGAAACCTTGAGCAAAATTCTGTTCAGTTTGTTCATTATCAGATAGCTTATCAGGAATGCGTGATACCGGCAATTCACGGTATACTGTGGCTATGAAACTATATTCTTGGAACGTAAACGGTATACGTGCTGTTTTAAACAAGGGGGCACTGCAGTCATTTATTTCAGAACACGACCCGGATATTCTTTGCCTGCAGGAAACCAAGGCGCAACAAGGTCAAGCAGAAACAGACTTCCCGCAATACACTGAGTATTGGAATTCTGCTGTAAAAAAAGGTTACAGCGGCACCGCAATATTCACTAAGACCAAGCCACTGCAAGTTATAAATGGTTTTCCGCAGCACGTTATTAAAACTTACAAAGTAACGGGTGATACCTACGGCAATCCAAATGATGAGGGTCGTGTGATGGCAGCAGAGTATGACAAATTTTGGTTAGTGACAGTGTATACACCAAATAGCAAGGGCGATCTTAGCAGGCTAGCCTTGCGCTATGATGTTTGGGACAAAGCATTTCTCGCGTATGTGAAAGAACTCGAAAAAACTAAACCAGTGGCTTTCTGTGGTGACTTGAACGTCGCTCACAACGAAATAGATCTAGCAAATCCTGAACCAAACAGAGGCAAGCATGGGTTTACCGACGAAGAGCGAGAGCGCTTTGAGGATTTTTTGAATGCAGGCTTTGTTGATACGTTTCGATGCTTATATCCAACCAAGACTGAAGCTTACTCGTGGTGGACGGCTTGGGCGAATGCTCGAGCTCGAAACGTTGGTTGGCGTATTGATTATTGGCTCATATCAAATAGCCTGAAAGCAAAGTTAAAAGAAGCACAAATACACGCTAATGTAATGGGCAGTGATCATTGTCCCGTCAGCATTGAGCTCGACATCTGAGCTATACTGTTGTTAGACCCGGTAGATATATAGGGTGATTATTTTGAGAGATAAAGTCTTTGTTGCAATTATGTATCAAAGCTAGTCGGAATAAGAAATTACGGAGCATTCGTTTGTATGGGATGGCAGAAACAAGAAAGTGAAGCATTATATCCAGAACTGCAGTGGAGTCGGCCGGTTAATCGGCTGCATGCAGGAACTATGTTGCTGGTTGGGGGCAATAGCCACGGGTTTGCAAAAGTGAGTCATGCTATGCAGTCAGTGCAGGCAGCTGGCATCGGTCAAATCAAGACCGTAATGCCTGACAGTCTCGCTAAGCTTATTCCTGCAGACTCGCATACCTTATTCGCACCGAGTACAACAGTCGGAAGTTTTTCTAAAGAAGCGGTACAGGACATTAAGGGGTATAGCAGCTGGCTCAGCAGTCTGTGGCTTGTGGGTGACTTCGGCAAAAATTCGGAGACCAGCATGCTGTTAGTCGAAGTTGCTTCTAGTAACCTACGACTTATCATGAGTGATGATGCAATCGATTATTTTTTGCAGCAACCGCAGCTAATTATAGATCGTCCAGACACGTTGCTTTTACTGACAGTGCAACAACTCCAGAAGCTAGCTGCGAAAAGTGGAGTAGCTATCACAACAAGTATGGGCCTGGTACGTCTTGTCGAGCGGATTATGGAATGGACATGCAATATACAGGCCGACATTGTACTGCTAGATGATCCACTCATACTCGCCAGTCGTGGCGACGTGGTAACGGCCGCAATGCCTCAAAATCCGCCGCTTGCTGCACTAGCTGTTTGGTGGACGCAGTTCCCTGGGAGGCCAATACCGGCTCTATCAAGTGCCATTGTCATGTAACTAAAAAGACATTGGTGGGCGGAGAGGGAGTCGAACCCTCACATCCTTACG
>CAYYKI010000015.1:0-23893 GCA_964440975.1 uncultured Candidatus Saccharibacteria bacterium | reverse complement strand
ATTTTCTACTGGTAGTCGCATTTACGTACTTTTATACGTCTATTACGTTCAACACCAAAGAGATCGCCGAAAACCTGCAAAAGCAGGGAGGTTTCGTTCCTGGAGTGCGCCCTGGCCTGCAAACCGAAAAACATTTAAACAAGATTGTTATCCGACTAACCCTGTTTGGGTCACTTGCCCTTGGCTTATTGGCAATTATGCCAATAATTGTTGAGCGAATTATGGGTTCAAACCAACTTGCACTATCCGGGACTGGAGTATTGATTATCATTTCTGTAGCACTTGAGACACTTCGCCAGCTCGAATCTCGCGCTTTGATGGTCTCCTATGACACCTACTAAATTAGTTTTTTAAGGTGTTAATTACCTATAATTCTTCACAAATTGCTTGATTTGTATAGGCTAAAGCATGATATACTCGATTTATAGAGGGCAGCTTTTGGCTGTTTATTAAGAAAAACTCTTTACAGGGGTACATTCTTTCGTTATAATTAACTCTTGTTACTTTTATGGCCACATCTAAAGAAGTTATCGAGCTAACAGGGACCATCCTGGAAACCCTGCCCGGGGCCAAATTCCGGGTAGAGCTAGAGAACGGACATGTGATATTGGGCCATGTTGCCGGTAAGATGCGCAAGCACTACATTCGCATCGTACCAGGTGATAGCGTGACGGTTGAATTGACACCTTACGATCTCAGTAAGGGTCGGATAACCTACCGCAAATAGCAGTAAACAGGGAGACAAGCTTGAAGGTTCGAGCCAGCGTCAAGAAAATTAGTCCAGACGATCAAATCGTTCGCCGCAAAGGGCGTGTTTACGTGATTAATAAGAATAAACCTAAGCACAAGCAGAGGCAGGGTTAGTCATGGCTCGTATTGCAGGTGTCACTATTCCAACCGAAAAACAGATTCAGCACAGTCTTCGTTATGTCTATGGCATTGGCCACAAGTCAGCCCTAGAGATACTGGATCGATGCAAAATCGAGCCAACCGTTCGAGTGAAGGATATGACTGAGGATGAGCTTAGTCGAATTCGAGATGACATTTCAGAGAATTTTACGGTTGAGGGTGAATTGCAACGAGTAGTGGCCACCAACATCAAGCGGCTTAAAGACATCAAGGCATACCGTGGCCTTAGACATCAGTACAACCTTCCAAGTCGCGGACAACGAACCAAGACTAACGCCCGCACCCGCCGAGGACGCAAGGTAACCGTTGGCGGCACAGCACAGAAAGTAGCATCTAAGACGTAACGAATATGGCAGAAGATACAACACCCACCACTCCAGATACAGCAAAAGCCGAAGCCACTACAGCAGCTCCTGTTGCTACACCTAAAAAGCGCAAGGTTAAGCGAACCGTTGCGAGCGGCCAAGTTCATATTCAGGCAACATTTAATAACACCATCATCAGCGTATCCGATACGACCGGCGCTGTGATTACCACTGCTAGTGCTGGTGCGCTTGGTTTCCGAGGATCAAAGAAGGGAACTGCCTATGCGGCGCAGGTAGCAAGCGAAAAAGCGCTAAACGCTGCCAAACAAACCTACGGCCTTTCAAAAGTAGATGTGTTTGTAAAGGGAGTTGGTCTTGGGCGCGAAGCAGCTATCCGAGCTATTTCTAACCTCGGCGTGGCCGTTGACTCAATTACTGATAAGACAGGCGTACCCCACGGTGGTGTTCGCCCACGAAAGGCACCGAGGAACTAATCATGGCTGTTAACCGAGTATCCATTACCAAACAATCACGTCGTGAAAACTACGCATTGCATCCTAAGGCTGCGCGAATTATGGTCAAGCGTTCAACACCGCCCGGCCAGCATGGGCGTGCACGACAGCAACAGCCAAGCCAGTACGCAATCCAACTGCGTGAAAAACAGAAGGTTAAGCGATTGTATGGGCTACTAGAAAAACCATTCCGGAAGCTCGTTGAAGAAGCGCAACGCTTGCAAGGTTCTACAGGTGACCAGCTTCTAACCATGCTCGAACAGCGATTAGACAACGTTATCTATCGAGGCGGTTTTGCGATAAGTCGCAATGCTGCTCGACAATTAGTAACCCATGGCCATCTAACCCTCAATGGGCGTCGCGTTGACATTCCTTCGATACGGGTAAAAGTCGGAGACGTCATCGTCGTGCGACCAAAGAGCCAAAAAAGCTTTTACTTCACTAATTTGAATGACCTGGTTCCAGCCAATGACAACTTTACTCCTGCCTGGCTGAGCGCAGACCGCAAGAAATTTACTATCACGGTTAAAGCTCTGCCCACCAGGGATGATGCAGAGCCTGATATCACCGATCAATTAATTGTTGAGTACTACTCAAGGTAAGCCATAAGGTAAGGGAGAGAACGAGCGATGAAAACCATCCACATGCCATCATTAAAGAATGTCGACGAACACAGCGCTACTAGTGCCACTTTCGTCATTGAGCCGCTACATACTGGCTACGGCATGACCCTGGGCAACAGCCTGCGTCGCGTCTTGCTATCTAGCATTGCAGGCGCTTCTATTTCTGGCTTTAAAATCACCGGCGCAACGCACGAATTCACCACTGTTAAAGGTGTGCGAGAAGACATCGTTGACATTATGCTTAATCTTAAGCGAGTTCATTTCCGTGTCTTCAATGACGAAGTGCAGCAACTAACAATCAAGAAAAAAGGCGCTGGCCCAGTGACCGCTGGAGACATCGTCACTAACGCAGATGTTGAAGTTGTTAACCCGAAGCAAGTCATTGCTACAATCGAAGACGACAAGACAACCTTTGAGATGTTTATTCAGGTCGAAACCGGCCGCGGCTACCGCTCAATCGAGAGCTCTGCTGGCCATGTTCCTTCAGACATGATTGCTGTCGACGCACTATTCAGCCCCGTACTACGCGTGCGCTACAAAGTAGAGCACACTCGCGTTGGTCAAATGACCGACTTGGACAAACTCCTGATCACTATCGACACTGATGGGTCAATAAACCCTAAGGATGCGTTCGAAGAAGCAGCTGCCATTTTGGTAAACCAATACACCGCACTTGCAGGACAGACACGTATCGAACAAGTCGAAGAGCCGGTAGCAGAATTTGCTGGAAACGACGACCCAAGTGAACTTCTCACACCGATTGAAGATTTGGCTCTAAGCGCCCGTACTACCAATGCCCTCATCAACAACGACATCCACACCATCAAAGATCTAGTTATGCTAAGCGACACCGAGCTTCGTGAGCTAAAAGGTTTTGGTAGCAAAGCGTTGGATGAAGTAAAAGATAAGATGGCGGAGTTGGAGCTGTAAGATGCATCGCCACGGGTACCAAGGCCGCAAATTCGGCCGTGAAAGAGACCAACGCCGAGCCCTCATTAAAGGCTTAGCTACGTCTTTGGTTGATCATGGTGCCATTGAAACCACCCTGCCAAAGGCTAAAGAAGTTGTTCCGTATGTAGAAAAGCTCATTACAAAAGCAAAGAAAGGCGATCTGCACAACCGACGCATGATCATAGCCGCGTTGCAAACGGAAGCAGCTGCGCACAAGTTGGTAGACGACATCGCACCTAAACTTAGTGGACGAGTGAGTGGGCATCTGCGAATCGAGAAGACAGCAATGCGTCGAGGCGACTTTACACAAATGGCTAAAGTAAGTTTTGTCGACGATATCGAAAAATCGCTTTCAGCCAAAGTTCCAGCACCTAAACCAATTAAACCGGTAGCTAAAAAACCAGCCGAAACTAAGCCAGCCAAAGCCGAAAAGGTACCAGCATGATGAAAACATTTAGCCCCAAACCGAGCGACATTACCCGAGAGTGGCACATTATTGATGCCGCAACAGCACCATTGGGACGCTTAAGCACCCAAGTAGCAACGCTCCTAACAGGAAAGGGTAAACCCACGTATGCGCCACACCTGGATAGCGGTGACTTTGTGGTAATCATTAACGCCGACAGCTTGGTAGTAACCGGAAACAAAGCTAAAGACAAGATGTACTACCATCATAGCGGTTTTCCCGGTGGATTACGTGAACGAACGCTTACTGAGCAAAAGAATCTTGATTCAAGCCAAATCATTATCGCATCCGTAAAGGGTATGTTACCCAAGAACAAGCTGCAGGCTGAACGCCTTAAACGACTTAAGGTATATTCCGGTGCTGAGCACCCACACGCTGGTCAACAGCCAAAAGAATTTCAAGTGAACGGAGCTAAGAAGTGAGCAAATCTACCTATATCTACGGCCTTGGCAGACGTAAAAGCTCGACCGCTCGAGCCCGCTTATACAGCGGTGGAAAGGGCAATATCACTATCAACGATAAGCCTGCGATCGACTACTTTTCTGGAGCTGAGCGCCTTACGCACGACATGGTTGAGCCGCTACGAATGCTGTCAAAGGAAAAAGAGTACGACATTTCTCTCAAAGTCAGTGGCGGCGGTCTACAGGGACAGGTTGATGCATGCAAACTCGCAATCAGCAAAGCCCTTGCTGGCCTCAATGATGATCTCAAGAGTACACTACGACGTGCCGACCTACTAAAACGAGACCCACGCGAGAAAGAACGCAAGAAATTTGGTCTCAAGCGTGCACGCAAGCAACGCCAATTCACTAAGCGCTAGTAACTACGAATAGCGGTGGACATCACGTCATTGGTACGATCACACGATCTCTGGATCGTACCTATTGTCGTAGTTTGCCTGGTATTGCTTGGTTTGCAAAAAGCTACGTATGTGGCTGCAACAATTTTGCTAATAACGCTCGTTGTAATCATTCACGGTTACGGTACGTGGCGAGGGATTATACATATTGTGTTATCTGTTGTGCTTATATGCTTTGTCAGGCTAACATGTCGTTCTATACAAAAGAACTCTGAAGATAAAAATAGCAACCATCAACCTTTGACAAATTAATACAGTGCCTACTTCAAGGGGTTACCGATTTTAGGATGATTAGACCCCTATATAGCTGTGAGATTTTGGTCATCAGCAGTTTACCAGTAAACTAAAAGGGCTATGTCACTAACCGAACACTTAACTACACTAATTTCACATCCAACGGTCACTGGTGACCGTGCGGCTGCAGACGCCCTCATTGCACATATACGCCCAATCTTAGAACGTCACCTTACGGTCGAAGTTGACCAAATTAATAACGTACCGTTCGTACTAGCGTATGGCAATTCTGCCCAGGAGCCAAGACTACTACTGACAGCCCACCTCGATGTGGTACCTGCGAGCAAAGAACAATTCACCGCGACTATTGACGGCGATCGCCTAGTGGGCCGAGGGGCTTTTGACATGAAGCATGGTGCTGCGTGCTACTTACAGCTACTCGATGAAATAGGGGACGATTTACGCGATAAAGATGTAGCCGTGCTTTTCACTTTTGATGAAGAAATAGGTGGCTATAATGGCATGAAGGCACTAGTGGACAGAGGCTTAAGACCGACCGTTGCTGTTCTGCCCGACGGTGGCGACAACTTTGGTCTCGAAAAGATGGGCAAAGGTTGCTGGCAGGGAAAACTGAGCAAAACTGGTAAGCCATCTCACGGCTCACGCCCATGGGAAGGTAAATCGCCGGTTAGAGAATTTTTGCAGTGCTTACTCGGCATAGAAGAAGCTTTTGCCACCCAAGCTCTAGACACCGATACCTGCGTCATTACAACCATTGGGGGTGGCGACGCTAGTAATCGAACGCCAAAGGATGTCTATGCAACACTAGACTTGCGTTTTATGTCGCAGGACACCTTACGGCAGTCGGTAGGCGCTATTGAGACGCTTTGCAAGCAATATGGTGTGACGCTCGAAGTAAATGAAAATGAAGATGCATTTGAGACTGGTGTCGATACCGAATATTTAGAGTTATTCCAGTCTATCTATTTGGAAAAGATGGGCAAAAAAATGGAACACCAAATTGTCTGTGGCTCGGCTGACACGCGATTCTTAAGCGCCGCTGGCGTACCAACTATCATGACCCGACCTGCAGGCGGTGGTGCCCATGGCGACGACGAATGGATATCCATTAAAGGCCTGACTGACTTTTACGACATATTGAAGGAGTTTGTAATACAATGTCTACGATGAGCCCGGTAATTTTCACTGGATTTAGAGCCACAAACGACCTACACCTGGGTAATTATTTTGGTGCACTGCTCCCACTCGTTGATATGGCAAAAAACAAGGCAACCGATAATCATATATATCTCATGGTGGCAGATTTACATAGCGTGACAACACCGATTAACTATAGCCAACTACAAGAACAAATACTCAACAATTTACGCGTGTACATTGCTGCTGGGCTGCCCATAGAAAACAAACAGGTGATTTTGTTTCGTCAAAGCTATGTGAGTGCTCATAGCGAATTGACCGTTCTTTTAAACAATTTCACGGGAGTCGGTGAAATGGGCAGAATGACCCAGTTTAAGGACAAATCAGCCAAGCTATCCGCCGACAGGATAAGCGTAGGGCTATTCGATTATCCTGTCTTAATGGCGAGCGACATACTACTGTACGGATCTTCGTACATCCCGGTTGGAGATGATCAGACCCAGCACCTCGAATTTGCACGAGACATTGCCCAGCGCCTCAACAACCAGTTCAATCAAGACCTGTTCGTCATTCCAAAGCCAGTGCAAGACCAGCATGTGTTTTTTGGCAAAGATCAAGGCCTGCGCATCAAAGACCTGGCTGATCCGACAAAGAAAATGAGCAAGTCCGACGACACTGGTAAGGGCGTGATATTCTTAACCGATGATGCCGTGACAATAGCCAAAAAGATTGCCACCGCTACAACAGATAGCGCAGGAAAAATTGCCTACGACCCGATAAATCAACCGGGAGTTAGCAACCTAATACAAATAGAGGCACTTTTAACGGGCCGCGACGTCAATGAAGTAGCCGATACCTACAAGGGCCAAACACAATACGGTCCACTGAAACAAAAGGTCACGACTGCAGTACAGGAGTTTATTGCCAACTTCCAAACGCAACTCGCCTCTGTTAGCGACGAGGCGATATATCACAAGCTTGAGCAGTCAGAAACTGCGGCGAATCAAGTAGCTAATCAAACGTTATCCGCCGTCCAAAAAGCGGCTGGCCTGCGTTAGGGCACATATGACTCAGGTACAAAAGTCGGACAACGACGCAGATATGCCCACGGCTGACCCTGTAAGCACCAACTTAAACGATAGCTTAGTTGCTAAGGAAACAAGTCGATTAGATAGCTTTTTGGCAGCCAAGTATCCTGCATTCTCGCGGTCGGCTCTCTCCAAACTATGTTCGCAAGGCGCTGTACTTGTAAACGGCTCACCCGCTACGAGAGCTAGTATAAAAGTGCGAGTAGGCGATGTGATTCAACTCACTCAAAACCTACAGTCGCTGAACGAAGCCGCGCATATTGATATGCCTATCCTTTTCGAAAACGATACCGTTATTGTTGTCGACAAACCTGCGGGAGTTTTAACCCACAGCAAGGGCGTCTTTAATGCCGAGGGGACCGTCGCAACCTTTATTGCCAATAAGCTTGACCCGGATTTAGCTGCAAATGAAAGGGGAGGCATTGTACATCGTCTCGATCGAGACACAAGTGGCGTGATGATTTGCGCCAAAACGGCTGCAGCCGTCAGTTATTTGCAAAAACAATTTTCTGAACGCAAAGTGAAAAAAACCTATATTGCTATCGTGGACGGTCTAATAGAAAACGACGAGGCCATCGTAAAGTGGCCAATCGGCAGAAATCCAAAAAAACCACAAACGTTTAGAGTCGACGCTAACGGCAAACCTGCTGAGACACAATTTCGAGTACTTGCCCGTAATCAAGCAAAGTCCCTGACAGCCGTTGAACTCAATCCGCGCACCGGCAGAACACATCAATTGCGGGTACACCTCCAACACCTTGGGCATACTATTGTCGGCGATCGTTTTTATGGAAAGGCAGGCGATCGCTTATGGCTACACGCGCTGTCATTGGAAATAACAATTCCTGGCAGTGAGCGAAAGATATTCACGAGCCCCCTACCTAAAGAGTTTGTTGAGTTCTTTGAAGGCAGTATATTATGATCGACCCAGTGTGGCACCCAAGGACAACCACAATTCTCCATAAGTTAGCGCAGCACCCAACGCACGCGCTGATACTATCGGGCCCAGTCGGATCTGGCAAAAAAGAAACGGCTATGTGGCTATGCCGAAATTGGCTTTCTATTGAAACCCAGCCAACCGCAGATCAACTTCTGTACCTAGAACCTGTCAACAAACAGGTAACCATTGAACAGATTCGCGAAGTGCAACAATTTGCAAAACTAAAACATGGCAATACTATTGCGCGCATTATCATTATCGATCATGCGGACACTATGGCGGAACCTGCACAAAATGCACTCCTTAAAATCCTCGAGGAGCCTGTTCCTGGGACGGTTATCATATTACTCGCTCAACATACAGGCAATCTCCGGCCAACCATTCTTTCTCGCTGCCAGCAGGTGCGCCTACTTCCTTTGCCTATGAGTGAATTTAATAAGCATTTTCCAGACCTGGACACAGCAGCGATATCACGCGTCTATAGTCTTAGCGGCGGCTATGTAAATGTAGCACATCAACGGCTCGATAAGGATTTAGCTGGTATTGATACTGCGAAGAACTTCATTGCTAAGTCTAAATATGAGCGAGCTATCTCGACAGAGCAATACAATAAGGACCGTGACGCAGCTCTAGAACTTGTCCAAAATCTGCTCGTACTTTGTAGAAGCGCCATGCACCAAACTCTCAAACAAGGCAATCAAGCCTACAGGCAATGGCAGGATCGCATGAACGCATGCCTGACTGCGCACCGCCGGCTTATTGGCAATGCGAACATCAAGCTTGTGCTCGATAGCCTAGCTTTAGAACTAATCTGATATACTACTTCTGATATGTTCGCGTTACTACTCATTACAGCCATCTTTGCACTTACTTTACAGCGCTTATCGCAAACTGAGGCAGATATTGAGCCGTTAAGTCAAAAACTGAGCCTTCGGCTGCAAAAACTTTGGGATATAGCGCATGTCGGATTGCGAGAAAACAAGTTTCTGCGAGCCGAAAAAGCCTTGCTTACCATTTTGAAGATTGATCAGACAAACGCTGCAGCCTATAACCGCTTAGGGATTCTGTATGCAAAGCAGAAGGAATACAAAGACGCAATTGACTGTTTTGAGATAGCCAGCTCGCTTGAACCCAGTCCATCAAGCTTGCACAATCTTGGTCTCATCTACTATGAAACAGAGAACTATGAGAAAGCAGCCGCAGCATTTGAGCACGCCCTAGAAATGGAAGAAAATCTTGCGGCTCGACACATTGCATACGCGAAGGTGCTAGAGCGACTTGGCGACAACAAGGGGATGCTGCTTGAACTTGAGAAAGCTGTTGAGCTAGAACCAAATCCGGAGAGTTATCAGCTCCTTGCGAAGGCGTACGAGGCAACCGGGCACGAAGAGCATGCTGAAGAGATTCGCAACAAACTACGCACCCTCATAATGCCCTCACCGCGAGCACGCCGCATCGCCCGTCCTCGACGAGCAGTTATTTAGCAGCCAACTTATAGACAGATTCTTTGCGATCTTTGTGATGATGTGTTGTTGCCCGTACCTGGGCAATAGTTGTTTGCTGCGAGAAGGCATAGCGAGCAATCAACAGCCGAGCCCCTGTTGTCGCGATTGCAAATCTTTTCTCTAGCACATCTGAATACGACATGTCATAACGCCACACTCTGCGTTCATGCTCAAGACCGGCAATAGCCAAGCCAGACTCTTTATATTCAACTCCGGTAAAGTCAGCAAGCTCCGACCTCGACATTGGAACACCTGCAAACAGTTCACTACCGAGCGCAGCCAACAACTTCTCTTCAGTAGACACGACACCCTCAATCTGAACATCAAAGTCTGTCAGTTGGGCATTCACTTCTGCAGGTAAGTACCCTCTAAAAACTTGATCAATCACAAGCCCCATACTCCGCACATTGCATGAATATATTTTGCTCCAGCAAAAAGGATTTGGCTAGCCATATCTGTAAATATTTGGTACTATCTCGTCTGATATAGGCCACCTTAGCTCAGCTGGTTAGAGCAGCTGTTTTGTAAACAGCAGGTCGTCGGTTCGAATCCGACAGGTGGCTCCAAATATGCAGTCTGTATATTACTGGTATGGAACGGGACATTTTTTGTTAAGCTCAGTGGCGCTAAGAGCAACATTTTCTTTTAAGCACTGCTTATAGTGTTTGTGAGTATTCTTAAAGTCATTAGGTAGCAAAAACACAAAGCTAATAAATGCTGCAATTGTAAACAGAACAGCCTGAACAAAAAGTAGGCGCATTGAAATATCAGTTTTTGATTTTCTTTTTGAGTTTTGGACTTTCCGAGTCATTACTTACAAATTATACTTGTGCTTATGCCGCAGTCAAAATCCACCCGCATCAGAAACAAGTCTATTGATGGCGCAATGGGTATTGTTGCTGTAGCTGGACCTTTATCGGCAGCGCCGCAAATAATTCAAATATTTGCCAATCAGGAAGCACGTGGTGTCTCGTTATTGTCATGGATATTTTATCTTATACTCGGACTTGTCTCACTAAGCTACGGGGTCATTCATAAACTTAAGCCAATAGTAATCTCACAAACACTATGGTTATTTATTGATGCGTTTTTGATAGCCGGGATTATTATGTATGGATCAGGTAAAAAACCCGCCCTCAGTTATTCAACGTTATTACTCTTAAACAACTTAGGAAAGACTTTAGCAATAACAAGCATCGTCATTGGTGCTGCGGGCCTATTAAGCTATCTTGTTAAAAAAAAGTAGTCTGCTATGTAATCGCCAAATAATCCGGCACCTCATATCGTTCAAATGCTTTTAGTAATTTGCGGCCATAAATAAGGCGCGCCATACACTCGGCTTCCCATTTTGCGCCGTTGAGCGCATTGCGCGGGCGCGGTTCACGAGGTAGGCCACAGAAAGGGTATATAAAGTCAACGTCCATCACTGACCATCCGTCAGTTAAGGGAACGATCCTGCCAAGCTGCAACATCTTTGCGTAGGCGAGTGAATGTAAATCAATCGAGCGTTTGTGCAACTTAAGTGATGTTCTCACTTGCTTAGCCTTGGCAAGCAAGAAAGGAACATCAAAACTGGCAATATGCAGCCCACCAATAACCTTAACATTCCGACGCGACATCCAACCCTCAAAGCTCTTAATTAACTCTTGGGTTGTCTGCTTTGAAGAATCTTTTATCTCGTCGACGCTAAAACCGTTCACTTCTAGGGCAGCTGTCGAATAACGCTCGCCCTTTCGAATTCGACACTCTCCGTAAAAAGTATCTCGTGGACGCGAGAAATCCACGGCGCCTATTGAGAGCAGTCCGTTCACCTCCACATCCAGCCCGGTCGTCTCTATGTCTAAAATGACCATGCCTATATCATAACTGCACCCACAGATTAAGGCTACCTGCCGCTTTATTAACAGAGAAAGAACTGATATAATCGCATGGTTTAAGTGCCGTTGTAGCTCAGTGGTAGAGCACTTCCATGGTAAGGAAGGGGTCCCGGGTTCAAATCCCGGCAACGGCTCCATTATATATATGAAACGAGAGCGCATTTCTGCTCCACCAAGTAAGTTATTCGAGCACTATCTCCACAAAAGCAACCAGGCTACACGAGTCCGGATTGCTGGAATATTTCTTAACGCCGGCGCCCTTGCAATGATAGGGTATGGCACACTCGCGGAGCACCCACCTGTCTCCATATCTGGAGCAGCAGTCCATCTAATAGGCGTGGGGGTCCTTGCTTATTGGTATTGTAGACGGCAAGGAAGCTCATGCGGAAATGCTACGAGCTGCCATTTTGATAAACTACGACGACACAACTATCGATACCAACCAAATCATGCATGTCTTTGACACTGATACGCCTGATGAGAATTAAAATAACACCTTGAAACTTAGCACACTATCTGTTATCATCTACAAGTTATGGCCAAAAAAGGTGCAAAATCAATTCTAGTCGGACTGGTGTCAGAAGAGACCGGTCATCGTACGTATTACACAAAGCGTAATACAATGAACACCCCTGAAAAATTAAAGCTGCGTAAATACGACCCTATTGCACGCAAGCACGTGTGGTATACCGAAACCAAAAAGAACCTCGGGCGCAACCAGGTATAGAATAACTAATCTTTGTGCGCTGGATGGCTTCGGCCATCCTTTTATTTGTTATGATTAACTAAAGCAAAACCATGGCACAACCAACTAAAGCACAGCTCACCCGCAACATACAGCTCATGTACATACTCAACATGTGCGTCGGACTTGTGTTTTGGTATGGCATTGAGAAAGTGTTCATAACTACTAAGCTGGGGTTTGCTCCTCGAGATATCGCGTACATGGTAATGATGTACGCGGCAGTACAGGTACTATTTAATATTCCTAGTGGCGCGCTTGCCGACCGATGGAGTCGACGACGCACTATGAGCTTGGCTTTGGGGTGTTTCTTGCTTGCTAATATTATTCTTGGCTCTAGCACCAACTTAAGCCAATACTTAGCTGGAACCCTTGTGTGGGGTTTTTATCTCGTATGCTTTACCGGGACAGAAGAAGCTATGCTATATGACTCGCTTGCAGCCCTAAAGCGAGAGTCGGAGTACAAAAAAATCTACGGCCGGTCGCAAGCGTTCTTTATGTCTGGCATATTTTTGAGCTCCACTGCAAGTGGGTTTATTGCAAACGCAACCTCGTTACAAACGCCGTACTTTTTAACGCTAATTCCTATCGCAATTGGATTGCTTATTACATTCATACTCGTTGAACCGCCAAAGCACAAACAGCTGCAATCCAAAAGAGCTCTCACCCACATGTGGGAAGCAACCAAGCTACTCATCGCAACCAAAGTATTGCGACATGTACTACTTATCTGCCTGGTGCTCTTTCTAGTGCAAACAACGTATTATGAGTATGCTCAGCTATATTACTTGGCACTGTTTGGCGGCAGCACCATCCTCACTGGTATCGCCAATGGTCTAGGTGGCCTGTATATCGCACTAGGCAACCTACTAACTAAGCATTTGCGCTTTAACGGTTTTGGGTTTGCGCTCATAGGTGCTTTTTTGTTCGCAGCAATGTCCCTACCATCAAGTGCACTCAAATACGGTGCATTCGCGTTTTTTGCGGTGTGTTTTGGCGCTACCCTTGCGAATGTCAATGATCTAAAGCACCGCAACATCCCAACGCATCTTCGTGCTACGGCAAGCTCGGCTATTAGTATGATCGACTATCTCATCATTGTGCCCATATCTTACGGCTTTAGTGTCATAGCAGAGCATCGATCTATATTTGCGGCTTACCGTTGGGTAGCCGGTCTAGCACTCCTGTATTTTCTATACTATCTGACCCACTCAAAAGTGCTGATAAATCCTCAACAAGCGTCCGGCGACCTTGTTACAGAAGTGGACAAAATATAAAATAACAAAAACTTTCTTCAGAAAATATTGTCTTTTATCAACTTTTATGATATTATATGCTCCGAATTTGAGCACTGTCTCAAGTTCAGCCATTTGACAAGCAGACTACACACAACCATTGCACTAGGTGAGCGATTGATCTATACGCATATAGCTCAGCCGCTCATCTAGTGCCTGCCAAGGTAATCGGCGGAAAGTATCCGCACTGATTCTACCTAGTTGAGAGGAGCGTTACAAAATGAGCCTCGACCTTGAGGATCGACCCGCTGTCTCCATCGACGGCGGCAGCGACAGCCAGGCACCCAGCCGTATGCTCAGCGACGAGCACAAGGCCGCCCTGGCTGCCGGCCGCATCCAGTCCCGGGCCGTCAAGGCCTACCTGGACGCGCTGAAGAAGAACAAGCCCAAGCGCGGACGCAAGCGGACCCTGGAGTCCGTCAAGTCCTCGCTGGAGGAGGCCACCAAGAAGCTGGAGGAGGGCATCACGGATCCCATCGAGGAGCTGCTCACCACCCAGCTGGTGACCGATCTCGAGCGTGAGCTCACGGTGCTGGAGCAGAGCGACGCCTCGAACATCGAGACGCTCGAGCGCGACTTCGTCCTGCACCTCCGGCCGTACGCCATCAGCAAGGGCCTCACCTACGAGACCCTCCGCAAGGTCGGCGTCAGCACCGAGGTGCTCAAGCGCGCCGGGCTGGAGCCCAAGAACTCCCACCTCCGTTCGTAGCCCCACACGGCCTCGAACCTTGCAACAGCAAACCGGCCATGCGGCAATCACACAAGTGGAGCCGACCGGTTCTGTCTGACCTC
Organism: uncultured Candidatus Saccharibacteria bacterium; assembly: GCA_964440975.1. Classification (GTDB taxonomy): domain Bacteria; phylum Patescibacteriota; class Saccharimonadia; order Saccharimonadales; family CAZNVG01; genus CAYYKI01. The sequence continues at coordinate 9,637 of CAYYKI010000015.1, read as the reverse complement.
CGGGTCATCTTGTTTGGTTGTGTTGCGTGGTCTGTTTGTTGTTGCTCCACAGAGTATCAACTGTGCTGATGAGTCCTAGCGGGGACGAAAGCAACCAAATAACTAATTATTTGTACGCACAATATGTTCAAGTGTGTATGCAAAACTACCACCGACCTTTTTGCCAGGATTAAAAATCCCAAGGGGATCGAATAGCTCCTTTACTTTAGCAAAAAGCGTATAAACATCATCTCCAAAAAATTGCGGTAAATACGGCGTACGAATTATGCCATCATTGTGATCTACGCTTATAGAGCCGCCCATTGCAATAACCAGATCATTAACTTTGGTCTCGAGTTCCATTACCGTCTCTGCGGCACCCGGGGCTTCCATATTTATTAAGGGTACAAGTCTAATGCTGCCATCCCCAATATGACCCGCGTAGGTATACACCATGTCATACTGGGCAAGTATGGCTTCCAGTGCGGATAAGAATTCTCCGTACACTTCTAACGGAACAATCGTATCTTCAAGAAATGCCATCGCTCGCATATCTTTGTGAGGATGTTCAAGCAGCATCTTAAAGCTCTTACGGCGTATAAGTAAAAAGCTCTCAGCGACTGCCGGGTCATCTATCCATAGCACCGTCCGACCTAATTCCTCGAGCTCTCTCTGCGCATCCTGTGTAAGCTGATCAACCTGCTCCTGACTATCACCCTCAAACATCACCATCACTACCATGTGCATGCCTTTCGCCGCATTGGCGCGATTGGCATCTTCTGGATGATACTGCTCTGCAAGTTCGTACGTATGGTGGTCGAATGTTTCGCAGGTTACAGGATGGTGTCGCATTGACACCTGAACTGTTTGAGCCAAATTCTGTAGACCCTCAATAGGTATAACAATCATCCGTTGGAATTTTGCCATTTGCACCAGTTGCAACTCTGCATCAGTAATAATACCCAAGGTTCCTTGGGCGCCAATGAACAGTCGGGCTACGTTTAGCTGCGTACGGTGCTCGTCCCATAACTCCCATAATGGATAGCCAGCAGCATTCTTAACTGTTTGCGGATTGGCTTGCTCGATTAGTTCTGCATGCTCATCTAACAGCTTGGTTAGGCCGCGATATATTCTGCCTTCGAAGGTTTCTAGCGACTTTTTTGCTTCGAGCTCTTTTGTGCTTAGCGGCCCAAACTCATAGACGTTGCCGTCGGCCAATGCGACATGAATATTACCTACATTACTACTAGTAGGCCCATATTTAACCGACTTTTCGCCTGAAGCATTATTGCCGAGCATGCCACCTATGCCACAAATATCACGCGATGAAGTATACGGCGCGAATAGGAGGCCTCTAGGGTGTGTCGCTTTTTCGACATCTACGTGCATTGTGCCACCTTCAACCCAAACGGATTGCCTTACTTCGTCAACCTCCCCAATAGCATTCATGTAGCGCGACACATCCACAATAATATTGTCATTTAAAGGCCCACCCGACATGCAGGTTCCCGCATTTCTAACGGTGAGCGATACGTCAGCACCAGCTTGTCTTTGCGAAGCGGCATACGCGATAAGCTTAGAAATATCGCCCTTATTTTTAGGATATACTACGGCCTTCGGTACCACTTCAAAAATACTTGCATCGTGGCTGTACGCCAAAAGTGTTTCATGGGTGCTGTCGATGTCCCCGTCGATGATATTTGTAAGTTCTTGCAATCTCTGTTCCTTTTTAATTGCTTGCTATAGCGCCATAATACTAGAGTTTATAGCCCGGTTCAAAAGGACAAACGATCTGTGCGCATTTACAGCTGGCATGGATTGCAATATACACTTATCTCCAACGCTCCAGTCGAGGCAGTTGCTTTTGCGCCATCCAACGCATAATCCTACCGCTCCCGTTCTTTACTAGCGCATCATCGACGATTTTTCGCATATCTTCAAGCGTACAATCCTTGCCTACAAACGCTCCATCCTGATAGCATAGGCTGCACCATTTTTCGCTCCGAGTACCATCTTTTTCGGTACCACGACAATCGCCTGCTTTCTTCGTTACAAGTGGCATGCCACAACTTTGACACTGTTTTCTCATATTTTATACCTCCTATATATAGTATACGCTCCAGTGAAAGGGGGAGGGAATGGAAGGTTGCAGCCACATGGACATAGGGCGTATAATAGAATAGTGAAGAAAACAAGCAATACCCTTTGGGCGGTACTACTAGCAAGCTCTACCGTTGGACTTATCGCCTCACTCATACAGACTATCGAGCGCATTAACAGCGCACTGTACCCCAAGGTAGCACTCAGCTGTGATATCAACGCGATATTCAGCTGCACTAATGTATTCAATGCCTGGCAATCTCGGGTGTTCGGTTTCTCTAACTCACTAGTGTGCATGATGTTCTTTGCCATAACTGCTGGCGTAGCTCTTGCTGGACTTACGGGCAGCACACTACACCGCCACGTTCGGTATGCTATGCAGTTTTTTGCCGTTTTCTTTCTAGGATTTGGCGCTTGGTATTTGTGGCAAAGCACGTACCGTATTGGCTACATTTGCATTTTCTGTTTGTTTTGTTACACCGCCGTTATTGCTATGAATTGGGCTTGGTTCCGTCTAAATTACGCTGATTTGCCACTCAAAAAGGCAACGATTAAAAAACTCCACGCCTTTGTTGCTAGAGGCGGCGATACATTCCTGGCACTCTGTTGGGCGATCGCTATTGCAGCCATGATCATCTTTAAGTTCTGGTAGCAGCCCGCCAGAATAAATTGCCAAGCACAGCGGCAGGTACATCTTATCCAGTGACCAAAGCTAAAATTAGTGTCCGCTATGCATAGCATAAGCAATTTCGTATATACTTATGTATAGACATGCTTATTGACTACGAACTCACTACAGGACTTCCATGCTAAAGCCAGCCGAGCTGCAAGCCATAGACGCATACTGGAGAGCGGCTAATTATCTTTCCGTTGGGCAAATATATCTCCGCGACAACCCCTTACTGACCCGACCACTCAAAGTAGAGGATGTAAAAAAGAATCTGCTTGGCCACTGGGGCACGACACCAGGCCAGAACTTTATCTATGCCCACTTGAATAGAATTATCAAAGCCAATGATTTAAATATGATATACCTTTCTGGACCTGGACATGGAGGGCCTGCCCTCGTCGCTAACACGTACCTGGAGGGTACCTTTAGCGAATATTACCCAGAAGTCACGCAGGACGAGGCAGGCATGAAGGAATTATTTCAACGCTTTTCGTTTCCTGGAGGCCTATCTAGCCATGTGTCACCGCAAGTTCCCGGATCAATTCATGAAGGCGGTGAGCTGGGCTATTCTCTTAGTCATGCCTTTGGAGCTGTTTTCGACAACCCGGACCTTATCGCTACCTGTGTGGTTGGCGACGGCGAAGCAGAAACTGGGCCACTGGCGACTGCATGGCATTCAAATAAATTTCTGAATCCCATTACAGATGGTGTTGTACTGCCAATATTACATTTGAATGGCTACAAAATCAGCAATCCTACGGTTCTCGCCCGCATTAGCCACAGTGAACTTGAGCGTTTGTTCCAAGGCTACGGCTGGACCCCTTACTTTGTAGAAGGATCTAATCCACACGAAATGCATGAGCTTATGGCCAGTACTCTTGATGCCGTCGTACGAAAAATAAGGGCAATCAAGGCGCACGCACATACGCACAAAAATGACGACCGTCCACTATGGCCAATGATTATCCTACGCTCACCCAAGGGCTGGACCGGACCCAAAGTAGTCGATAATGCGCACATCGAGGACAACTTCCGATCTCACCAGGTACCAATATTAGTGGATGATGACCACCCCGATCACCTTGCACTCTTAGAGACCTGGATGAAAAGCTACAAACCCGAGGAACTCTTTGATGCAAATGGCACACTCTTACCAGAGCTATCAGCTTTAGCACCAACTGGTACGCATCGTATGGGTTCAAATCCACATGCTAATGGCGGCAAACTGATGCTTGAGCTTGAGCTGCCAGAGTTCAGAGACTATGCAGTAGACGTAACACGTCCGAGCATGGGAGGGGTTGGCAATGTGCATGCACTTGGGCCGTATCTACGGGATGTCATTAAACTAAATCTGCCTAACAAAAATTTTCGTATTTTCAGTCCAGACGAAACAATCTCAAATCGGCTTGAAGCTGTGTTTGAGGCTACCAACCGACAATGGGTGGCTTCTACCCGCCAGCATGATGAGTTCTTGGCACCATCAGGAGCTGTCTTAGATTCGATGCTGAGCGAACATCAAGCGCAAGGGTGGCTTGAAGGCTACTTGCTCACCGGCCGTCACGGCATTCTGCATAGTTACGAAGCATTCATCCGTATTGTTGATTCTATGGTTAGCCAACATGCAAAGTGGATCAAGATGTGCTCCGAGCTGCCATGGCGTAAGGATATTCCGTCGCTAAATTACTTGTTGACTTCACATGTTTGGCGGCAAGATCACAATGGATTTACGCATCAAGACCCTGGGTTCATCGATCATTTGGTCAACAAAAAGGCTGCCACGGCACGCGTATATTTACCACCCGACGCGAACTGCTTACTTTCAGTTATGAGCCACTGTTTACGAAGCCGCAACTACATAAATCTCACCATTTGTGGCAAACACGACGCCCCTCAATGGTTAACTATGGACCAGGCAATCGAACATTGCACACGAGGTATAGGTGTGTGGGAATGGGCGAGCAACGACAATGGTAGTGAACCAGACGTTGTCATGGCTTGCGCCGGCGATGCACCGACGCTCGAAACAATGGCCGCTGTTTCAATATTGCGCGAATATCTCCCGTCACTCAAAGTACGCGTTGTTAATATTGTTGACCTTATGCGCTTACAGCCAAATAGCGAACACCCTCACGGACTAAGCGATGCCGACTATGACGAACTCTTCACAAAAGATAAGGAGATTATTTTCGCATTCCACGGCTACCCGTGGCTCATCCATCGATTAACCTATAGACGCCACAATCGCAATCTGCACGTCCGCGGCTACAAAGAGGAGGGGACAATTACGACCGCTTTTGATATGACCGTTGTCAATAATCTTGATCGTTTTGACTTGGTTATTGATGTAATTGATCGCATAGAAAACCAAACCCCGCAAGCCCTTAAACTCAAAGAACTTATGCAACAAAAGCTGGTTGAGCACCGCAACTACATTAACGAGCATGGCGTAGATATGCCTGAAATTCGCAATTGGAAATGGCACCATGGCTGAGCCGACGATACTAATCGCCAATCCTGGGAGCGCCAGCCGAAAGTACGCCCTATATGTGGGTGATAAGCAAGCTGCTTCTATTCATTTTGAAGTAGAGGATAACCAAGTAGTCTATAGCTACAACAGTGGCAAAACACAACCCGCAGGTATCAGCCACGTCACTTTTGCGTCAAGTAAAATAGCAGAAATTTTAGAGCTAAATGGCCACAATATTGCAGACGTCGATGCGGTTGGCGTGCGCATTGTTGCACCGTCAGCATATTTTCAAAAAAGCCGCATCCTCGATAGTGCCGCGCGTGAACACCTGGCAAAACTCCAAATAACTGCACCTATTCATATCGACGCGACCATGCAAGAAGTACATTTACTCGAACGTTTTATGCCGCACAAAAAACTTGTGGGTATATCTGATAGCGCATTTCATACAACTATGCCTTCCCATGCAAAGCTATATGGCATCTCACAAAGTGACGCGAATAAACTGGGTATTCAACGCTACGGCTATCACGGCCTATCCGTACAGTCCGCTATTCGCTCGCTAGACGACTATCACTCTATCCCAGATAACCTCATAGTGTGTCATTTAGGCAGTGGTAGTAGTATAACTGCCGTAAAAGAAGGGAAGAGTATTGATACGAGTATGGGCTACTCACCATTAGAGGGTCTGGTAATGTCTACTCGCAGTGGAAGCATAGACCCAACGGCTGTCCAAGCCCTAAAAACCGGTCTAAAACTTACTCCGTCGGATGTGCAAGAATATCTTAATCATAAGAGCGGCCTACTGGGACTCAGTGGATTATCTGCAGATATACGTGAACTTCTGCAGCTCGAAAAAGAAGGTAATGACGATGCCAAGCTGGCACTGCAAATGTATGTATACCATATTCAGCAAGGCATCGGGCAGATGGCCGCATCGCTCGGCGGTATTGATGCAGTGATATTTACGGGCACCGTCGGCGAGCGTTCAAATATTTTGCGTAGTCGAATCTGCAAGCCACTGCATTTCTTGGGCATCGATGTCGATACCAAACGCAACCTAGCCGCAAAGCATTCTGACGGCATACGACGAATCAGCCATAGCGGCGCGCCCGTTGCAGTTTATATTATCGCGACAGACGAAATGGGTGAGATGGCCATCCAAACGCGCAACTTGCTTAGCTAATCGAGCGCGGCGTACTTTGCGAGTAAAGTTTCTGCAGCTTTATGTATACCCACGCGGTGCGCAATTGCTTCTCCGGCTTGATTGGGCGGCAAGTTTGCAGCCGCTACCAAATCTTCGTGGTAAGACTGTCGCAGATTCATTACTTCATGCACCTGGGCCATCCCAAACACAACCCGCACTGCGCCATTCTGTACTGCTACAAGATCATCAGCAGTTTTTGCTGCCAAATCAGTATCCGTGCTTGCAGCTATGAATCTACGTAAAAGTTCACTCACTAGATCTTTATCGGCCTGATCCTCAATTGTAAGTTCGCAATTCTCGCCATCAGTCTTTGAAACTTCCATTAAAATATCATACTACCATTTTGTTGTTTTGTCTACCGTGTAGCTGCATATGTTTATGCCCTATTCAGCAGTACAGTTTCATTATGGCAGCAGATACAGGACGATTATCGAAGTTTAATAGGGGTGGCGCCAAGCAAAAGTGTTGTAAAAAACCATCGCTATAGATATTCGTCAAATGGTACTATACATATAGTGAATAATGTTCTAGAACTACGAGATACGTTGAGCGTTGGAGAGTTTGGCGGTAAAGCGGCAAACTTATCTACTATGATGCGCGCCGGTTTGCCGGTGCCTAATGGTTTTGCTGTGGGCTTGAAAGCTTTTGTAGATGGCGAACTAGATGAACTTGCGATGCATGATATCCAAATGCTACTTAACGACAAAAAGCTATATGCCGTGCGCTCATCTGCACTCGCTGAAGATGCAGAAGGCGCATCCTGGGCAGGGCAGTTTGAAACTTTTCTCAACACAAAGCCTAAAGACGTAATTGCCAAAATTGCAGAATGCCACAACTCTGCAAAAGAACGTGCAGTTGCTTACGCTAACAACCAGAAGTTGGGTAGTAATTTCGAAGTTGCCGTAGTTGTACAGGAAATGATTCAGCCTAAATACGCAGGTGTTCTATTTACTAAAGATCCTGTAACAGGAGCAGACCAGCTTGTAACCGAATACGTTGAAGGACTTGGCGAAGATCTAGTAAGTGGAAAGTCAGACCCGAAACGAATTGTGATAAATGTAGATCATGGACTTGAACTTGATTTTGACTATACACAGCTTATAGATCTTGCAGAAAAAACTGAGAAACTTTTTGGCATGCCACAGGACATTGAGTGGGCATGGGCAGATAGCAAGATGTGGTTTGTGCAGGCACGACCAATAACTGCAACAGGCAAGTTGAACGAAGGCTACAACCTAGGCGAACCAGAAGATTTGTTCTATTGGGGCCCATCTCGAGCAGTACCTAAGTATATGAACGACTTTATGATGGGAGCTGAGCGATTCTTTAAAGAGATGGCACTCGATCCTCATATGCCAACTCCACCCAACACTCTAGTTCTTTTTTATGATGGGAAAATGGTGTGGCTTAACAATGCAAAAAGTTTTTCAGATTTTGTTGAACATACCTTTGAAACGTATGTAAAACTCGACCGCTTAGATAAAGATATTGCAGCATGGGAACTGGCTAAAAATAAGCTTCCTAAGCTGAATGGAGAAGGCTTTTCTAAAACTTTAATTGAAGCATGGTACCGAACAGAATTTGCCGAATTTTCTTTGTATGGCGCAGAAATCTACATTTCTAAACAATTACAACGTTTTGATGAGCGCACGTTGCCAAAAATTTGGGGCACATTCACACTGCCAGACAAACCAAGTTTTTTAAATACATTAGATGAAGAATTAAATAAATCCAAAGATCCTGCTTTTATGGCACGTAAATATCCATGGATTCGAGATGGATACGCAGGTCCAAATGAAGAAGCTGAGTGGTACTTCAAAAAACGCCTTGCTGCGATTGAGCAAGATGGCTTAATCAAACAAAAAGACAACCACGCTAAGAGACAAGCAATTATTGAAGAATTTGGGCTTAAAAACTCAGAAGTTGTAATGTTAAATCTTGCGAGACGTCTCGCAGAATTTATGGATGAGCGTAAAAAATGGATGATGCAAACTCGACGGCTTATACAAGAAACTGTAGGCACCATTGAACATGGTTGGTATTTTAAAAACGGCCAAGTATATTCGTTAAATCTAGAAGACACAAAAGAACTTTGGATGCGTTATATAGATTTTCAATCTTCCATGAGTACAATTAAAGGTACTGTAGCAAATACTGGAGGACGTCATTTTATAAGTGGTGAAGTGGCGGTGCTAAACAGCCACACCGACCCCGTCGAAAATAATAAAATTTTGGTCGTTCCATCAACAAGTCCTGGGTGGGTGCCTTTAATGCGACATGCACGTGCACTTATAACCGACCATGGTGGGATGATGTCGCATGCTGCAATTGTAGCGAGAGAATTTAATCTTCCTTGTATAGTCAGTACGAAACAAGGCACAAAAGTTTTAAAGGATGGGGATAACATTATACTCGACTTAGTAAAAGGTGAAGTTCTAACAAGTACTCATGAGTAACATCAAACAAGACTGATTTGATTTTGCGGGCACACTATACATAGAAACTCTCGAATTCGATGCATTGCTTGGCAGGGGTGGAGGGACTCGAACCCCCGACACCAGGTTTTGGAGACCTGTGCTCTAGCCAGCTGAGCTACACCCCTACGCCTGCTGCAGAGTATACCATGAGCATCGAACCAAGAACAGAGGTCGTAAAACGTGTTTAACCCCGGGTCTAGGAGATCTATTACAGAACATACTGCCATGAATGGCGCAATTGATATACACTAGAAGATATGTCGGAGATGCGACTCACAAAACCAACACTATTAATAATGCTTGGCCCACCGGGGGCAGGGAAGTCATTTTTTGCTCGTCAGATTGCCACTCAATTGCCGCTCGGCTTAGTGAGTGGTGATCGCATTCGATATGAGCTTTTCGAGCAACCCAAGTACGACGATGACGAAAACGCCATCATTACCAGAATTATGGATTACATGACCGAAGAAATGCTCAATGCCGGTCTAAGCGTAATCTACGACGACATTGCAATGCTTGATTACCAAGAACGCCTAAAGCGACGTGAAATGGCTACCAAATCAAAAGTACAGCCACTTACCATTTGGGTACAAACAGACCTAACAACGGCCTTCGAACGAGCGAGCACCCGAGATCGTCGACGGTCAGACGAAAAGTATTCACGCTCAATCGACCGAGTAATATTTGATCGACTTGTTACAAAACTACAACCACCGCAGTTCCGCGAAGAGTATGTT